>CAYYNA010000132.1:0-8837 GCA_964472815.1 uncultured Roseivirgaceae bacterium
TATAAACCACATGACCACTGCCACAGGCACAGCTTCGAAAGAAATCAAGCTTCAATCAGTAAATATTGAAGGTGAGACCTTTTACCAAATCACCAATCACGATCAAATGAGACCTTTCTTCATGAGCATCGTGAGTGATTCCAATCATTGGATGTTCATATCCAGCAACGGAGGCCTTAGTGCTGGCAGAAAAGATTCAGATAACGCACTTTTCCCTTACTACACAGATGATAAGATCACTGAATCAGCAGAAACAACTGGTAGTAAATCTATATTCTGGGTCGACTCTAAACTATGGGAGCCGTTCTCGATAAGACAAGCAGGTATTTATAGCCTGACTAGAAATCTCTACAAAAACACCCTAGGAAATAAGGTACTGTTTGAAGAAATCAATCACGACCTAAATCTTACCTTCCGTTACCAATGGAAGTCCACCAATAAATATGGATTCATTAAGGAGTCCTCTCTCATCAATAACTCAGGAAAGCAGGTTTCCGTCAAGTTGTTAGATGGGATTCAAAATATTATGCCCTTTGGGGTATCAGCGCTAGTACAGAACGCAAGTAGCAATCTGGTAGATGCTTACAAACGCAGCGAACTAGACACCAAGTCGGGACTTGGTATTTTCGCCCTAAGCGCCATCATTGTGGATAGAGCAGAACCAAGTGAAGCTTTGAAGGCAAACATTGCTTGGTCCCTAGGACTAGCAAACCCTACCTACCTCCTATCCTCCTCTCAATTAGATGGATTTAGAAGAGGCAATGAAGTCACCACTGAGACTGATAGCAAAGCAGAAAAAGGAGCATACTTTGTCGCCGATACTGTGCAGATAGCTTCTAAAGAAAGTACAAGCTGGATGATTGTTGCCAATGTCAATCAAACTGCCAGCTCCATTGCAGAAATTACCAAAAGTATCCAAGAGGGAAATCTGCAAAGAGAACTTGAGGAAGATGTTGCATTCGGGAGTCAGCGACTCATCAATCTAGTGGCGGCATCTGATGGATTGCAAGTCAGTGCTCATGACAAAAGAAATACCCGTCATTACTCCAATACGCTTTTCAACATCATGCGAGGAGGAATCTTCGACTCGAACTACCAAATAGAGAAGTGGGATTTCAAAAAGTATTTGGAGAATGCTAACAAAGCGCTTTATAAAAAGCACTCGTCTCAAATAGACGACCTACCTGATCTATTTACCTATCGAGAGCTAATTGAGGAAACGAATAAGCTTAACAGCAAAGACATCACTCGTCTAGCGGTAGAATACCTACCTCTAAAGTTTAGTCGAAGGCACGGCGACCCAAGTAGACCCTGGAATAGATTTTCGATCAACACAAGGAGCGAAATTGATGGCTCCAAGATCTTAGATTATGAAGGAAACTGGAGAGATATCTTCCAAAACTGGGAAGCGCTCGCGCACTCCTATCCGGAATTTATCGATGGAATGATCTTTAAGTTTCTCAATACCAGTACGTTCGATGGTTATAATCCCTACAGGGTAACAAAGGATGGATTTGACTGGGAAGCTATCGAAGAAAATGACCCATGGTCTTATATAGGATACTGGGGTGATCATCAAATCATTTACTTGCTGAAATTTCTGGAGTTCTCGGAGAATTACTTTCCTGGCAAGCTTGCCTCCTATTTTGATCAGGACTTATTTGTTTATGCAAACGTCCCATACAAGATCAAGGAGTACAAAGACATTTGTAATGATCCGAAGGATACGATAGAGTTTGATTATGAGCTAGATGAGCTTGTAAGAAACAAGAGAGATGAAATGGGCTCAGATGGGGCTGTATTGTATAACGCTGATCAGCAAATTGTAAGAGCCAATTTCATTGAAAAAATTCTAACAACCACTTTAGCCAAGCTTTCGAACTTCATACCCGAAGGAGGAATTTGGTTAAATACGCAAAGGCCAGAGTGGAACGATGCGAATAATGCCTTGGTGGGTAATGGTGTTTCAATGGTCACACTCTATTACTTGCGAAGGTTTATTTCATTTATCAACAAGCTATTGCAGTCAACAGACCTGGAGAAACTAAGTGTATCTAAGGAGATTGCAGTATTATATGATGGAATCAAAACTTCACTTCATAATGAGAAGGGTATTCTTGGTGGTCAAATCACTAATGAGGATAGAAAGAAGGTCACAGATGCTCTTGGAATAGCTGGAAGCGATTATAGAACTAAAGTTTACAAAGAAGGCTTTTCTGGCGAGAAAGCTATGGTAGAAGTGAAAGGCCTAACAGATTTCTGCGAGATGGTCTTGGCGTATTTAGACCATTCCATTAAGGCTAACCGAAGGGATGATGACATGTATCATGCATACAACATCATGACTCAGGAAAATGAGCAAGAAATGTCCATTTCTTATCTCAGTGAAATGCTGGAAGGTCAAGTGTCAGTACTAAGCTCTGGTTTCCTTTCTGGAAAAGAGGCGATCAAAGTACTTGATGCAATGAAGAAAAGTGCGCTCTTTAGAGAAGATCAGTATAGCTTTTTACTTTATCCAAATAAGAAACTACCTGGCTTTCTTGAAAGAAATATCATTCCTGAAAATGAATTCAACACTTCGACTCTTCTGAAGAAGCTGGTCGAGGATGGGCATACACTCGTCGTTGAGCGAGACATAAATGGCGCTTATCATTTCAACGGGAACTTCAAGAATGCAAATGACCTTCAGCAAGCTCTAGAAGCTTTGGGTGATACTCAATATGCCCAACTTGCAGAGCAGGAAAAACAAAAGGTACTTGGCATCTTCGAAAAAGTGTTTAATCACAAAGCATTCACCGGAAGATCAGGGACTTTTTACGGATATGAGGGTCTTGGATCCATTTACTGGCACATGGTATCAAAACTATTGTTGGCAGTGGAAGAATGTTGCATAAAAGCAGTAGAAGAAAACGAATCACCTGAAACAATCGGGAAGTTGCTTGAGCACTTTTATGAAATCAACGAAGGAATTGGTGTGCATAAATCTCCCGAACTGTATGGGGCCTTCCCTACGGACCCCTATTCTCACACTCCGCTTACCAAAGGTGCACAACAGCCAGGTATGACAGGTCAAGTGAAGGAAGACATTTTATCGCGAATCGGTGAATTAGGAGTTTTTGTGAAAGATGGTCAGATTCAATTCAATCCGTGCCTATTACGGAAGGAAGAGTTTCTACCTGAATCAATTGCTTTTGAATACGTCGATATCCAATCAAATACTAAATCTATCGAACTCAAATCAGGTAGTTTGGCATTTACGTACTGCCAGATTCCAATTGTTTACAGCATATCCGAGAAAGAGAAAACCGAACTGCATCTAAAGGACGGAACTTCCACTGAAATTGAATCGAAGATGCTTGATGCAGAAATCAGCAAGCAAATTTTCCAAAGGACAAGTAACGTAGAGTTTATAGAGGTAGGAATCTCAGAAGCACTATTAAAGTAAACCCTATGAAAAAGTCATTGAAAACCATCACAACCATACTTTTAGTAGTTACAATGGTTTCATGTAGCAATCAAGGTCAAAAAGAAGAATCAATGTTAAAAGAAGAGAAAACCGCAGCAGACATACTTGGAGATCCTAACTACTTAGCGATTTCCTACGGCGGTTATCGGACAAAGACAAGGGATACTCAACCTACAATCACGCAGCTAAAGAATGATCTAAAAATCATGGCTGCTATGGGGATCAAAGTGCTGAGAACCTACAACGTACAGCTGCCACATGCAACAAATGTCGTGAAGGCTATTCATGAGCTAAAGCAAGAGGATCCTAATTTTGAAATGTATGTGATGCTTGGCGCTTGGATTGATTGTAAAAATGCTTGGACAGGTCAGGAACCAGACCATAACGTGGAGAGCGAGCAAAATGCAGATGAAATTGCAAGGGCGGTAAAACTTACAAATGAGTTTCCTGACATTATCAAAGTAATTGCTGTTGGCAATGAGGCCATGGTAAAATGGGCTACTTCCTACTTTGTGCAGCCTGGGGTGATCTTGAAATGGGTTAAGCACTTGCAAGGTCTGAAAGAGAGTGGAGGTCTTCCAAAAGATTTGTGGGTTACAAGCTCCGACAACTTTGCATCTTGGGGAGGTGGCGGAAGCGAATACCACGTTCCTGATCTAAATGAACTTATTACGGAAGTGGATTTTATTTCATTGCATACTTATCCTATGCACGACACGCATTATAATCCCGTTTTTTGGGGTCTAACAGAAAGTGATTTGCTTCTATCTAAGGAAGAGCAAGTTGAGGAGCTGATGAAAAGAGCGTTGGGCTATGCGCAAAGCCAATACAACAGTGTAAAGAACTACGCAGAAAACCTGGGAATCTCAAAGCCTATTCATATAGGGGAAACGGGCTGGGCCAGTGTAGATTCTAATAATCACCACTATGGAACCTCTGGCTCCAAAGCTACTGACGAATACAAAGAGGCAGTTTATTATAGAATGATGCGTGAATGGACGAATTCCGAAAATATCGCCTGTTTCTATTTTGAGGCTTTTGACGAGCCATGGAAAGATCCCAACAATTCAAAGGGATCAGAAAACCATTTTGGACTTTTTACCCTGAATGGAAAGGCTAAGTACGCCGTTTGGGATGAAGTTGATGCCGGAAGCTTTGACAACCTGACCAGAAATGGAAATAGCATTGTAAAAACCTATGGTGGAAATCTGGATTCTCTACTGAATGAGGTTGTACTTCCACCAACTAAACCCGAAATAATTGTCGAATATCAACCAGTACAATGAAAAAGTTCTTCAAACTGTTTTTGATCGCCATTATTGCAGGATGCACCATGGAGAATGATCTGTCAGTAACTGTTTACGAGACTTCTGCAAGCGGAAATAAGTTAAAATCGATTGAGGCATTTGAGGCGGAATCAGAAAGCTCTTCCATAACATTAGACCCTTCAAAAACATTTCAAACAATCACCGGATTTGGAGGAGCATTTACAGAATCTTCTGCTTATCTCTTAAATCAGCTGAGTCAGGAGAATAGGCAAATGATCCTAGATGCTTATTTCAGTAAGGAAGGAGCAAATTATTCGCTCACTAGGACACATATGAACTCCTGTGATTTTTCCCTAAGTCAGTATTCTTATGCTCCAGTTGAAGGTGACACTTTATTAGAAAATTTCACCATTGAAGAAGACTTACCCGACTTAATCCCGATGATCAAGGAGGCGATGGCGGCTTCTGAAGATGGATTCAAAATTTTTGCTTCTCCTTGGACCGCCCCGCCCTGGATGAAAGACAATAATGACTGGGTTGGCGGAAAGCTATTACCAGAGTACTACGATACATGGGCTTTGTTCTTTTCAAAATACCTAGATGCATACATGGCTGAAGGAATTGACATTTGGGGGTTTACTGTAGAGAATGAGCCACTTGGAAATGGAAATAACTGGGAGAGTATGCATTATACCCCGGAAGAGATGACGGAATTTGTAAAAAATCACCTAGGCCCAAAGCTTGAAGCAGATGGAAAAGGAGATAAGATCATTCTGGGATACGATCAAAACAGGGCTGAACTTAGAGAGTGGGTAGACGTCATGTTTGCGGACGAGGAGTCTTCGAAATACTATGACGGCACTGCAATCCACTGGTATGAAAGTACCTACGATTTCTTTGCCGAAGAGCTTCAATATGCACACAACAAAGCGCCTAACAAATTACTGATTGAAACGGAAGGATGTGTGGACTCTGAAGTGCCAAAATGGAAGGATGATCAATGGTACTGGTCCAAAGAGGCAACCGACTGGGGTTATGATTGGGCACCAGAAGACAAAAAATATTTGCACCCTAAGTACGCTCCAGTGAACCGATACGCCAGGGATATTATAGGCTGCTTAAATAACTGGGTAGATGGATGGGTAGATTGGAACATGGTACTCGACACTCAAGGTGGTCCTAACTGGTTTGAAAACTGGTGTGCTGCTCCCATTATCGTAGATCCCGAAAAAGATGAGGTGTACCTTACTCCATTGTACCATACAATGGCGCACTTCAGCAAGTACATCCGCCCTGGTGCTCAAGTAATTGATGTCCAAAAAACAGATGAAGAACTGATGGTCACTGCAGCAAAGAATCCGGATGGAAGCATTGCAATTGTGGTATTTAATGAAGGTGAAAAACAAAAGTCATTCAAACTAAATCTCGACAAGAAGACTAAAGATATAAGTATTAGCCCCCAGGCTATTCAAACTATAATGATTTCTAACAACTACTAAACCTAACCTAATGTCAACATATGTAACTCCTAAGAAAGACCGAGTACCTATACTCCAAAAGGCAGCATTTGGATCCGGCCACCTAGTTCTGAACTTACTGCCAGGGTCGCTGGCTATATTCATGTTCTTCCTTCTGACCGCATTTGGTATGGATCCTTTCCTTGCGGGCTTGCTTGGAGGACTTCCAAGAATCTTTGATGCAATTACGGACCCAATTATGGGTTTTGTATCAGATAATACCAGATCCAAATACGGAAGGAGAAGACCTTACATTTTCATTGGGGCTATACTTAGTGGCGTACTTTTCGCCTTGTTATGGCAAATGGATGAGACCAACTCTTCTATTTATAACTTCTGGTACTTCTTGATCATGTCGATGGTCTTCTTAATTGGTAATACCATGTATGCTACACCGCTTGTTGGATTGGGTTATGAAATGACCTCAGACTACAATGAGCGAACCAAACTAATGGCTTTTTCAAATACAATGGGGCAAATAGCCTGGATGATCGTCCCTTGGTTTTGGGCGCTCATTGCAAACCCGAACCTATTTGATAATCAAGCAATGGGGGTTCGACAGCTGTCTCTTGTAGTTGGAGGCATATGTGTGGTTCTTGGCATACTACCTGCATTCTTCTGTAAAGGTATAGATGCTGCGAAAATGGATAATCGTGTGAAATTATCCATGAGTACGCTTGTAAGCAATCTGGTCGAATTATGGAGGGGAATGGTTCAAGTATTTAAAAACAAACCATTTGTGAAGTTATGCGGCGCTACTTTTCTTATTTTCAACGGCTTCCAGATGGTGGCTTCATTTAGCTTTTACATCATCGTTTTCCATATGTTCAATGGAGATTATGGAGCTGCAGGTAGCTGGCCTCCATGGTTCTCAACAGTTACTGCAATTGTCACAGCATTCGCAGTAATTCCAATCATTTCCTGGATGGCAAATAAATGGGGTAAAAGAAAAGCCTTTCTCATCTCCACAAGCATTTCAATTGTTGGATATATCCTGAAGTGGTGGGCATTTAATCCAGAGATTCCTTGGTTGATATTCATGCCGATTCCTTTAATGTCATTTGGAATAGGCGGACTCTTCACACTGATGATGAGTATGACTGCTGACGTCTGCGACCTGGATGAACTAAATAATGGGATGCCAAGAAAAGAAGGAACGTTTGGTGCTGTCTACTGGTGGATGGTGAAAATGGGACAGGGTCTTTCACTTTCGCTCGGAGGACTAGTATTGAAGTTGGTGGGTTTTGACGGAGGTGCCATTACCCAATCCGTGGAGACCATGACTCAGCTACGAATAGCCGACATCATTATTCCTTGCACCACAGCACTTATTGCCATCATTGTGATGAGAAAATATAGCTTGTCAGAGGAAAGAGCAAGAGAAATCAAAGCTGAACTTGTAGAAAGGAGAGGCGAACTTTAACATCGATAATTAAAAACCAAACAATCAAATCATAAACTACAATGTCATCAAACAGAGCAGGTAGATATCTATCACTAGCATCCGTAGATCTGGAAGGGAAGTCTTTGGATGAATTAAAGGCTCTCTTAAGAGAATACTTAGAAAACGGAGTTCATGGTTTTTGTTCCAGTATGTACCTGGAAGGACAAGAACCGGGCGATCAGCTATCCGAAGAGCAAATCCGAAGAAGACTACAAATACTAAAACCATACACCAGTTGGATTCGATCGTTTTCAACGACTGATGGTAACGAGTTAATTCCAAAGATTGCTAAAGAGCTTGGCATCAAAACATTAGTAGGCGCATGGCTAGGAGACGATCCTGAAATTAACCGAAAAGAAATTGATGGTTTAATTCAGCTTACCAATGAAGGATATGCAGATATTGCAGCGGTAGGAAACGAAGTTATGTATCGTAAGGACCTGACTGAAGATGAACTTCTTGATTTCATGCGAGAAGTGAAAGACAAAGTGACTAACGATACTCCTGTTGGCTATGTAGATGCCTACTATGAGTTTGGAGCTCGCCCAAGAATAACAGAATTGTGCGATGTGATATTGACCAACTGCTACCCTTTCTGGGAAGGGTGCCCACAAGAGTATGCACTTTTATATATGAAAGAAATGTACCGTAAAGCTGCAGCAGCTGGCAATGGTAAACGAGTTATAATTACTGAGACCGGCTGGCCTGATCAAGGAACTAGCTTAGGTGGATCAGTACCATCTACTGAGAATGCGATCAAATACTTCATTAACTCGCAACATTGGTCACAAGAAGACGGAATAGAGATGTTCTACTTCTCATCTTTTGATGAATCGTGGAAAGTTGGTGCTGAAGGTGACGTAGGAGCCTTCTGGGGTATTTGGGACAAAGACGAGCAACTCAAATTCTAGAAACAGCTGATTTAGCGAAACAAAAAAGAGGATTCAATGAATCCTCTTTTTTTATTTCTATTCACTGTAAAATTCTTAAAATACTCCTCGACAGGTACCTTGTAGGTAAACAGTAACTCTTTCTAATTCTTTGGCACCACTAGGGAGATCTGCTTCCTCCAACCCAGGGTAGCTTAGCACTGCTTTCCAATCCTCTATTGTCTTACTAAAGAAGGCGGATGCTTCAGCATC
>CAYYNA010000132.1:8937-10339 GCA_964472815.1 uncultured Roseivirgaceae bacterium
ACCTTATTCCCCAGCACTGGACTTTCAATCTGTGCTTGGTAATTGACAGTACCATATGCATATCCGCCATAGATAATCAAGAACAAACCGATGATCCCAACCGGAAGTCTCACACTAAAGCTAATCAAACCTTGACCGGAGGATTTACTTGTTATGCTACCTAGGATCGCTAGTAAAATCAATGCGGTTCCTATGATGAGGATTATTAGTTCAGTATTCATAGCTTATTCAATAAAATAAAACCTAAGTAAAGATCACCCTTTGTAAAGGTTTCTAAATGTAACGAAACTCAGTCTACTTAAAAAATGGCACTGAAAGGCTAATTATTTCACAATTCTAGACTAGAAGCCAATTTCAGAGAACTGAGAATCTACTAAAAATGAATTAGTATCGCATTCCATCTCAAATCAATTAAGAAAACTATATTTATGGCTTACCCTACACCAACTAATCTGTCCATGTCAAATCTCACAAAGCAATTTATCCCTCTCCTTTTCATCTCAATTATTGTGATTAGTTGCACAGATAGTTCTTCAGATAAAGTGTCAGAAAAGTTATCAACTGATCTCAAAATTGACAGTCTACTTGCGGTGATGACTCTTGAGGAAAAAGTAGGTCAGACAAATCTTTACAATGGTACTTGGGACTTTACCGGACCTGTGCCTAAAGATGACAATGCCCAAGAGAAAGCTGAAAATATAAAGAAAGGCAAAGTAGGTGCAATGCTAAATGTGCTTACGGTGGATGCAGTCAGAGAAGCGCAAGAAATGGCAGTCAATGAAAGTAGACTGGGAATTCCCATGCTCTTTGGATACGATGTTGTCCATGGATACAAAACCATGCTTCCTATACCCTTAGCTCAAGCAAGCAGCTGGGATCAAGAGGTCGCGATTGCAGGAAACAGACTTGCAGCCAAAGAGGCTGCTTCCTCTGGACTTAGTTGGGCATTTGCCCCCATGATCGACGTTAGCAGAGATTCCAGGTGGGGTCGGATTATGGAAGGTGGTGGTGAAGACCCATACCTAACCTCCATTATGGCAAAGGGCTGGGTGAAAGGCTTTCAAGGTGACAATCTGAGTGACAGGTACTCCATTGCTGCTTGCGCAAAGCATTTTGCTGCCTATGGTTTTGCTGAGGCCGGACGAGAATACAATACAACAGATATTTCTATTAATACGCTGCATAACATCGCATTACCACCATTTCAAGCTGCAATTGAAGCTGGTGTGGCTAGTGTCATGAATGGATTCAATGACTTAAATGGAGTACCCGTCACGGCAGATTCTTACCTGCAGCGAGATTTATTAAAGGGCGATTGGGGATTCGAGGGGTTTGTAGTCTCAGACTACAATTCTACGATTGAGCTTGTAGCGCACGGGTATTCCAAAGATCTAAAGCAAGC
>CAYYNA010000133.1:0-10204 GCA_964472815.1 uncultured Roseivirgaceae bacterium
TCGTATCCCAGTTCGTGCTGCAAATACAGAAACAAGACAATACCAACGGAGATCCCGAGCGTAAGACCAAGTAGGTTTAGGGTAGAGTAGATCCTTTCTTTCTTGAATAACCTGAAAGCAAAAATGATGTGATTTTTTAGCATGAGTAGTTCAGTTTTGACCGTTTATTTCTACGCCAATTTAGTATTGTAGATCAGGCAGTTTTAGGACTTGCAGCAAATGGTCATGATTATGCAGTGAATTGCACTAACCCAGCCATTCTTTTACCTGGCTCACCTTTGCTCTGCTCACTTTTGCAAATTGATTATTGGTCAAAAGCAATTCGTGTTCACCTGATTTGCTGTTAAATGATTTCACGAAATTCTTATTGACGATGTATGATTTGTGAGTTCGAGAAAAGTCGAGACTTTCCAGTCTCATTTCCATATTTTTCATGGTCTCCCGGAGAAGATAGACTTGATCAGAGGTATGAATTTTTACGTAGTAGTCATATGCCTCAACAAGAGTGATTTCTGCTTTTTTCACAATGTGGATTCCTCCATTTGCTTTGAACACCAAACGATATTCATCGCTATCACGGATTTCAGGTGCATCATTTTTCTGAAGCTTTTGACTTTTGATGAACGCATCCAGCGGCATTTGGTCTTTTGAGGATATCCTTTCCAATGCACGTCTTATTGCCTTATCGAAGCGATCATCTGAAAAAGGTTTTAAGATGTAATCGATCGCATTTACTTCAAATGCCTTGATTGCAAATTCGTCGTGAGCCGTAATGAAGATAACCTCTGGTAGTGGGGGAGCAATGCTGGTCAAGACTTCAAAACCATTGACTTTCGGCATCTGAATGTCCAATAAAATGAGGTCAGGTCTATGCGAGTTTATTTCGTCAATGGCTTCAATTCCATTCTTGCAACTGCCAACCACTTTCAGCTGATCATAATCGGCAGATAACACTTCAAGTCCTTGTCTTGCGGTGAGCTCATCGTCAATTATTAAACAGGTGACCTTCATTTTTGCTTCGGTATGGTAATTCTGAAAGCAATCCTTTCCTTTTCATTGTAGCTCTGAAACTGAAAGTCGGTCTGATAAAACCTTCTTAAGCGATGCACAATATTTGGTAACCCAATATTGCTTGTGGCAAAGTTCACCGTCTTCCGGTCCACTTGTGAGTTGTAGACCCAAAGAGAAATTTCATTGTCTGCTTCAATGCCCTCGATTCTCACTTCCATTTCTTCCTGATCGTTATTCATCCCATGTTTAAACGCGTTTTCTACCAGAGGTTGCAAGATGAGTCTTGGTACTTTGTAATCCTTTATAGACTCGGGAAATTCCAAAAAGATGCTGATGCTGTTACCAAATCGAGATTGCTCCACTAGTAGGTACTTGTTTAGTAAGTCTAATTCTTCCCGTAAGGAAACTAGATGATCGTCTCTCTTGGATAAACTCAATCTTAAGAGATCATTTAGCGAGGCAATCATGGCTACAGCCTCCTTGTTTTCCTGCAGCCTCACTTTCATGGATATGCTATTCATAGCATTGAAAAGAAAATGGGGATTCAGCTCGTTGCTTAGTGAATGCAGATCAGCTTTTACCAAGTCCCTTTCAAGCGCGTGATTCATAGTTTGTAGCTGGGCAATCTGCTCCTGCTTTTTCATCCAGCTAAAGACGAAGAGATAACATACGTACCAAACAGCACCATCAATTATCAGCCTGAAATGATCTTGAACATAAAGACTAAAGCCTCTTAGCGCATAGCTTTCCTGAAAGCGGAAGAATCGGATCAGCAGAATCTCAACAAGTCCTGTAAACGCCAAATGGAGAATGGAAAATCCTATCAGTGCGGAGATAAATTTCGTTTTCCCTTTGAGCGCCGATCTAACGGAGAACAAAAAAGTACTCAGTATCAAAATGGACAGCAGATAGCTCAGTGGCCACTCTATTAGATTAGGCTCTGTATCATTGAAACTTAATAAAACTCCAAATGTGAGTAACCCGATGATGTTCAATAAATGGAAGTGCTTGCGCAGTGAGCCTTCTTGAATCATGCTTTAAATATGAGCCATAATTCCAACATCTTTCGAGAGTTACTAATTTTATCAGTAGCCTTACTAACTATTTCGAAAATCACGTACTCATCAAAAGCTGAATGAAATGGATCATGTGTATTTAAAGACCATAGGAAGGCATGCCATTGTCTGGTTCTTTGCATTTGTCTTTTGGGCGCTGATGCGAGAGTTTGGACACGAGGTAATTATGGAGGAGGGAAGAGATAGCATGGGTTTTCTCCAGCGGGTTGTATTTCATCTAGTGCTGGGGGTTTTTGCTGGAGTTATCTTCGGAAGCCTTGAGTTCACCTTCAATAAGTACATATACAAGAAGCTTTCGTTTGGAAGAACGATTCTCCTAGGTTCCGTAATTTATCTGGTTGCCATTATAGTGCTGGTTTCTTTTGGGATGCGCGCATTTACCAATATAGTAGGAGTGGAAATGAATTGGGAAATCTACCAGGGCTATGTCTTTTCCAAGGAAATGATACTGATCATCATCTACTGTTTCATTGTTGGGTTCTTCATAGACCTATTCCGTGAGATCAATAAGAAATTTGGACCTGGTAACCTTTGGAAGATGCTGAAAGGGGAGTTCTATTCACCTAAAGAGGAGCAGAGGGTATTCATGTTCTTGGATCTTAAAAACTCCACTGGAATTGCTGAGCAACTTGGACACAAAAGGTACAGTGAGTTCATTCAGGATTGTTTTCAAGACGTCACCGAGATAGTATTAAAGTACAAGGCCAGTATCTACCAATATGTCGGTGACGAGATCGTTTTGACTTGGAAAATTGACGAAGGTCTTCAAGATCTCAATTGCATTCGGTTCTTCTTTGCCTACAAAAACAAGCTGCTAGAATGCTCCGATTTTTATGAAGCCAAGTATGGTGTAGTCCCTGAATTTAAGGCTGGGTTGGAAATGGGTTCAGTAATGGTGGCAGAAGTAGGAGATTTGAAACGAGAAATTGCATATCACGGGGATGTGCTAAACACTGCGGCCAGAATTCAGGATTGCTGCAATATTTATGGGAAGAGTATTTTAATCTCAGAGAACATCGAAAAGACGTTAGCTGGAGAGTTACAGGATCACGTGGAATTGCTGGGAGATGTGCAATTGCGAGGCAAGCAGAAGAATGTTCGCATCTATGCCGTAGAATCTGCTTGATAAATTCTCCTCTAAGACTTTAGCTATCTGAAACAGATATGAAGTGCTGCAACTTTTCTAGTTCCGCCTGTTTTTTTGTGAGTGCTTTTCGCTGATTATCCAGCGGGCCACCCTTGAGCTCATCAAGCTGAAGAGATAGTTTGTACATGAGCTCTTGCAGAGCTTCCAGCAGAAGAGGTTTATATTTTGCTTCAATCTCAATCATTTTCACATCTTAAGTATTAATCCACAGAAACACGGTCCCCTGTAGTCTTTTCGTAAAAGTGATGAATATCGTACATCTGTTGAGCACCAAATTTTTGTCCGGCCTGTGCCGAGACATAAAGAACTAAGGCGAGAGCCACGAAAACGGGAATCGACCAAAGAATGCTGTAGTCCATACCTAGGCTGTATTTGGTCATGCCCCACATGCCAATGAAAAGTGTCAGGATTCCTAATATGACATAACCAAAAAAGAAAATCGCCCAGATAGTGGGGTTTGGACCATACAATCCACGGACGATCACCTGATTCTCCTCTTCTTCAAATGTCAGGTTGAGTTGAGGAGACCAAAAGTGCTGATGCTTTGGATGTATTTTGATATATAAATGCCCTGGTAGATAGACGTAGATTAGCTCTTCACTTTCCTTCAGGTTTTTGATGATTTTTTCTTCCAGGGATTCCTTGTTGCCCGAAATGAAGTGTTTAAACCTTGGTCTTATTTTGAAACTTGACATAGATCTTATTCAAAGTATCAAACCATTTTCACAGTTAAGATCGGAGGCTTCAAGTGATTCACCACTGCTTCTACCTGACTTCCTCTGATCACCCGGTTAATCCCTGTTTCACCGTGTGTAATCATGCCGATAATCGTGTTCGGATGTTCCTCTAGATAGACGGAGATACCTTCCTCCAGATTGACTGCATTGATCGTAACTGGCCCCTCCTCAAGTGTTGTGGCTTCCAGGTAAGGGATAATTCTGTAATTGAGTTCTTTGGAAGTAGTAAATGTTCCTGGTGTATTGATGAATAGCAGATGCACCGGAAATCCCAACTCTTCAGCCAGTTCAATCAGTTTGTGGAATGCATGCATGTGACCTGGTTCATAATCTTCCCAAGGGAAATCCGATACGATGGTCAATGACTCAGGAGTTAAATGAGCGGTATCTGGTTTTACTACCAGCAGAGGGACAGTAGAAAGCCTGACGACTTTCTGTGCGTTGCTGCCAAGTAGAACTCCTTTCATCCCGGATGTACCGTGTGTTCCCATCACAATGATGTCTATATCATTCGCCTCGATGTGTTCTATGATATTTTGGTAACCTTCATTGTATCCGATATAGAAGGAAGCGTCAATACCAGTCTTCTTGCAGCTGTTGACTTTTTCTTTCAGCAATTTCTGGCATTCGTTGATCCGCTCCGTGACATCAGGATAGATCTTTTCTTGATCACTAAGATTGAGCCAGTCCACGGGTATAGAGGTGAAATGCAAAAAGTGAATTTCTGCTCCCATTTTCTCGGCCAGTTCCATCGCTATGTTTGCGGCGTTATCCGCGCAATCGGAAAAATCTGTGGGTACTAGTATCTTTTTCATCACTTTCAACTTTGATTGATTAAGCTACCAAGTGCCTGTGGATCTACTTCTAATTCAGATCATGAAGAGACTTGATTTTGATCAGGTGACGGATTAGGAAATTGATTCTTTGAACGCTCTGATTCTTGCCCTGATTTGATTGAGCGTCATCTTGTCGATGGTTTCCACTGTTATTTTCATCGAGCGCGTCTTGTGATTACTTTCTATCGCATCCTTCAAGTGATTTTTCGTTAGTCCAGGCCCCATGATTAGTACCTGATCAAATGGCTCTAGTCGAATTAGGATGTATCGGAAATACTGTGCGAGGCTCTGCTTTCTCTTCTCCAAAACTTTGCTTTCAGAAATGACATCTTGTGGACCCCAAGGCGTGTCAGATCCAGACCCACCCTTTGCATTACCAACATCAAACTCCGATTCAATGATGTCAACGATTTCCTCTCCGGTCGCAAGAATGGCTTCTCGAAGGTCTATCCAAATACCGATTAGTTTATCATTCATCATTTCAGAATTTATGGCAAATCCTAAAATGAGCTTATGAGCATGGTTAGCGACTTAGATGATCTTGGTCATGATCGAATTAAGCTAGGTTCGATCTAAGCTTAGTTCAAGTCTATTATGAACATACGCCACCTCATCTTCTGTAAGCTTTTTCGAACGTTTCTTGATGATCGAGTTGACCTTTGCCAGGTCTTCATAATAGGCAGCCTCATACCCATACTCTTCTTTTTTCAAGACGAAATCGTAAGGTCCTCTTTGAGATATAAGTTTGACGAATACAGGGGCTGTTTCCACAGCGAGGAATAATAGCATGATGAACCAGTGAGCTGTCGCGATCGCAGAGCTTTTCTTTGATATCCGGTCCAGTGCCTCGAGTCTGGATGCAAGTCCAGTGAGTTTTCCCTCCTTAATTTGCTCGAGTGCCATCGATTCCTGTGCATCGATCTGTGCCAGCGCAAGCTGCTTTTCTTGAATAGTTCTTTGATTCAAGGCGGTAAGCTCCCTCAGCTCTTCCTCTACACGATCTGCATCCGCTTTTTTGATTCGATAGATGGGTCCGGCATTACGTTGCTTTGTGCCTCCAGTACCGTCAGCTTCCTCCTGAGCTATGGTCCGCAGCTCATCTCGCTTCCTGGCCTTTTCGCTAATTTCATTTTTTAGTACAGCTATTTCTTCATCTAATTTGTTCTTACTGTCGCTGAATCGAAGCATCACCGTTTTTTCCTGTGCAGCAAGATCCTCTTGAATCATGTGTGCAATTTCCGCATCCACCTCTTTCTCAAATATTTTTAGTTCCAAAGGCTTTGCAATGACGATCGCAATAATGATAGCTAATACCAGCCTCGGTGCAGCAGCTAGCCATTCTTGCTGTGGTTCTCCATTTTTCCTCATACTCGAAACGATGTATCGATCTAGATTGAAAATCATAAGACCCCAGAGCAGACCGAAGATCGCGGCAACCCAGTAACTATCAAAAACAGTGAAAAGCGCATAACCACCCGCCAACGCTGCAAAGATTCCTGTGAAAAAGATCGTAGCACCTATTCCCACATATTTGCTGGATTCGGAGGGACAATTGGAAAGAATGGACTTATTGGTACCAGCGCACTGCCAGAAGAATAGTTTGAGTTGATTCATAAAAAATCCAACGTTGGTTCATTTGGTTTGTTATATGACTGGTTTTGGAATGCTTTTCACTTCCAATTAAAAATGCGCATGTAAGATGTCTGTCCTCACAAATAATTCGTATCTTATAATAGAAACCCAGAAACATTATGGGAGTGCTTCTTGATAAACAACACCGCTTTTACGTGCAGAACGAAGAGCAGCTCATCGAAGACTATGAAGGACAATACATAGTAATTCATGATGAGAAAGTGGTGGATTCGTTCGGATCAGAGAGAGACGCCTATATCTTCAGTGTTAAGAATTTTCAGATTGGCACATTTCTCATTCGAAAAGTCACTGCTGAGAGCCCATCAAAAATTTAACTCAGCTCTTTCTGTCACTACTCAATTACCTATTAAATAAAACATTGACCCCAGAGTGAGTTCCATTTCTTAAGTTTGAATAAACTCAACTTGAATGAAGGGAAAGGTTCTACTCATCATATGTGTAGCTGCATTCGCGCTTGAAGGATGTCAATTATCTGAAAGCGATAAGACAAAGAAACTAGCTGAGCAATATACAGCAGCATGGAATAGTCAGACTCCAAAAAAGGTGGCAGCATTTTATTCAGACCAAGCAATGCTAGTCATCAATGGAGATACCATCCAAGGACAGCTATCCATTACCAATTTTGCAAAAGCTTTCATGCGGAATTTTCCAGATATGGAATTGACCATGGATAGCCTAGTTGCCGATAGTGTTGGGTATCGGTATCATTGGTCCTTTACGGGAACGTACGAAGGTATTTTGGGTAGTGGCAATAAGGTAGTATTTAGTGGATTTGAAAGATGGACTTTGGATGATCAAGGACGCATTTTTCGAGCGGTAGGAAATTATGATGAGCAAAGCTTAAGGAGTCAAATGAATGCAAAAAAGGGCGAGATTCCGGACAACTACCGAATTGCCTTTGTTTCTTATCGAAGCGGCTCTGGAGAAGTTTATTTAATGAAACCAGATGGAAGTGAACTAAAGCAATTAACCGATTCGGAGCATAACAATAGCTTCCCTAGAGATTTAGGGCAGCAAAAACTCTTCTTTCGAAAGTCCGATCTGGAGGATCAAAGAAATTTCTCCAATTACACACTAGATCTTACTACCAATGAAATTGAGCCGTATGATCCAGATCCCATAATTGATGGAGCGATGGGGGAGGAGAGTAGCCCGGACGGAAGGTATATCTCCTACTCTATGTCCAATAATGGAAGAACGGATTTGTATCTGTTTGACAGGACTACTCAAGTTCATACAAAACTCACCACCAACGAAGCGGATAGCATAGACCAGCAGCAATATCACATTTGGACTTCTGACAGCAAAAAGATCGCTTTTCTCGGAGGTCCGGACTGGTACAGCCAATTCATCAGGGTCTACAACATTGAAACGAAGGAGCTCAAGAATATTACCAAAAGAGGGTATATGTGTGCAGGTCTTATTTGGCTTAAGTCAAATGATTCTTTCATCGCAAATTTTAAAATCAGAAATGAAACTACCTATGAACTGTGGTCCGTTGACGAAGGGTCGGGAGAAATGGCGCAATTAACTGATCATCCAGGTCGTGGAAGTGTGCACCCGAAGATATCCCCTGACGGTGAATGGATAGTCTTTGAGTCAGGAAGAGATGGTGATGACGGGGAGATTTACCTGATGCTGCCGGATGGTAGCGAGCAAACCCGAATCACGTATGACAAAAGCTATGACGGAAGGCCTGAATGGGTCGTTCTGTAATTGCAGGCTTAGGTGCTAATAATCAAAAACCGTTCGAGCCGCTAGATACCCATTATGAAAAGTTACGTGTGACCTCTTAAAGCGCTTCATCACCTTATCCAACTTCTCGGCGAATTCCCCTGCTTCCTCCAAATAGTCGTCTATGGACAACTTGGTAAGTTTTTTGGCAAGGTCATAGGTTGGTGCTTTATCGAGGCTGATTTGATACTCATCTAGATTGAGTTTTACATCATCAATTTGATCTTGGACGATTCCATGGCTATGCATTTCATCAATGTTCTCTTCCATTAGATCTATGACGCTTATTACTTTCGATAAAAAGTCATCGTAGGTAAGACGGAAATAGTCTGTGTAATGATTGTTGGCTTTTTGTCGCAGCTCTTCATTTCCCATATCATCTGCATATGCCTCTAAACTGTCATCCAGAATGTCCATCTTATCGGCAATTTGCTTTTTGAGATGTAGGATATTTTGACCTGCATGCACTCTCGGCTCATTTCTGAGCTCTTTTTCAATTGCGATAGTGAGCTGATGAATCTTGTTTTTGTATTGGTTGATAACTGGCACATTGATCCAAACGGAGATGTGATCATCCAAGTACGCGTTGGTTTGTTCCAGCATGCTTAGCTTTTTGTCAATTCTCTTTAGTTGTTGCTCATCCATTCAACAAAGATGCTGTGAAGTGTGTATAAATTTTTATATATTAAATTTATATAAATCATTAATTTAATTTAATGTATAGGTTCTTCCTTTCGGTCTGTTAGTTCTTCCGGTATCTTTAGGTATGAATCGCAGAAAGAGTATAAAAAACCTATTGCTTGGAATCAGCGGTTATCCGTTCATAGCAAATGCTCATCAGTTAGCAAGTCCTGTCTCTCTGGGAGACAAAGGACAAGATATAGATTGGGAGGACTTTGCGAAAAATAACTACAACATCTCCTCCGATTTTGTCAATCTGGAAGGTGGATACTTTGGTGTACAGCCAAATGTTGTGCTGAGCGCCTACAAATCCAATATTGACAAAGTCAATCAGTACTCGTCAGCTTACATGAGGAGGGAGTTTTATCAGCGCGATTATGTGAACATTAAGAATACCCTTGCTGAGTTTAGTGGTGTAAGCAGAGAAGAACTCTTGATCACTCGAAATGCTACGGAAGCACTAAATATTTTGATCCAGGGATTAGCGTTCAAGAAAGGTGATGAGGTCATACTGCAACACCACGATTATCCAAGTATGATTGACACCTTTAAAATGCTGGAGGCTCGCCAAGGAATAAAACTTAAATTTCTTAAAGTTCCGCTCGTGCCGAAGAATCAAGAGGAGGTTCTGGAGCTCTACCGAGGGGCTATCACAAAGAAAACAAGGTGCATCTTGGTGACGCACTTAACGCATTTGACAGGACAAATCTTGCCGGTGAAGCAAATCGGTGAAATGGCAAAGAGCCAGGGTATTGATGTCATTGTAGATGCGGCGCACAGCTTTGCGCAGTTGGATATGAAGTTGCCTGATTTAGGCGCTGACTTTGTTGGTGTCAATCTACACAAGTGGTTTGGGAACCCTTTGGGAGCTGGATTGATGTACGCAAAAAAAGATCGGATCAAGGACCTTAAGCCCCTTTTTGGAGACGTAAAAAGAGCAGATGATGACATAGACAAGCTAGGACATTACGGCACTCCAGCTACACCCATCGTGATGACAATCCCGAGTGCCGCTCGATTCAATCAAGAGCTATCTCTTTCGGCGAAAGAAAATAGACTGAGGTTCCTTAAAACCTATTGGGCAGAGCAAGCAAAAGAAATTGATCGCGTGACCGTTACAACACCTCTCGATGATACACAAAGCTGTGCAATAGCAAGCTTTAAGATTAGCGGCATGGAAGCGAACGATGTGGTAGATCAACTTTACGAAAAGCATCAGGTATTTACGGTCATTCGTAAACTACATGAGGATAAAGTGGTCAGAGTAACCCCGAATTTGTACAATACCACTAGAGACTTAGATCAACTGTTGGAGGGTATTTACTCGTT
>CAYYNA010000134.1:0-9875 GCA_964472815.1 uncultured Roseivirgaceae bacterium
GGAAGTTGATGCCCTCTATTCTGATCAGATTAGCATAAAAAGGTGCTTTTTTGACTATGATTGTCACATCATTTTCAACAGTCTCCGATCTCGAGTCAAGAGATAGCAAATAACTTCTCTCTCGAGTCTCAATCTCAAATTTCAGCTCTGAATCATCGCTAACAATCAACGGGCGAACGTTTAGATTATGCGGACTAACTGGAGTGATAACGAAATCCTTTGCGTCAGGCATCATTAGTGGTCCTCCGCAACTGAGCGAGTAGCCAGTCGACCCGGTTGGAGTTGCTACCATAAGACCATCAGCCCAGTAAGTATTCAAGTAATTATTATTGATGTAGCTCTTTACTTGAATCATGGAAGACAGGTCTTTTCTTAAGATCGCGAACTCATTTAGTGCAAAGCACTTTCCATCGAAGATTTCTAAATTGGTTTCGATGGAAACTAATGAGCGCTTCTCAACAACAAATTGATTATTGAATAAGAGATATAAGGATTCCTTGATGTAGTCCTTTGCGATGCTAGCCAGAAATCCCAAACGTCCCATATTTATTCCCAGGACTGGAATTTCATGATCACCGACCAAAAGCACAGCTTCTAAAAAGGTGCCATCACCGCCAAGGCTGAGCACAAGGTCACAGCTACCTGGAAGAATATCTTCTACTTTTTCCAGTTCTTCAAGATGAGAGTTTCGCTCGTAAAAAGCTCTTGAATATGTTACTTCAACATCTTCTTTGATCAATCGATCTTGGATCTGGTAAAAGTACTTCTCAGAGTCTTTCTCTAAGACAAGACCATGAATAAGTGCTCTTTTTATCAAGGGTCTAAAAATTTCATTAGCAGACCATACCTATCCTTTTCATCGAATGAATTGTCTTCAGTATTATATGAAGAAATCACTTCATAGCCACTCTTGGTCAGTCCTGAAGCTACTTGGTTGACATCTTGATGATTTATTCGCAACACAATTTCAATGAGTGATGGATCATCTTGATCAGGTTTAACATTTGCACCAAGAATTGTGGAGCCATTCATCTCTACTAAGCGAGAAATCTCAGATAAGGAGTAGTCATTCAATGATGATTTTAGTATCACGATTGCTCCAATCGAATTTATGATAGCAGTCTTGGCAAACTCTTGAACGATATCATCAGTAAGTACGACTCCTTTGAAAAGTTCATTGGAATCCAGCACTGCAACCATCTTCATATGATGGTTACTCTGAACTCTTAAAATATCATAGTAATGACTACTTGACCTCACGAAGCATGATTGCCCAATTAGCGGATATTCGGCTACCTCGGGATCCATTATTTCAGTATCAAACAATAAGTCTTCTGTAATGAAACCCAAAAGCTTATTGTTATCTACAACTGGCAGTTCCTTTACTCGAAATTCATCCATCCATTGCTTTGCCCTTGTGATATCGTCACTTCTCTTCAAGGGCGGAATCATGTAATTAATTAATTGATCTGCAGTCATACTTTATTTCCTTATACAATAGTTACGAAAGGTTTTCGGGATTTCGAAATCTCATTGATGGAATCTAATAAATTGTTAATCGCGGGTATCAACTCTCCGACCCATTCTAGTACTTGCGGTGCTACATTCACAATATACGGAAAAATTAGGCTATCGGTGACGAACTCCTGCTGAAATCCAACACCGACCGAATCCAAGATCCAAAAGACGACACTTACAAGGAATGCCCATTTGAGCACACCTGTTAAACCACCAACCAGACTATCTATACTGCCTAGGATGGTTACATCCAGTGCACTCTTGATTGCCCGGCCTCCCAGCTTGATTCCTACACTTAGCAAGACAAACAATGAAATGAACACTAGCACAGCTATGACCTCAAAGAAACTAGATTCAGCGAAGAATCTTGCAGTAACTGGTATCGTAAGATGTAAGGCGATGATGATGCCTAGAAAAAAAGCAACCAAAGAGAAGGCTTCAACAATAAAACCTTGCCGGTAGCCCCTGACTGCTCCCAGCCCTAAAAGGATAAGAATGACTATGTCAGCTGTGCTCAAACTAAGAAGTCAATAGTTTCTTTGCTATAGAAGAGATGATTTTTCCATCTGCTTGCCCTGCAAGCTTCTTGGTCGCATTTCCCATTACTTTACCCAGGTCTTGCGGCCCTGTGGCACCTACTTCTTCTATCACCTTCTTGACCTCCTCAGTAACTTCTTCCTCGCTCAACTGCTTGGGCAAAAAGCTCTCTATGACCCCTAGCTCTGATTTTTCTGTTGCGGAAAGATCATCTCTCCCTTGCTCCTCATAGACGGTTATTGAGTCTCTTCTCTGCTTAGCCGCTTTGGTCAGTAGTTTGATCTCTGCCTCTTCGCTTAGCTCACCCCCACCTCCTTTTTCGGTTTCTGCAAGAAGGATTTGCGACTTGATCGCACGTAATGCGCGCAACCTATCCTTGTCCTTACTTAACATCGCCTGCTTTATTTCGGTCTCAATTGTTGATTTTAAACTCATTTTTTCGTCTTTTTTTATGAACAACTTTGCGAAGAAAAACATTCTTTATCTATGACCCAACTCAGTGTTAATATCAACAAGATCGCGACCATAAGAAACGCTCGTGGAGGAACTAACCCCAACTTGGTGCAGGTTGCGAAAGATTGTGAACGATTCGGAGCAGCAGGTATTACAGTGCATCCAAGGCCCGATGAGCGGCATATTACTACGCAAGATGTTTATGATCTAAAGGACGAGGTGACTACCGAATTCAATATCGAAGGGTACCCAGATGATCGATTCATGAAAATCGTCGAGAAAGTCAGACCAACTCAGGCTACATTGGTTCCCGATCCTCCGAATGTATTGACCTCTAATGCTGGATGGGATACCATCAAGAATGAGGCGATGCTGACTGAAATAATTGGTCAGCTAAAATCTTGGGGTGTTAGAACTTCCATATTCGTTGAGCCTGAAAAAGCAATAATGGATGGCGCCAAAAAATGTGGGACTGATCGAGTAGAGCTCTATACAGAGATGTACGCGTCCAAATTTCCCCTGAATAAAGACGAAGCAATAAAGCCCTATAAGGAGTCTGGTGAGTATGCAAATGAAATTGGATTGGGATTGAATGCAGGACATGACCTTGATTTGAACAATCTTCGGTATCTAAAAGAATCGCTCCCTTTTATGAAAGAGGTTTCCATCGGTCATGCACTTGTATGTGACGCTCTTTATTACGGTTTAGAAAATACGATTCAGATGTATGCTCGACTGCTAAATTGAAGTTAGATTACTAATCATTTTAGTAATTATGAATTACTTTTGAAGAATGGATATAAGTCTGCTTTTTCTTTTCATAGGATTGATTTTCGGCTCGGGAATGGGCTTTCTTATTGCTCGCCTAAGAAAAAGTCAGTCTTCTCAGGGCGTAGATGAGACTAAAATACAACTACATATTGAAAAAGAAAGGTCGGAGAAGCTATTGGTGGAAATTGCCTCCTTGTCGGACAAGCTGAGCCAAGAACGCAACGAAATTATCCAGCTTAATAACCAAAACGCTACACTCAAGGCCAATTACCAAAATATTCAAACAAGACTCTCCGAGCAGAAGAATGAGCTGAGCCAAGTCCAAGAGAAGTTCGCTTTAGAGTTCAAAAACTTGGCCAATGAGATTTTTGAAGAGAAGAGCAAGAAATTCACAGACCAGAACAAAACCAACCTTCATGAGCTTTTGGGTCCTTTGGGAGAAAAACTTCATCAGTTTGAAAAGAAGGTAGAGCAGACCAACAAAGAAAGTCTTGAAAGGAGCACCGCTTTGCGAGAGCAGATTCATGGATTGCGGGAGCTGAACGATCGGATGACCAAAGAAGCTTCCAACCTTGCAAAAGCGCTCAAAGGGGACGTTAAAGCTCAGGGAAATTGGGGTGAGATTATCTTGGAGCGCATCCTTGAAGAATCTGGATTGGAGAAGAACCGAGAGTACTTCGTGCAGGAATCATTTCAGTCGGAAGCAGGAAGGCGCTTAAGACCAGACGTCATCATCAAACTGCCGGAGAATAAGAATCTAGTGGTTGATTCTAAGGTCTCACTTACAGCATACGAAAAATACATGAGTACTGAAGATGAGGAGCAGAAAGAGGTGCACTTGAAGGCTCATCTGAACTCTATGAGAGCCCATGTGAAGGGGCTTGCTGAAAAGAATTATCATCAATTGTTTGACGGTGGATCTCTGGATTATGTGCTGATGTTTGTTCCCATTGAGTCCGCGTTTGCATTGATGTATCAGCAAGGGGAGAACCTGTACAATGAGGCACACGAGAAAAGCATCATCATTGTTAGTCCGACTACTTTGATAGCTACACTAAGAACCATTTCCAGTATTTGGAAGCACGAATATCAAAACAGAAATGCCCTTGAAATAGCCAGACAAGGAGGCGCACTCTACGATAAGTTCAAGGCTTTTGTAGACGACCTAATGGAAGTGGGCAGATCCTTGGATAAATCTAAGGCTCAGTATTCTCAGGCAATGAATAAGCTTGTGGACGGAAAAGACAATCTGATTAGGAAGACGGAAAGGCTGAAAGAACTTGGTTCGAAAACATCCAAATCCATGGATGATAAGTTACTTCATCGGGCAGGGAAAGACGATGAGGATAGCATGCCCAAACTTTTTTAGTTTCGCTCCGGTTTTCAAACAAAGCGAGAAAATATCAAATGGAATTGACTTCAGATAATAAGCTGAAAAAGATCATTATTGTCGGTGATCGGGTATTGATAAAGCCAACCAAGGATCCCCAAAAAACCGACAGTGGCATTTACCTCCCGCCAGGGGTGCAGGAGAAGGAAAAAGTGCAAAGTGGATACATCGTAAAAACTGGTCCGGGCTATGCAATCCCTAACGTTGCAGATGAAGAAGACTGGAAACCAGAAGAAGAGAAAGTGAAATATGTGCCACTGCAGGCACAAGAGGGAGACTTAGCAATCTTCCTTCAAAAAGGCGCTTTTGAAGTCATGTATAACAAAGAGAAGTACTTCATTGTACCTCAGGCTTCCATACTGATGCTTGAGAGGGAAGAGAATCTTTTTGATTAGCTCCTAACTGCAAAGACCTTCTTGCCAAATCTGTAGGCAAGGAATCCAGAAACTAGGAACAGGATGAACTTACCTATAAGGACACCAAATCCGAATTCATTCAACCTGTCAAAATGATAAACTACTATTTGAATGCTCTGCACCAGCATCCAGATGGATATAGCTCCAAAGACACCAAATAGTAGTTTATACATTGCAAATAAGATTACTTAGTAACAGTAGTTGTAGATGGTGCATAAATCCCGAATGTCAAGGCATTTACCAGACCATTAACAAAAGTAATTTCCGTTTTCACATCATAATCTGTAGCGTCTCCAGCTAGTTCTGCAGGATCAGAAACACCTACAGGGGCAAGACCGCCGATCAAATAATGATTCCATGCTTTAACTTCTTTGCTTCCTTGCGCTCCATTTCCAACAACCGTGGTGTAGGTGTAGCACGATGAAAGCGTTACTGCAAAAAGAGATGCAATTGCGAGTGATTTAATTGTTTTTTTCATGTATAACTTATTTTGCTCAATATTAAGAAGTAAATAACTAAGTCTTGTCAACAGATGGACACTTTTAGCAAATTAGTAATCCAATCTGATAATGTGATTATTCCATACCCTTGGAACTTCATCCAGTGAATATATTCTTAGTGTTTCTTCCGCTTTAGAGGCAGTGAGCTCCTCTAGGTTTGCTACGATGAATTCCGTCTTCAAACGATACATCGCTCCAGTTGCTGGATCAACGATTAAGAAGCCAATTAGCGTGCCAAATAGTGCGTTTCCAAAATACCAGCCATCAATTCCAAATTCTATTGGCAAAACCAAAGGTTCATATCCATCTTTTCGAAAAGAAACTTGGTACTTACTTCTTCTAAAGTATTTATGTCCTGATTTTAGTACAACATAGGTTGGAGTTTCTCCATTAAAGATGGTGACATTGTTTCTCATATTCACCACTGTCACTTCCGCACCGCTTGGCTTACTGGTTAAGCTAATGGGATATTTTGAATTGCTTACAATGCTGGCACAACCAAAAGATGCCACTAGAACTGCGACCAACTGTAGGAGTCTCATTAGAATAGTTAAACTACTTTTTCGCTAAAATATTACAAGCCTCTTTTGCGAAGTAGGTCAGTATCATACCTGCTCCGGCTCTTTTGATAGATAGCAGGCTTTCCATCATGGCCCTGTCCGGATCAATCCATCCTTTTTCTCCTGCTGCCTTGATCATGGCATATTCGCCAGAGACATTATATGCGGCGATGGGGATGTTGAAGGAAGATTTCAGTCGTTGAATAATATCTAAGTAAGCCAGAGCTGGTTTTACCATTAGAACATCAGCTCCCTCAGTAAAGTCTAGCTCTGCTTCCAAGATTGCTTCATTGGAATTGGCAGGATTCATTTGGTAAGTTTTTTTGTCTCCGAACTTGGGCGCAGAGTCCAGCGCATCTCTAAATGGCCCATAGAATGCGCTTGCATATTTGGCCGTGTAAGACATGATTCCGGTATCGGTAAATCCATTTTCGTCCAGCACGTTACGAATGTATCCAACTCGGAAGTCCATCATATCGGAAGGACCGATCATGTCCACGCCTGTATCAGCTTGTGCTAATGCCATCTGACCCAGAATGTCGAGGGTTTCATCATTTAAGATTTCCCCATCTTCAACAATACCATCATGACCATCTGAGCTGTAGGGGTCCATCGCTACGTCTGTAATAACGAGTGCCTCTGGGAAGGTGTCCTTAATGTTTGCAAGTGCCTTCAAGTAGAAGAATTCTGGATCATGACTTTTCGTAGCTCTTTTATCCTTGTAGGATTCGTCCACTACAGGAAAAATGTCAAAACCCTTGATCCCTAGTTTGAGACATTCTTCAATTTCCTTTAGCATCAAATCTTCCGAAAGGCGATAAATGCCTGGCATTGACTCTACCTCAGACTTCTTCTTTTCTCCCTCTAAAAGGAACAAAGGAAAGATGAAATCATTGCTGCTCAGAGTGGTTTCTTGTGCCAAATCACGGATGGCTGCCGAGGCTCTATTTCTTCTGGGTCTACGCATTACCGCAAAGATATTTTTAAAATTTTGCCATCTGTCCCGCTTGCAAAGCCAACTGATCCCTGGAATCCTACAGCCCAACAATTTAGGGTGTCCAGGTTGCTCCAGCTCGTTCCAAGATCAGGTGAGTAGTCCAGTCCGTTTGGACCGCAAGCAAAGGCAAAAAGTTGCTCATTGGTTTTCGCTAGCGACCCTCCGTAAAATGCCCCCTTGGTTTGCGGGGCATTAGCCAGTGTCCAGGTTTCACCACCGTCATTGCTAAATACACAATTATCTGTATATGCGTCAGTGATCAGTAGATCACCTCCCACGGCAAAACCGGTCTGCTCTACGAAAGAAACTGATGTATTGCCAGCTGCTTCACCTTTGATGATCGGGGAATCTACTTCCTTCCAGCTAGCACCATAATCACGAGAAATCAAAAATCTGGAGTTCCCACCAGCTCCTGTGGCAATCCATGCAGTACCGTTTTCTCCTACCGTTACACAAGTGCCGCTCGCAGCAAAACCTCCTTCACCGGTCCCAGCCCTGGGCATTTGCGAGGTGTCAGCCCTTGTCCAAGATTGTCCACCATCATTTGTCAATAAGATATAGGGGAATTTATCGATCGCATCGCCATAAGCGATACCTCGGCTGTCATCCCAAAAATCCATGCAATCCAGAAAGCCTAGTGAATCTTGCATGACAAAGTTTTCCTCCCAAGAATTAGGCGCTTGAAAAGTAAAAATTCGAGACAGAGGTCCAGGTCCTGAACTCATTAAGATCGCTCTTTGCTGATCGAACCCATGGATATCTCGAAACTGTAGCGTGTCTCCAGTGGGATGCTGAAAAAGGTCCCATGTTGAGCCGCCATCTTGTGTCCTTACGAAAGAAGCATTGTGCCCACTGATCCAGGTGACGTTTTGGTCCACCATGCTGATGGCTTGAAGAAGCGACGTGGTGGGGGAGTCCAGGCTCTCAATTTTTGGAATGATTTCCTTTGGTGAGCAATTGATAAGTATGCTTCCAAGAATGATTGCTTTGCAGAATTTCATTGGTGTTTTTTGCTTCTTCTGAATAAGTGGAATGGCGAAATTACCTAGTTCGCAAAGATGCTGATGTATTTCGAAAAATTTCCCTCATCTTTTTGAGAAGGGCAAATTGAGCGTGAATAGTTCTAACCTATTTTTCCGTCCTTATCAATGTCTTGACCGACATGCTTTTCTAGCACGTGCAGCGTATCCATCAGAAGCTTTCGTGTCTTGGCAAGCTCATCTTCCAAGATCTCTACACGGTCTTCAAGCGATGCTGCTTTTACCTTTTGGCTATCAATTTCTTCCTGTTGCATTAAATCCCAGAAAAGTCCCATGGAGCTATTTGTTTTAAGTGGCGTATTAGATCTTCAAGATACTTCTTTTTTATTCCTACGGTCCGTCTTCTTCTTCATTTAGTTGATGAAGAATGCTTTCGAGGTAGTAGATATAATTCTCGGACTCATCAAGTAGGTACTCCTGATTAATGATATGATTTGTTAAGAATCCCTCAAACTCTAGGCTGTACAGCTTCTCTAAGTTAGGGGCATGGGTGGAGGCTTTCAGCTTACTATAATCACCGTGATTTCCGATGGTTTCATAAATGGGTATAATATCAACAACTGGATAGTTCTTTTGAAGGAAGGGTACAAACTGTTCGAATATTAAGGTATTCCGAATGCCATAATCGTCTTTGTAATCTTGCAGTTGGTATTCCCAGTTCGATAGTAAATACCTGAGGGTATCATTGCGGATAATTTCAAGCTTTCCGGTGCTGATGACATCATCGATGAAACCCGTAATCGCATCAAATCCACTTACTGAATAAACTCCAACTAGCAAACTATCAGCCTTGGCTCTTTCTTCGATGAGCTTTTCACTTTGCACTAAAGCAATCATTTCTATCGCAGCATTCAGACTATGAATGTTGTACTGGATGTCAAACTGGAGCAACTCAATATTTGCTGCTACTTCCTTTCGTAGTTCCTCGATGATGTATGCTTCCTGAATTAGCTGTTTTCTACTTTGATTCCAATTGTTCAGAGAGACTGCTATCAAGATGCCGATGACGACCAACAAGATTTCGCCTAGTGCGTAAAGCAGATAGGTAGTGAATCTATTTTTTTGCAATAGCTTCCGTCGTATTTTTCTAAGAAAAAAAAGCATGCCCTCTTATTTCTCAATCTCTATTTCAATGAATTCAATGAGACGCATTGCGCTTTCTTTTTTTCTCGCAACTAGTCTATTTTGACCTCCAGTTGTCTGCATCAGGGATAAAAAAAGACTTAATGCTTCTGGATCTTCATTGACTTTTAATGAGTAGTAGTCTTTGATAGGTAGGTCATAGCCAGTCGCTTGTTTAAATAAAGGTTTCGACATGAGTCGAGGGACCATCATATCTATGTATTCTCTGGACTGGAGCTCAATTCGCTCCTGCCAGTCACCATCGTCGATGTAGTATTCACTTAAAGATTGGCGGAGGCTATCACTGGAAATAAGCGAAATGCTTTCGGATGAGACCATGTTATCAAAACCGATTCTGTTGAGCTTGAATATGCTGTAATTGAAAGAACGCTGTACGAATGGTGTCAGGGAAATAATCATTTCCTGATAATTTCGATTTTGCATTTTGATGAGTATGGAGTCAAGGTCGCTTAATCGCTGCTTGTTAAATGCCATCAGTGTTTCTGCAGAGGCGATATCCGTTTGCAGGCTCGCTTTGATCTCTTTGAGGTAGTTTTTTTCTAACACTCTT
>CAYYNA010000135.1:0-8497 GCA_964472815.1 uncultured Roseivirgaceae bacterium
TAAATGACTACAAATACTTAAAAACCGAATCCTCCTACCTCGCTATTCAACCTTTGTATTGTCAAACGACAAATTCATCTACCAACAAGGTGAATCAATAACAAACTAAATTTTTTCAATTATGACAAGTCTTAAAAACAGCGTACAACTAATTGGTAGATTAGGTAACAATCCGGAAGTCAGAACTTTCGACAGTGGAAAGAAAATGGCAACATTCTCCTTAGCCACTAATGAATCTTATTACAATAACAAAGGAGAAAAAGTGACCGACACTCAATGGCACAACATCGTCGTGTGGGGGAAAAAGGTGGATGTGGTAGAAAGCTACCTAAATAAAGGAAGCGAGATTGCCATGGAAGGAAAACTGATCAATCGATCATATGAAAAAGACGGGATAAAAAAGTTCATCACCGAAATAAACTTGAATGAACTTCTGATGATGGGAAAGAAAGGTTAGCATCAAAAAAGCCCCGACTTTCATCGGGGCTTCTTTTGTTTATGAGTTCTTCTTTTTTACTTCAATCATCTGGAGCGCCTTATCTCTGGAAAGTGACCCTTTATCATAATCGATTAGCGTTTTTGCTTTGACGACTACCTCAATTTCTCCAGGCATTTCACAACCTTTGCACTCTGTAAGCTTCACTTTGAAAATCATCATCTCGCCTGGCTGCAGACTTTTGACTGTTCTTCCGTAATCCAAAAGGTTCTCCCTGAACGATTGTTCAAACTCAGGGTACATGGCGTTTACTCGCTCATTTCTCTCCTCTTGAGTCAATCCCGTTTCTCCTGTAGTTCTAATCGTATGCTTGCCAGCATCACTAGAAGATGAATAAAACTTCATATTGAAGGTTACTCCAAGATTTTCTAATCTATTGTATGCGATCCTTCGGGAAGAGGCATAGTAAGTTGACGATAAGTCAGGCTCATACAATCTGGCGAAGATGGTAGCAAAAAGCTCAATGTCTTTTGCTACTTCTGTACTTTCTGGTGTGGTGTACTTAATGCGCTGGATCAATTGATCCCTGGATATTTTGCCTTGCTTCTGCGCAGTTAAGTCGCTTTTCAACACAGAACCAGACAAGTTACCCGATGCTTTTTCTGACCTACCACCTAGATAAAACTCAAAGCTTCTATTGTTCTTTACCTGCACCATAATTCTATCAGACGGCTTCAACTGCCCAATTAGATCTGCATAATCTGCCAAGAAAGTCTCAATTTGCTCTTTAATTCCCGACTCCATTTGCTCTTTCAAGTCTTCAGCTTTTTTGCTTTGACCTTTTAGCGTTCTTACCTTTACTTGATCACCACCCTTTATCTTGATATCTACGTCTTTGTCTTTGTCGTCAGAGTCATCGATCACGTATACAGAGTTTGCACCTGATGAAATAATCTGACTGGCTCCACCGTAGATTACCAGTGAATTTGATGGCATGGTTAAGATCACTCCATAATCCGGAATGTAGCTGCCCTCTACCTTATCTCTTGACCACCTATTGTTACCATCATTAGACAATGTAGAAAGTATATTTTCTGCTACTTTAAGATCCCGGTCCATTCGCTCTTGATCAATTGATTGAGAGTAGGTATAAGTATTGCCAACCATTGTCAAAATGATAACGATCGCGACTTTAATTGTTTTATTCATGCTATTTCTCATTAGTCTCTTTGCGTTTAATACTGATTATTTGGTTGCTCTCCTACGGAGCTGATTAGGTTGGTCAAAATCTGATTCGTTTGTAGCTGATTGATTTCAGCATCATTTTCGAAGCTCTCAAACTGGGTTTGTATCACTTCCAAATCATTTTGTCTTTGGATATCCAGGTAAATGGCTAAATCCTGAAGCGCCCGATTGGTATAGTCGCGCTGATTTTGATCAGAAGTCTCCAACATCTGGGCTAGCGTCTGCTTGTTGAAATCTCTGAGTCTAGTCATGTACTCATTAAGAAGCGCTTCGTCAAGTTTTGCCATATCAATGGAAGATACCTGTTGGGTTAGAGCACTCTCTGCATCTTTGATTTGCTGACTGATCATTTCATTATTGGCAGCAAGTGCCTGGGTTATCAGCATCTCCACTTGGTCTTGAGAGTAGCCGTCATTAGTGACTGTTTCACCAAAAGCTATCCCCCAGCCATCATTATCCGCTGATAGTTTGAATGATGTCAGATACCCAACGAAAAAGATCACAGCAATACTGGCTGCAACACCTAAGGGATATCTCCACCAGCCGAGCGTAGGAGAGCTACCAACTACCACTTCTGCTTGGTCAAAAGTGAATCTTGGCACCTCTATCTCCCGATCACTAACCTTGCTCATTAAGAATCTTGCTTCCTTCAACTCATCCAGTTCCTTTCGAGCAGATGGATTGTCCTCAAGGTACTGCTCTACCCTGCTTCTTTCATCCGCTGGCAGCTCATCATAGAGATAAGCCATCAACTTGTTTTCATCTACCTTATAGCTCATAATGAATAGTTTCTTTAGTTATATTTTGCTCTTCCAGCATTTTCTTTAGTGCTTTCAATCCGCGGTACAGGCGGGTTTTTACTGTATTTTCTGAGGTATTCAATGCCTCTGCAATTTCATGGAACTTAAATCCTTCGTATTCCTTCATAAGAATCACACTTCGTTGGTCCTCAGGAATTTGCTGCAGCAAACTGAAGAGAATTTTCTCTAGCTCTGTTTGCTGAAAAGTCTTCTCAGGATTGAACATGCGCTCCTTAGCTTCACTTTCAAAACCCGTCCGCGTTTCGTCATCCTCCGATCCTGTCGGATCCATCGTCACCACCTTACTTCTTGCGACTCTTCTTGCTTCCTCGTGACAAAAATTGGTTGCAATACGGTAAACCCATGGCTTGAAGCTTTTAGCATCCTTCAGCTTTTTCAGATTCTTAAAAACTGCGATAAAAGTCTTCTGAGAAAGGTCGGAGGCTTTTTCCTCATCAGCACAGTACTTAAAAACGTAGTTGTAGATGCGCAAATACCAATGGTTCACCAACTGATTAAATGCCTTCTCATCCCCCCTTTGAGCACTTAAAATCAATTGATCAGCTGAAAGCATATCTATAGCTATTGTCTCAGCCTGCATAATTCCATTGATCTTTTGTTGAGTAACACTTTCATACTTTTCATCAGGTTTATTTCATGATGTCAGCCAGCTCCAAAAAGTTTTGGAAAACTTGAAAAACTTTTCTTAGGATACAGAAAGAATTCGTTGCTTCCTTCCGTTGAACTGAATCACATCCCCTTCTGCTTTACCAATCAGTTCCCGAACTAGTGGCGCAACTGGTGATACCACAAAGACTTTTACCTTCTTGATTTCCAGGACACCCAATGCCACGGAAATAAAATAGATGCCTTGATCTGTCTGTACGAGGCTACCAGATTTGACTACAGCATGCGCTTCACCATCAATGGCAGATAAAGCTGCTGTTTGACGAAGTAGTACTTCAAGCCGCTCATTTAGCTTGTTGCTTTCCTGCATCATCATTTCACGTCCCGTTTCGTACTTATCCCCCATACTACTCTTTGTCTCCTCCTGCGCAGAAGCTTTCACCTTTTCTAGCTCTGCTTGGAGTGCTTTAGTGCGATCTTCTACAGTAGCACGACACTGGTGAAGCACTTGTTCTTTCGTCAATTTTGACATAGTGTTTTTAAGCTTCAATTATTCTCAACTAAGTCCAATTTTCGTGGTTAAGCTAATATGATATTCGATACTTCCTATTCCGATAAGAAAATTACCAGACAAATTGATCAAGCCGTCGGTCATCCCTACAGCTGGAAAGAGCGCTGGAAAATGGGAGGAATCGGGTCTAAGCGGATGGTCATCCAAGACATCAGCGAAGACTATCGAAAGTATTTAAATGCAGCGTATTACCACACCAACGCCAATATTGAATTGAGACCAAAAGGGATACTTGTTCATTTCAGGCACAAACTTCAAGCCTATTCCTGGGTGATGTCATTTGATGATCTGGAGATTGCTTCCGAAACACTACTCACCCTAAAAGCTGCGGGTAAATTCTTGGAATTTGATCCCGGCGATCAGCAGAAGTTCATAGCAAAACTGATCTCTTTAAGACAGGAATACCTCGAACTAAAAAAGTGAAACGTTAACCACAGATTCTTTCTTCACATCATAGAATTCCTTGTGGATGTCAAAAGGCTCATCTCCATTTGGATGCAAGTGATCGTAGGACCCATCTTCATTCATTTGGTATGCATTGATGTTGTCTTTGAGATTGTAGTTCAAGATATTGATGGCTTGCTGCTTCAAAAGAGGATCTCTCAAAATAAACAGGGATTCAAGCCTGCGGTCGAAAGAGCGCACCATCATATCGGCGCTACCACAGTAGACCTTCGGGTCTCCATCATTGTGAAAGTAAAAGATACGCGAATGCTCCAGGTACTCTCCCACTACTGATCTGACAATAATGTTTTCGCTTAGTCCTTCTCTTCCTGGACGCAAACAGCAGATTCCTCGCACAATTAACTTGATGGGAACACCAGATTTTGCTGCTTCGTACATCGCCAAGATCACATCCTTGTCTTGAAGCGAGTTTAGTTTGATGACTATGCCACTAGGCTTTCCTGCTACAGCATGTTCACGCTCTGTATCAATGAGCTTAATGAGCTCATCTCGCATATAGGTCGGAGCTGTAATGAGTGTATCGTACTCCTCTGGCATGGAATGCCCGGTAATCACGTTAAAGAACTCTTGCACATCGTTAGCGTAAGACTCGTTGGAGCTAAGCAAACTCATGTCAGTATACAACTTGGAAGTTGCCTCGTTGTAGTTACCACTGCTCATATGCACAAACCTGGTCACCTTTTCTTTCTCCTTGCGCACGATGAGTAGAAGCTTCGTGTGAGTCTTTAGCGATCCTACTCCATAGATGACAAAGCAACCCGCTTGCTGGAGTCTCTGGGCTTGCTTCATGTTATTTTCTTCATCGAACCGGGCTTTCACTTCAAACAGTACCGAGACGTGCTTTCCATTTTCAGCAGCGGCCAACAACGCATCCACGACACGTGAGTTTTTCGCTAATCGGTAAATGGTCAACTTAATAGATAAGACACTTGGATCATCTGCCGCCTGATCCAGTAGATCCAGCAGCGGTTCAATGGTATTGTAAGGATGGTGTAAGAGGATGTCTCGGTTTTTAAGGATCTTGAACATATCCTTATCTTCCACATCGGCCATGCTGATCGGCGCAATTGGGTTGGGTCGAAGTGGCTTGTACTGATCAAACCGCTCATGATTTACAATTTGCCAAAGACCTGTAAAATCAATTAATGATCCCTTGGGAATGACCTTTATATTTTCCTCTCCAATCTCGTAGCGTTTCTTCAGCTGCTTGATCAGCCAGGGATCTGCTTCTTCTTCCATCTCCATCCTTACTACCCGTCCCGTCTTCCTGGTCTTGAGCTTCTTCTTCATTTCCTCCAAGAAGTTGGCTTCAATATCCTCCGACTCCTCCAAGGTGAAGTCACCATTTCGTGTGACTCTAAAAAGTGAGCTAGACAAGATGTCTACATTTTTGAAAATCTGATCAAAATGCACCTCAACGATCTTCTCCAGAGGAACGAAGATCATCTTGTCCTTCTCTCTGATCTCGTAGAACCTCGGAAGGTTTTGCGGAAGCTGAATAAAGGACATCTTTTTCTTTTCCTTACCTCCGTGACTTTTGGTAACCACCCCAAAAATCAAGATGTTATTCATCAGGATCGGAAAGGAGTGGTAAGGATCGAATACCATGGGTGTAAGCATAGGGAAAATGGTCTTTTCGAAATACTTACTTGCTGAAGCCTTCTGCTTTCCGGTTAGCTCCCCAAAATCCTTCATCTCAAATTCATGGTCCTTGAATCCTTTCTTAAGGTCAAGAAAAAGCTCGTTTTGCTGACGGCCGAAATCCTTAAGACCGGATAACAGCTCTTCTTTGAAAGGAACTGCTCGAAGGCCAGAATAGTCGATTCGGTCATTTCCATAGTCCAGGTAGTTATACAAACTCCCCACACGTATCATGAAAAACTCATCTGCATTGGAGGAGGTAATTGCCAAAAACTTGAGCTTTTCAAACAGATTCCTTTTTTCCTTCTTTGCCTGATCGAGTACACGATGATTGAATTGAAGCCAACTCAAATCACGGCTGATGAGGTTGCTGCTACTGATGAGATCTAGGGTGTTTTGCATAATATCTTCTAACAAAAATAAGCCTGTCTTGCTAGCAGCGAGACAGGCTATCATTTTCTAATCAAAAACGCTATCTAATCTAACTTAATCAGATTAGATGATATTCATCTCCGAAAGCACACCGTTTGTTTTACTCACGGCCGCTGCGCTTTCTTCCAATTTTGCCTTTTCCGCTGCATCTAATTCTATCTCCACGATGCGCTCAATTCCATTCTTACCGATTATGGCAGGCACACCGATGGAAAGGTCATTGAGCCCATACTCACCCTCTAGCATGCAAGAACAAGGGAACATCTTGTGCAAATCACAAGCAATTGCCTGTACCATGGCAGACACTGCTGCTCCAGGAGCATACCATGCTGAGGTCCCAAGTAATTTGGTTAGTGTTGCTCCTCCAACCTTGGTCTCTTCCAGTACATAGTTCAATTTATCGTCATCCAAAAATTCAGAAACAGGCACGCTGTTTCTTGTAGCTAGTCTTGTGAGCGGGATCATTCCGGTATCGCTATGGCCGCCGATCACCATACCGTCTACATCCGATGGAGGACACTCCAACGCCTCAGCTAGTCGGTACTTGAATCTTGCTGAATCAAGCGCACCACCCATACCGATGATTCTGTTTTTAGGTAAACCGAGCGCCTTGTGAGCTAGGTAGGTCATGGTATCCATTGGGTTGGAAACCACAATGATGATTACATCAGGCGAGTGCTTGATCAAGTTTTCCGCAACCGACTTTACAATTCCTGCATTGGTGGAAATCAACTCTTCACGCGTCATACCCGGCTTACGCGGAATACCAGAGGTGATCACTGCCACGTCACTGCCCGCAGTTTTGGAATAATCGTTAGTAGTACCGGTAATCTTTGAATCGAAACCATTTAATGAGGCTGTTTGCATAAGGTCCATGGCCTTGCCTTCAGCAAATCCTTCCTTAATGTCAATAAGTACGATTTCTGAAGCAAAATCTTTAATCGCGATATACTCAGCACAGCTAGCACCAACGGCTCCTGCACCTACCACAGTAACTTTCATTTTATATGGGTTTTTGGTTTGAAATAATCATAAAGATGCCCTATTGATAAGGGGTGACAAAAGTAGTGACTGGCAGTGGAAAAAAGACGCTTTCTGAGATCATTCATCTGGAGGCCTGATGAATCTCAATAACGAGAGCTCGCGACTGATCTTCCGAGGAAGAACGGATCAGCTTTGAATCCACGAGTCTTGAATTTTATTGGCAACTTGCAAAGCGCATGAACCACTTCAATTTCAAAAAGAGAAACCTCACCTCTGGACCTCACTTGCTGGGGGTCGTGATGATCGTTGCAGGTGTTTTCGCCTTAGCGAGCCCCACATTCCTAGCCAGTACAAGTTCGATGGAACGAATCATTGCAGTTGGCCTGGGTGCCATCCTCATCGGACTATTCATTACCTTTTCTTACAGCGGCACTTTGATTGATTTCCCCCAGAACAGATTCAAAGAATATACTTCTTTTGGCGGGTACAAATCCGGTGAATGGGAATCGCTACCAGCCATTGTCAAGGTCAAAGCAGTTCAAAAAAGCTATTTCAGTACCAACACGCCCAATGGTGTAAGTCCCACCCTTTCAGGAAAAGTGACCGATTACATAGTCCTCCTCTATGCTGATGCAGCCAAGCCACTTTTTTCCTTTGAGTACTCCAAGAAAGCAAAAGCGGAGAAGGAGGCTCGGCAGCTTGCTTCTCAGCTCAAAGCTGAGTTAGAGATCAGCTTCGCGTCGTGAATCCGAAAGGCTGAACCAATCCCAAAAAAGTAAATACAAAAGAAGTTTGACGGTTTTAATATCCCTCTTTTGTTGAGTGGATGCGTATAACCTACTTTTATCAGATTAGTAAACAAGCGTATAAAACACAGCGATACATAGCATACCTCATGATCAGAAACACCTTCCTTTTTTGCCTTCTAACAATTTCCTTCAGCTGCTTTGCCCAGACCACCTATGAATTCAGCACCGCCTCACCCGAGTCAAAAGGGTTTTCCAGTGAAAAGCTGGACGTTCTAAAACAGCATCTTACCGAGAGTGGATCTTCCTCCATGATCATCTTAGTGGATGGAGACATCATCTTTGAGTGGGGTGAAACCAACAAAAAACACCTGGTACACTCGATGCGAAAGGCGATGCTCAACTCTCTGTATGGCATTGCGATAGATAGAGGACAGATTGATACGACCATGACTTTGAGAGACTTGGCCATTAATGACATTGATAAACTGACCGAAAAGGAACTGGATGCCACAGTTGCTGATTTGCTGAAATCACGATCTGGCGTCTA
>CAYYNA010000135.1:8597-9853 GCA_964472815.1 uncultured Roseivirgaceae bacterium
AACTTCCCTGCTTATCACTTTCGGATGTCCACGAGAGATCTGGCCCTATACGGGCAGCTATACAACCAAAACGGTGAATGGAATGGGGAGCAGCTCATCTCAAAAGAATGGATTGATGTAAGCACCCAACCGTACTCAGTGTACAGTCCGCAATACGGCAATGCTTATGGGATGCTCTGGAGAGTGCGCGTACCGGAGGAGAACACCCAAAGGAATTCCTTCTTTCATACAGGTTTGGGCATCCACATGCTGGGTATTTATCCTGATTCGGGATTAGTGATGGTGCATCGGGTAAATACCGAGGATGATTATGAGTACCAAGAAAGGGACTTTTATCAAATGATTCGACTGCTATTTGGTTCCAGGATATGAAAAATGCCTCATGGACTTAAACCAAATTACGCTTCCTTCTCGTGACCTAAATGAATCCGTTCGTTTCTACCAGACCCTGGGACTTAGACTGATTGTGGACTCGGTTCCAAGATATGCGAGGTTTGAGTGCCCGAATGGCGCCTCCTCTTTATCACTACACTACACAGACCAAGTGCCCACAGGTGCCGGTATTTGGGTCTATTTTGAATGTGAAGACCTGGATCAGCAAGTAGCATCGCTAAAGCAAAAAGGCATCACGTTCGAATCTGATCCTGAGGATCAGGATTGGCTCTGGCGGGAGGCCAGGCTAAAGGATCCGGATGGCCACCAGGTGATCTTATACTATGCTGGAAAGAACCGACTCAACCCACCTTGGAAGGTTCAGTGAAACCCTAAGAGCAGTGAAGTAAGAACCCAGGAAAGCAATCGCATTAGTACTCATTGTATTTAACGGAAATAGCTGTAGTTTTAATTGATCGATGATCGAGCGAGTGCGCGTTTATTTCCGTGTACAAACGGTTACAAATGCTTACAAACGTTTTTATCATTGATTATCAATCAGTTAAGAAAAAAATACATAAGATAAATAACGCGAACAGTGCCGTTACATTAAATGTTAGACTTAATGATTTAGAGCGATATGAACGACAAAGAAAGAATGAAAATGGAACTTGAGTACGAAGAATATGAGTTTCGTAGACGTTTAAAAAAAGCATCTATTAGGTCTAAATTAGGGAGTACGGAAACACGTATTAAATTCCTTGAGGGAAATAGATTCAAGTATGTACAATATCGGATGGGCAATTTAATTGCCTTAAGTACAGTATTCATTCTCTCTATTTTATTCCTAATTTACTGCACACATAAACCCACACTCTCCTTCC
>CAYYNA010000136.1:0-1310 GCA_964472815.1 uncultured Roseivirgaceae bacterium
CCAGTTGTTAATTACTTGGAGTTAAGAGGAGATGTTTCCAATGCCACTTACACTATATATGATTTTACAGGTAAGACTGTAAGAAATGGAATAATAAAAGAACAAAGAATTGACTTTTCAAGTTTATCGAACGGACTCTACTTCTTGAACATAAACAACAATTCAACATTTAAGATTTTAAAATAAGATGAAAAAGGTTTTTCTAATTTGCTTCATAGTGGCAGCTGGTTTTAGTGCAAATAGCCAAGCGATTGCTAGTAATTCAGGTAGTGGCGCTGTGTACTTGAATAAAAATGAATCAGGAGCTGGAGGAAGTGCAAAGAAGAGGGGCTACTACGTGGGACCTCACGTACTTGGAGATACCATAACTGCACTTCTAAATAAGTTCGAGAACTACTATGTATATTATGAAGAAAGTGGTGGAGCTTATTCTGTGGAAGAAAAAATTATCATTAAGCCTCAGATTTACAAAGCAGTAAAGCGAGTAAACAAGTATTATGAAAAGGGCTTTGATAAGGGCACAGTGCCGCGAAGAGAAGCCTATGCCTCCTTAAAGTCTGTTTTAACAAAAAGTATTAAGCTTAGAGATTATTATACTGAGAACGTAGAACGTGATCTCAAGAAGATGAAAGATGGTAAGGAGATCGTCGAGTACATCGACAAAATAATACTTAGGTAATTATTTAAGTTAGAACTTTTCTTCTGACCTTCGCGGTTTATGCTCTACATTCACCGTAAGGAACATTTCAATGCAGCACATAAGCTGTGGAAACCAGAGTGGTCGGACGAAAAAAATTTCGAAATTTTTGGCCCGTGCGCAAATGAAAATTGGCACGGGCATAATTTTGAATTGATCGTCACTGTAAAAGGCAAACCGGATCCTGAAACCGGATTTGTTGTGGATCTTAAAAAGCTGAGCCGCCTGATCAAAGCAGAGATCATTGATAAAGTCGATCACAAAAATCTCAACTTGGACGTGCCGTTTATGAAAGGAAAAATGGCAAGCTGCGAAAATCTAGTTGCCGAATTTTGGAAGATTCTTGATCCGAAGATCAAGGAGATTAACTCTGATGCCATGCTGCATCAAATCCGTCTATACGAAACCCCAAGGAACTTTGTAGATTATTTTGGTGAATAGATGAAGTATCTGATCCAGCACCAGGATAACCTTGATCAACTCATTGCCGAGAAGCTCAAGGACGGTTTTAAGAGGTTTGATATAAGAAGCGAGTTCTTGGACTCCACAAGTAGATCAGAAACTAAAGTGTATTTTGCCCAGAAGCCGGAGTTGTTTATTTCAGTGGGGTCAG
>CAYYNA010000136.1:1410-9847 GCA_964472815.1 uncultured Roseivirgaceae bacterium
AAAAAACACCCTGAATACCGCAGCGATTATTAAGTCAATTTCAAGGAATTTAGATGTAGAAGTTGTTCATATTGACCTGATTCAGGATTTTGAAGCAGCTGTTGAAAAAATCACCAATTGCAATGCCGGCATTGCGACAAGCGAAACGGCAGAATTAGTATGCGTAGCTCTCAATTGCCCTTCGGTAAGACTACATAGGAAAGAGCTATTTAAGAAAAAGCCAAGTGGGTTGCTTAATAGCTTGATGAGGAAAGAGGTGATTCAGAATATTAATTGCAGAAATTCAACTGGGGCGCTAGAAGAAGTAAATCGAATCTTGAATGACTATAACTACTGTGCTGGGATCTTGCAAGATTATCAGATCGCAAAAGAGCTTCTCGGACTTGAGCCAGCCTCTAGAAAAATTGCAAGTAAAATTGTAGACTGGCTGGAAGCTTAATTAAGCAGCTCTCAGTTTGTTGAACTTGGATTTTTCAAACTTTTCTGCGGCGTAGCTTCTATCAATCGTCATTTCATTGATATCCTTATTTGATGGAAGTTCAAACATGGCGTCAGTTACAATTGCCTCACAAATCGACCTCAACCCTCTAGCACCTAGCTTAAATTCCATTGCTTTTTCTACGATGTAGTCAAGTGCATCATCCTGAAGGACAAGCTTCACATCTTCCATCTCAAACAATTTTGTGTATTGCTTAATTAAGGCGTTCTTCGGTTCGGTAAGTATTTGTTTAAGAGCAGAATTGTTTAATGGATCAAGATGCGTTAATACTGGAAGCCTGCCTATTAATTCTGGGATCAAGCCGAAGCTTTTGATGTCTTGCGCAGTGATGTACTGAAGCAAGTTCTCTTTATCAATAGAACCCGAGTTAAACTCATTATCAGTTGAAAACCCGATAGGCCTAGTATTTAGACGGTTCGCGATGTGTCTTTCAATACCGTCAAACGCACCACCACAGATGAATAAGATATTCTCCGTATTTACATTGATCATTTTCTGATCAGGATGTTTCCGACCGCCCTGCGGAGGAACATTGACTGTAGTACCTTCCAATAGTTTCAAGAGTGCTTGCTGTACCCCTTCACCGCTAACATCTCTAGTAATAGACGGATTGTCCGACTTCCTAGCGATTTTATCTATTTCGTCGATATAAACGATCCCTCTCTCTGCAGCTTCCACATCATAATTGGCCGATTGCAGAAGCCGCGTCAATATACTTTCTACGTCTTCACCCACATAGCCAGCTTCCGTTAGAACGGTAGCATCAGCAATACAGAATGGTACTTGTAAAATCTTAGCTAAAGTCCTTGCTAAATAGGTTTTACCAGTACCAGTCTGACCCACCATGATGATATTTGATTTTTCAATCACGATATCATCTTTATCGTTCTTTTGCATTAGCCGCTTATAGTGATTGTAAACAGCTACTGACATATACTTTTTTGCTTCATCCTGCCCGATCACGAATTCATCTAAATGATCCTTCATGTCTGCTGGCTTGATCAGCTTAAAATTTGGCGCTTCGTTTTCAGTGGTAGTTTTTAGCTCTTCATTCAAAATCTGTTGAGCCTGAGCAATACATTTATCACAGATGTGTGCATGAATACCTGAGATCATCAAATCCACATCTTTTTTATTTCGCCCACAAAAACTACACGTAACTTGTGCCATAATTATTTCTTTTCGAGAACCTCGTCTATTAAACCATATTCCTTCGCCTCAGTGGCTCGCATCCAGTAATCTCTGTCTGAATCCTTTTCGATTTGCTCATAAGATTTGCCGGAATGCTTGCCTAAGATATTATAAAGATCTTTTCTTAGCTCTTGCATTTGTTTAAGCGTAATCTCCATGTCTCTTGATTGACCCTGCATTCCTCCACTTGGTTGGTGTATCATTACTCTAGCATGAGGAAGAGCAGAACGCTTTCCAGCTGCTCCACCAGCCAATAGTACTGCACCCATTGAAGCAGCCATGCCTGTGCAAATAGTCCCTACATCAGGACCCACAAACTGCATCGTATCATACATACCTAAACCGGCATAAACAGAGCCACCAGGACTGTTTATGTACAATAGGATGTCTTTCTTAGAGTCTACAGATTCCAGAAATAGTAACTGCGCTGTGATGATATTTGCAATGTTTTCTTCTACTTGCATTCCTAGAAAAATAATTCGATCCATTATTAGTCGTGAGAATACATCAATTTCTCGGAAATTGGTAGGGCGTTCTTCAATGACTGCTCTAGTCATATTTTCTACATGATGAACGTAATCATCAACAGCTGTACCACTAATGTTTTTGCCTTTGACAGCATATTTTCTGAATTCTTCCTTATTAATCATTATTAGTTTTTCAAGAATATGTAAAGATAAAAAAAGTCCTACGGATAGGACTTCTTATAAACTTTAAAAGAGATGGTATGGTTCAATCTATAGCTTTCGAAAATCATCAAGTGAGACTTCTTTGTCTTTTACGGAAATCTGCTCTTTAATGTAGTCTAGAACTTTGTTTGATTGAACCTGATTGAAAACCTTCATGTAGTTTTCTCCATTTTCTCCCTGAAGGTAGTTATTGGCAAAAGCGTCCATTTGCTCGTCCATCTGATTTCCAATTCCCGACCCAGCAAGTTGTTTTTTGATTAACTCTTTGGCCTCTGCGATCACATCTTCGTGCTCTACCTTGATTTCCTGGTTCTTAACGATCTGATTTCTAATCAGCGACCATTTAAGTTCAGAAGCATATGAATTGTATTCAAGATCCAACAATTCAGGGGTAATATCCTTGTTTGATTTTTCAAGCCATTTTTTCAAAAACTCGTCAGGTAAATTGATTTTTGAATTGTCAATCAGCTTTTCGCGAATTTGGTGATTAAAGAACTGCTCTTCTTCCCCCTTGTAGTTTTGAGAAACAACCTCTTTGATTTTGTCTCTGAATCCGCTTTCGTCCTTGACATTGTCCTTCCCAAAAGTCTTGTCAAAAAACTCCTGATCGATGGTGGCAAGCTTATGATGATTAATTGCCTCGAGCTTAAACTTTACTTTTTTCAGTTTTTTGAATTCCTCATCATCTAACCTCAGTTGGTTCTTTATCACAGTCTCGTTTTTGAAGCCTTTCTTCGGGTCAATCTCCACTTCATCGTTCAGCTTCATACCAACTAGCTTTTTTAGCGAAGACTTCTCCGCATCTCTTAGGTCGATACTCAAGTCTTTACTTTCACCATCTTTCGGGATGAACTTACCATAAAGCGTATCTTTTTCAGAAACTGTGTCTGGGTTTTCTACTTCGCCAAATTGTCTTTGCAGGTTCTCAATTGTTTCGTTAATGACTTGGTCATCAATTTTAATGGAATTCTTGTCCATTTTGACCTTCTTGTCAATCTTCAAATCAAAAGGTTCTGCAAACCCTATCTCGTAATCAAATTCAAAACTTTCCTGATTGTCCCAGTCAAATGAATCATCTTTCTGAACAGGAAGGGGCTCACCTAAGAATTGTGTGTCCGATTCTTTGAGATAGTTATTCAGTTTCTCAGAAACTAATTTGTTTATTTCCTCTACGATCAGAGCACTCCCGTACATCTTGCTGATCATTCCCTGAGGAACTTTGCCTGGTCTGAAGCCTTTGATGTTTGCGGTTTTGCTGTACTCTTTTATTTTTTGATCTACTCCTGGTTGAAAATCAGACCTGTTTAAACTAATTTTAATTACACCCTGAGTTTTTTGCTGTTTGTCAAAATTTATTTCCAACGTATTATTGTTTGATGCCAAAAAAATAAAAACCCTCTTACAGGTCTCCATCCCGAAGATTTTCGGGCTTTATGGGTTCCTGAAAGAGGGTTATCTTTCAGTGCGGATGGAGGGACTCGAACCCCCATGCCTCGCGGCGCTAGATCCTAAGTCTAGTGCGTCTACCAATTTCGCCACATCCGCATATTCAGGAACATTTTCCTGCATTAAAAAATTGGATTGCAAAAGTAGAGAATCTTTTTCATTACACAAGCGAATATTTTAAAAAGTGATATGGTCGTAGAGGAAGAACTTGAGGAAGAACGAAAAGAGATTATCCGGCGGTATCGAAAATTACTTCGCAAAGCCAAGCCCGTACTGAGAGAGGGTGATGCTAAGCTCATAAAAAAAGCATTTTATACCTCCATGGAGGCTCATCGAGGAATGAGGAGAAAGTCTGGCGAGCCTTACATTTTTCATCCTTTGGAAGTTGCAGAAATTTGTGTGACAGAAATTGGATTAGGGACTACTTCCATCATTTCCGCCTTGCTGCATGATGTGGTGGAAGATACGGAGTATAATCTAGATGATATCAAGAGACTATTTGGAGAGAAAGTAGCCACGATCATCGATGGTCTTACCAAGATCTCCGGAGTGTTTGAGCAAGGGAGTTCGCAGCAAGCTGAGAATTTCAGGAAAATGCTGCTGACACTTTCTGACGATGTGAGAGTGATTCTGATCAAACTAGCAGATCGTCTTCACAATATGCGTACGCTGCAAAGTATGCCTAGAAATAAGCAGCTCAAGATTGCTAATGAAACAATATATCTCTATGCCCCGCTCGCACATCGGCTAGGATTGTATGCATTCAAATCAGAATTAGAAGACTTATATCTTAAATATAGCGAACCTGAGGTATACGGTGAGATTGCTGCCAAAATTATGGGAGCAACAGAAGCAAGAAAGAAATTCATCCGAAATTTTACCAAGCCAATAAAGGACCGGTTGAATTCTCTTAATATCAAATATGAGATAAAAGGGCGTCCAAAATCTATCCACTCCATCTGGAATAAGATGAAAAAGCAAGACATTCCTTTTGAGGAAGTCTATGATCTTTTTGCTATTCGTATCATTTTAAATGTAAAATATCGAGAGGAAAAAGCTTACTGCTGGCAGGTCTATTCACTTGTCACAGATCAATATCAGCCTAATCCAGATAGGTTGAGGGATTGGATAAGTATTCCTAAGGCGAATGGTTATGAATCACTTCATACGACTGTTATGAGTTCCAGCGGGAAATGGGTGGAAGTGCAAATAAGAACGAAGCGGATGGACGAAATCGCAGAAAAGGGATATGCCGCTCACTGGAAATACAAAGACGGAAAAACTTCTGACGAAACTGGCTTAGAAATGTGGATTACCAAGGTCCGAGAGATCTTGGAGCAAAATGATGGTAATGCCATAGAATTCGTTGATGATTTTCGTTCGAACCTTTATAGTGATGAGGTTTTTGTGTTCACGCCAAAAGGGGACCTAAAAACACTTCCTCAAGGTGCCACTGCTCTAGATTTTGCTTTCGATATTCATACCGAAATAGGGGCTCATTGCTTGGGTGCGAAAGTGAACCAAAAACTTGTGCCGCTCAATTTCGAACTGAAGAACGGTGACCAGGTCGAGATTCTCACTTCGAAAAAACAGAAGCCAAACGAAAGCTGGCTTCAGTATGTAGTCAGCTCCAAAGCAAAATCCAAGATCAAAGACGTCTTGAAGGAGGAGCGAAAGACATTCATCGATGAAGGAAGGGAAATCATTAGGCGAAAACTGAAGCAACTCAAGCTCTCGTATAGCCAGGCTGTCCTGGACGAAATAGTCCAGTATTTTAACGTCAAGACCGCAACTGATCTTTTTTATTTGGTGGGCGTAGGAAAAATTGACCATAGTCTGATTAAGTCCTTCCATAAGGCCAGCGAGAAAAAAGATAAGGAAGTAAGAGATGCGAAAGCCGTTGAAGAAAAACTAAAAAGAGTTCGTAAGACTGATCATGACCTACTTCTCTTAGGCGAGGATCTGGATATTGTGGATTATAAGTTTGCCAAATGCTGCAATCCAATTGCGGGAGATGACGTATTTGGGTTCGTGACAGTCAGTGATGGTATTAAGATTCATAGAACCACTTGTCCAAATGCTGCTGAGTTACTAGCCAATTATGGCTACCGAATAATAAAAGCCAAGTGGGCGTCATCGAGAAAGCACTCGTTTGAAACCACTCTTGCGATCATTGGAACAGATAGGTTAGGATTAGTGAGTGACGTCTCCAATATCATTTCTGAAGAGCTAAAAGTAAATATGCGCTCCCTAGCTATTAATACCGAGGGAGGAATCTTTGAGGGTACAATCAGGTTATACGTAGAAGACACTTCCCACTTGGATTTGTTGGTTAAGAAACTCGAAAAAGTAAATGGGGTTGTCAAGGTCAGTAGGTCCAATTGATCATAAACCTTAATCTATATTTGCGGAATGGCTGGTCAGAATGTACTAGAAGAAGTAAAAAAGATATTTCAGGCTCACCTTGAAAGTAAAAACCTTAGAAAAACTCCGGAGCGTTTTGCTATTCTGGAAGAGATCTATTCTAAACAAGGTCACTTCGACGTAGAAACTCTTTATGTGAGTATGAAGGAAAAAAACTACCGAGTAAGTAGGGCAACTGTCTATAATACACTTGATCTGCTGGTAGATTGCGATCTTGTGACCAAACATCAGTTTGGGAAAAACCTTGCGCAATTTGAAAGAGCTTACGGCTTTCGGCAGCACGATCATTTGATTTGTACGGACTGCAACAAGGTTCATGAATTCTGCGATCCAAGGATTCAGAACATTCAAACAACTGTTGGTCAGTTATTGAAGTTTGACGTAATGCATCATTCTTTGATTCTTTACGCAAGTTGCACCAAGGAAAATTGTGAAAACAAGATAGCATCTTAATTTCGATCTATCCGTAAGTAGTAGCTTTGACGCGGCAATGATCGCATTACCATAAATAAGAAACAGCAAATGAAATTTACAAAGGAGATCGACGGCAGCATATTATTCTTGAGTTTTGATGGAGATCTGATTGGTGAAAACAATGGTCCTGAATTAGTGGAGCTAGCGAATGAAGTGATAGGCAAAGGAGTGGTAAAATGTTTGCTAGACATTTCAGAGGTTAGATATATTAATAGCAGCGGCATTGGGGTCCTTATTACATTGCTGACTAAGTTCAGAAACAAGAATGGGGAGCTATATCTAATTAACCCATCTGATCATGTTAATAAATTGCTCATAATGACTAAGCTTCAAGCAATATTTAATATTGCTAAGTCAAAAGAAGAAATCTTAGAAAAAATACAATAATCAATGTCCAAAGTTGATGTACTGCTCGGCCTTCAATGGGGAGATGAGGGTAAAGGAAAAGTAGTTGACTATTTAGCGCCTCAGTATGATATAGTAGCAAGATTCCAAGGAGGACCAAATGCAGGTCACACGTTGGAGTTTGAGGGAAAGAAGCACGTCTTGCATCAAATACCTTCGGGAATCTTCCATCCAGAGATAACTAATATCATTGGAAATGGTGTAGTGATTGACCCGGTTGTGTTCAAAAAGGAAATTGATGACTTAGGACCTTTTGGAATTAATCCGTATGAAACACTTATTCTGTCCAACAAAGCGCAGTTAATACTTCCCACGCATAAGCTGTTGGATAAGGCACTCGAACAGGATAAAGGAGAAAGCAAAATTGGTTCTACTTTAAGGGGTATCGGACCCACTTATCAAGATAAGATAGGAAGGCACGGCTTAAGAATAGGAGATATCATAGCCTCTGATTTTGATGCCAAGTACACCACACTTAAGCAGCAGCATATTGACGTACTCAGTCGATTTGGTGAGGTAGAATCATTCGAAGAAGAAGAGACTGCTTTTTTTTCAAGCTTAGAAACTATTAGGAAATTTCAAATATCTAGTACAGAGTACTTAATAAATGAAGCATTAATAGCGGATAAGAAGGTACTTGCTGAAGGTGCTCAGGGGACATTGTTGGACATAGATTTTGGAAGCTATCCCTTTGTGACTAGTTCAAATACGACAACTGCTGGCGCCTGCACAGGATTGGGTATAGCTCCAAATAAAATAAATGACGTATTCGGAATCTTTAAAGCCTACTGTACCAGAGTGGGTAGTGGCCCTTTTCCAACTGAGCTTCATGGTCAAGAGGGAGAGGAGTTACGTCGGCTTGGAAATGAATTTGGTGCTACCACTGGCCGGCCAAGAAGGTGCGGATGGTTAGATCTTCCTGCTCTGAGATATTCATGTATACTAAATGGCGTCACAAAGCTTTTCATGATGAAGGCAGACATCTTATCTGGGATGGAAGATGTCAAGTTTTGTGATAAGTATTTAATGGATGGAAAGGACTGTCATGAATTTCCATTTAGTGTTAAAGATGACCTTATCCCAAACTATCAAACGCTGACTGGTTGGGATCTTAAAGGGATTCCTGATTTTGAAGAACTGCCTAGTAATCTCATCGGATATATCTCCGACATAGAGGAATCGGTGGGTGTGGAAATACATATGGTTTCTCTTGGTCCAGACCGAAAAGAAACGGTGCTTAAAAAAAGTTAGAAAATTTCATCCCATCTCTATTTGGTCTCGAAGCTTTTGTTATCTTTGCCGTCCGCTT
>CAYYNA010000137.1:0-5517 GCA_964472815.1 uncultured Roseivirgaceae bacterium
TAGGAAAAGCTCTGGGTGGTGCTTCGGGCGGATTTACATCAGGAAAGAAAGAGATTATCGACATGCTCCGTCAGCGCTCAAGACCCTATTTGTTCTCAAATACCTTAGCTCCATCGATCGTAGGTGCTTCGATTGCCGTCATTGATATGCTAAGTGAAACTACTGAGCTACGTGATAAGCTGGAAGAAAATACAAAATACTTCCGTGAGAAAATGGTGGCTGCCGGCTTTGACATCAAACCTGGTGAGCACCCAATCGTGCCAGTAATGCTATACGATGCAAAACTGTCACAAGAAATGGCTAGCAAGCTGTTAGAAAAAGGGATCTATGTAATTGGATTTTACTATCCGGTAGTTCCAAAAGAACAAGCCAGAATCAGAGTACAAGTAAGTGCAGTGCACGAGCGTGAGCATCTTGACAAGGCAATCAATGCTTTCATTGAAGTTGGGAAAGAATTAGGAGTGGTCTAAGCGACTTCTTCTCGGAGATCTGGCTTTAATTCTGGTTCTTCTGCCTCTTTCTTTTTCAGAATGGGTGGCTCGTTAAGGTAGATATTGATCTGTTTCCTTAGTTCCTGAGCAGAAATATTGTGATTTACCTCTCCATTTTTCATGACGGAGATTTGGCCTGTCTCTTCAGAAACAACGATGATCAACGTTTCTGTGCTTTCTGACATACCTAACCCAGCCCTATGTCTTAAACCGTACTGAGCCTCTAACTCTCTCTCGGTTACTGGAAGTATACACCTGGCAGCAACGATCCGGTCTTTGTAGACAATGACGGCACCATCGTGTAGTGGACTATACTTGTTGAAAATGGCTAATAACAGTCTTTTTGAAAGCAAAGAGTCCATTTCGTCTCCCGACTCGGCGTAAAACTTCAGAGGCGAGTTGGCAGACAGCACAATCAACGCACCGGTGCTAGAACCAGCAAGGGATTTGACGGCCTCAACAATTGGGGTAATGTTCGCTCGCTTATTGTTATTATTCGTCCAGAACCGAACGTTCATGAAAAACTTCCCTTCTTCGAAAATATTTGTTCGCCCTACTAGTAACAAGAACTTACGTATTTCCTGCTGAAAAAGAATTATTGCAGCAAGCACTCCAACCCCCATAAACTGTCCTAGTATAGTACTGAGCAGCTCCATCTGGAGCGCACTTACAACGAGGTAAACAAGATAAAGAAGCAAGAAGCCAACGAAGACTTTGATGGCCACACTTCCACGCATCAGTTTGTAGACTTGTGTCAGCAGTAACGTGACCAATAGGATATCAAGGATATCTTTAAATCCGAATTGTAAGAACCCTATTTTGAAAGCTAAAATCACCTTACTTTTTCAATCAATTTTATCGCCTCTACAGCTTCTTTTACGTCATGCACCCGAAGAATACTAGCTCCCTTAAACAAAGCTAACGCATTTAACACCGATGTTCCGTTCAACGCTTCTTCGGGAGAAACATCAAGCGTTCGGTAGATCATTGATTTTCTGGAAACCCCTACCAAAACTGGACGCTCCAACCAGTGGAAGTAATCCAGGTGCCTCAATAAACGATAGCTCTGTTCAGCTGATTTAGCAAAACCAAATCCTGGATCTATGATGACGTCCTTTATCCCTAGTTCGTTGGAATCATGGAGCACTTTTGAAAAATACTCGACAACCTCCTTTAAAATATCGTCGTAATCTGTAAGCTGCTTCATATTCTGAGGCGTTCCACGCATATGCATGGCTATGTACGGCACGCCAGCATTAGCAACTAAGTTCAGCATTTTTGGATCTAGATGTCCGGCGGAGATATCGTTAATTAAGCTTGCACCTGCATCTATTCCAGCTTTTGCAACACTCGATCTAAACGTGTCTAAAGAGACTATCGCCTCAGGGAATTCTTTGAGAATTTCTTGTATCGGAGTAACTATCCGATTTATCTCTTCCTCTTCTGAGATATCGTCAGCGCCGGGCCTGGATGAATAGCCTCCGACATCCAAAAAGGTAGCTCCTCCCTCCAGCATTTTTTCTGCTGTCTTAAGCACTTCCACATTGGAAGACTTCCTACTACCCGAAAAAAAAGAATCAGGAGTCACGTTAATTATCCCCATCACTTTTGGATGTGATAGATCAATGATTTCTCCATTTACGTTGATGGTGTGATTGGGGATCAATGGGTTAGTTTTGCCTATGAAGTAAAATTACATGAGAGCGCAGACAGAGCAAGAATACTCCCAAATCATTTCTTCCTGTAAAGAAATATTTAGTAAGAAAACCAAGGATTACGGAACGGCATGGAGGATTTTGAGACTACCATCAATCACAGATCAGATTTTCATTAAGGCCCAGCGAATACGCTCTATTCAAGAAAAAGGAGAAAATAAAGTCGGTGAGGATATCCGAAATGAATTCATTGGCATCATAAACTATTGCATCATCGCAATTATTCAAATGGGGATGCATGAATCTGAAGAGATGGAAATCCCACTGTCCACATTAGAGCCTCTCTATGACAAAGCAGCTGAGGAAACGAAGGGCTTACTTTCAGCCAAAAATCATGACTATGATGAGGCGTGGAGAGATATGCGAGTGAGCTCTATGACCGATATTATCCTAATGAAATTGCTCAGAGTAAAACAAATTGAAGACAATGCGGGTAAAACACTGATATCTGAAGGAATTGATGCCAATTATCAAGATATGATCAATTACTCGGTTTTCTGTCTAATAAAACTGAAAGACGAAGCATGAACATCATAAAAGAATTTGCGCGCTATGCTGTTGGCGCCCTATTCATATTTTCAGGAATAATTAAGGTAAATGATCCGGTTGGAACCCAAATCAAACTGACCGAGTATTTCGAAGTTTTTGCTTCTGATATTGCGCCTTTCTTCGCTTGGTTTGTACCAGCAACACTTGTCCTCAGCGTTTTTCTCTCTGTTTTGGAAGTCGTTCTGGGGGTGGCCCTAATTATTGGATACCGGATGAGAATCACATCTTGGACATTACTCGCCATGATCGTATTCTTCACATTTCTAACCTTCTATTCAGCCTACTTTAACAAAGTAACGGACTGTGGTTGTTTTGGTGACGCAATCAAATTAACCCCCTGGCAGTCCTTTTACAAGGATATTATTTTATTGGTACTAATCGGGATCATTTTCTGGCAAAAAGACAACTACAAACCAATTTTCAAGGAATGGTTCGGCGGTTACTTTGGCGAGGTGAAAGTAATAGGCGTCACCTTATTCATGACGTTAATTTCCATATATGCGATCAGACATCTCCCTTTTATTGATTTTAGAGCCTACAAAGTTGGCAATCATCTACCCTCGCTGATGAAAAACTCTGAACCACTGAAGTATCTATACATCATGGAAAAAGATGGCGAGCGATTTGAGTTTGAAACCTATCCCTCAGAGCCAGGCTATGAATATGTAGACTCCAAGCTGATGAACCCAGAGGCTGCAGCAAAAATTACCGATCTCAATGTGTGGGAGGGCGATACTGATTACACGGATGAATTACTCCGTGGAAATAAACTAATCTTGGTGATCCATCAAGTGGAGAAAACTTCACTGAAAAAAATTGACCGGTTGAGAAACTTGACTTTTGATAATTCAAACTTCGAAACCTGGATTCTCACCTCTTCAGGCTATGACGCGTTTGAGGATTTTAGACACAAGAATCAACTTGCCGCTCCTTACTTTTTTGCTGATGCCACAGTTCTGAAAACTATGGTCAGATCAAACCCGGGCGTCATTCTATTAAAGGATGGAGAAGTGTTGGAGAAATGGCACTACAATGATACTCCCCTCGCAGATGAGGTGGCAGAAATACTCAATCCTTAATGAATAAGAAGATCTTCTTGGTGGGGCTTCCCGGTGCGGGGAAAACAACCTTGGGAATGGAACTAGCTGTTCATCTAGGAAGACAGTTTGTAGACCTAGATCAGGAAATCGAGAAAGACCTTAAGCAGTCGATTAGGAAGATATTTTCTGAACAAGGTGAAGCATTTTTTAGACAGCAGGAATACCAACACCTACACAAGATCATTAGAGAAGTCCCTGAATTTGTCCTTGCCACTGGTGGTGGAACACCTTGCTTTTTTGATAATATGGATCAAATGAATCAGCTCGGATCCACCATCTTCATAAATACTCCGATATCTCAAATCAAGCAACGATTGCAACAAGATTCGGTTCGACCGCTTATGCAAAGCAATACCCTAGAAAGCTTGATGGAGAAACGCATTTCTTGGTATCAAAAGGCGGAGCACACAATCACAAATCTTGAAGAACTTATCGGGCTCGTTAAAAATTGAGACCAAAAGTGGCAGTGACAGCCACATTATCAATTTCTGAAGAAGTGGTCGGTTGCGAGCCATCAAAAGAGCTGTAGGGTAAATACTCTATCGTGCGATTACTACTCACCACTGCGAAATCCAGAAAGTAGTCTTGATTCCTATATCCCAGCCCAAATGACACGCTAGTCTGCTCATTGAGGTTTGAATTCTGGTAAGGGCTTGGCAAAAGAGCATATCCAGCTCTAAGCATGAAGTTTTGTATTCTATACTCACCACCCACTCGGATATTCATTACTGACGCATAGAGGTCTTCAATGGCTTGATTATCTCCAGATGTATTAAAATCATTGGAGTTAATGTTGGCATTTCCATAATCAATAAACTCCACGTCTCCAGAGAGGAATCCACTTTTACCTACGAACAATGTTGTGCCTAGACCTAACCGCGAAGGAGTCCGAATATTGTAGTCAGTGACTTCAATCTCACCCAAGGAAATTGGAATCGTAGATAAATCCACCACGTCACCAGAACCATCATCAAAAGTCACTCCATCAAACCAGTTGGCCTGGAGATCTCCAACGAACTCCGAGCTAACAGAGTAAAAGGTCGGGGAAGTGTAACTAATGCCAAGGGTTAAAAAATTCACCGGTCTAGCAATCACACCTGCATTAAAATTGATGCCCGTGCTTCTCATGGTTAAGTCATCGAACTGATTGATGCTATTCAGCAGATTGTCTGGCTCTCCATCATCACTCCGCAAAAACTCAGATTCCGTATAAACTCTGTTCTGCCTGAAGTTTGAAAATCTAAGCCCCATACCTCCACCAAAGTACAAGCGATCATCATAGTTACCGCCCCAAGCAATATTTGTGGAGTACTCCGAGCCTTTTTCCTCAATAGTCTCATTTTGGATTGGGAGTCTAAATCCGTCACCTTGGTAATAGGGTTGATAAACAAATTCTTCCTGACCAAACTCATTGACAATTACTGCTTCGTCTACTAAGTACTGTTCAAAAGCTAGATCTCCATAATATCCACCAAAATCATCCGCGTAAAAATCTATGATGGAGTTAAAGTCATTCTCTCCCTCGTAAGACCTATTTAGCCGAAAGCTGTTAGCTCGACTAACGGAGATGGCCAATGACCCTCCCTTAAACTTGTCACTAGTGAATCTTCCTTTATTCCAATTGATCACTGCACCGATATTGGCAATGTTGAAGTTTACACT
>CAYYNA010000137.1:5617-9827 GCA_964472815.1 uncultured Roseivirgaceae bacterium
GCATCCTCGAAAAATCCGAAAGCATCAGTTTGTGCATGACTTATAGCGGTATAGCTAATCAAACCTACAATTAACAATAGCTTTTTCATGGAAACGTTTTTACAGCTTTACACTTAGTTACCTCGTCTTGACCTACTGGAGGAAGATCTGCTTGAAGATGATCGCCCTGACGATGATCTACTTCCTGAAGATCTGCTACTAGATCGAACAGACCCAGAACTTCTGCTACTAGATGACCTAGAATAGCTAGATGATCTCGAGGAACTAGATCTTGACGAACCTCTATAACTTGAAGACCTGTTTGTACTCGACCTTGAGGAGTTACCATAATTCGAATTTCTAGTCGTGGTTCCCCTGTTCACGGAAGAGTTGCTATTGCTACTTCTTCTAGTTGAAGAATTGTTGCTTATTCCAGTATTCCTTGAGGTTCGCCCGTTCGACGTACTATTAGCATAGCGATTACTTCGAGACTGATTCAAATAATCTCTTTGCTGTCGAGCGTATTGTCTAGTGGTTGTTCTTTCATTTGAAAGTGAATTCCTTGTTCTCGCAGACCTACTTGTCGCTACAGCTCCACCTCTGGTACTTCTAGCTCCTCTGACCACATTTCTTCTATAGCGATAATCGCTAACTACATACACGGGTCGATTGTAAAATCCGTATGGAGGACACCATGCATTCCAGCCTCCCCAGCCCCAATTGTTCCAACCAAAGCCGGCGTTCCAGCCCCAACCAGCATTCCATCCCCAGCCTGCGTTCCAACCGGGTGCCCAAAGCGCACTGTAAGGTCCATTCCATGTCCAAGGATCCCAAAATGGATCATACCACGGGTTACCCCACATATTTCCAAAACCAACGTTCCAGAAGCTTCCACCCCATCTGTTCCAACCAAAACCTACATTCCATCTTGGGTTCCTCCAGCCATTTCCATTATTCCATCCATTTCCATAGTAATTATTGATAACTACTGGCTCATTCTGATATGGATCTTGAGGGTTGCTAAAGTTCGCATTCTGCCCCACCTGTTCAGTATTTATGGAAGGATTCGAAATGACTTGTCCAGGACTAGAAAAGTTCGGATTAGTATATGTTTCTATGGTCTTTCCAGACTTGTATTGATCAATTGACTCTTGGCTTACTGAACCTGCTATCAATTCATCTTCCGGAAGCACCTCATAGTTGTACTGTTTACCTAAGAAAGAGGTAGCTTCAAATGGTTCCTCAACAGCTTCCTGCTGTGATGCGGTATCCTGGAAACTAAAGTTTGGGTTAGCTCGCTCAACTTGACCTTTTTTCTGTTTCTCACGATCAGATTTATTGAAATAGAGATCATCATATTCCTGCCCGTAAGCGGATACAAACCCAATGAAACATGATACCAAAAAGAAATTTTTCATTTGCCGTCCCATAACTCTCTACTTTTTTAAATTAACGATATCTCAACCCACTCTGTTCAACTCCTCAGCTATATTTGCTCTCCTTTGAGAATTTAACATTTTTTATCATTTAGTAGCAAACTCCATACCAAAGAATCCAACTATTCATGGCTAAAGCAATTCCATCTCGTTCAGAAGATTATTCACTGTGGTATAATGAATTGGTAAAAAAAGCAGGGCTTGCTGAAAACTCACCCGTGAGGGGCTGCATGGTCATCAAACCATACGGTTTTGCTATCTGGGAAAAAATGCAGCAGACTTTGGATCAGATGTTCAAGGATACTGGCCATGAAAATGCATATTTTCCTTTGTTGATCCCAAAATCATTTCTGAGCCGCGAGGCAGATCATGTGGAAGGTTTTGCAAAAGAATGTGCTGTGGTCACGCATTACAGACTGAAGAATGATGACGAGGGTGCAGGTGTGGTGGTAGATCCAGAAGCAAGGCTGGAAGAAGAACTCATCATACGGCCAACTTCCGAAACAGTGATTTGGGATTCGTACAAAAACTGGATTCAATCGTATCGTGATTTACCTATTCTAGTGAACCAGTGGGCTAACGTCATGCGCTGGGAGATGAGGACGCGTCTTTTTCTGAGAACTGCAGAATTTCTTTGGCAAGAAGGTCACACAGCACACGCCACTCAACAGGAAGCAGAAGCGGAGACAAACCAAATGCTGAACGTGTACGCCACCTTCGTGGAAGACTTCATGGCTCTCCCGGTGATCAAAGGTGTAAAAACAGAGAGTGAACGTTTTGCTGGAGCTGTTGATACTTACTGCATAGAAGCCATGATGCAGGATGGGAAAGCCCTTCAAGCAGGAACATCACATTTCTTAGGTCAAAATTTCGCAAAAGCATTTGATGTGAAATTCGCTACCAAAGAAGGTAAGGAAGAGCTGGTATGGGGAACATCTTGGGGCGTCAGTACTCGCCTAATGGGTGCATTGATCATGGCACATTCAGATGATGATGGGCTAGTCCTACCTCCTAAACTAGCCCCGATTCAGGTGGTCATTGTCCCTATCTATTTCAAAGATGAAGACTTAGAGAAGATTAAGGCCGTTGTTGAGCCTATCATTGCGTCTCTCAAAGCAAAAGGAATTTCCATCAAGTTTGATACGAGAGATACTCACAAACCAGGATGGAAATTTGCAGAATATGAATTGAAAGGTGTTCCTATTCGCCTAGCTATTGGCCCAAAAGACTTGGAAAAAGGAACTGTTGAAATTGCCAGAAGAGATACCAAAGAAAAATCCTTCCATCCTATTGAATCAGTCGTAGAGCATGTAACAAGCCTACTGGACGAAATTCAGGAAAACATTTTCAATAAAGCGAAAGACTTCAGGGATGCTAATTCAAAGCAGGCTGACACTTATGATGAGTTTAAGAAGTTGGTGGAAGAGGGATTTGTTTACGCTCACTGGGACGGCACTGCTGAGACCGAAGAAAGAATCAAAGAAGAGACTAAGGCGACCATTCGCTGTATTCCTTTAAGCCAAGAAAAGGAAGAAGGAAAATGTATATTTACAGGGAACCCTTCTCAGGGAAGAGTTTTGTTTGCTAAAGCATACTAATGGAGTGGTTAATCATACTTGGGTTGATGTTGCTCGGCACTTTCTTACTTGTGGCTGAGATCATCTTTGTGCCGGGCACAACGATAGTAGGCATTCTAGGATTTATCTTCTCCGCTTACTGCATTTATTTGGGTTATGATTATTACGGTCCATCGACAGGTACTTTGATTCTTATTGGGGGTTTGATCCTAAATGTAGTCGCATTAGTAATCGCTTTCAAAGGGAAATCTTGGGAACGATTCTCTCTGAAAGGTACCATGACCGGAAAGTTCAACGATGACTTCAAGCCCGACATCAAGGTCGGCGATCATGGAAAGACCATATCTTCGCTCAAGCCAATAGGCAAAGCCATGTTCGCGGATGACATCATAGAAGTAAGATCTAATGGTGGATTTATCACGGAAAATATTGAAATTGAGGTTTTAAGAATTGAGTCCTCAAAAATTATTGTACAACCTGTAAATAGCTAAATGTAATGGGCAACATACTCCCAATTTTGTTTGTAGTAGGTGGAATTATTCTCTTTTTCATCTTCCTCTATTTTGTGCCAGTCAACCTCTGGATCACGGCGATTTTCTCCGGCGTTAGAGTGGGATTATTGGAGCTCGTTTTCATGAGAATCAGAAAAGTACCACCTTCCATTATCGTTAATTCTCTGATCACAGCTACGAAAGCTGGGCTCAAGATCACCGAAGTGGAAGGAGAATCGCGGCGCGATCTGAAGACACAGGACCTAGAGACACACTACCTAGCTGGAGGCAATGTGCCGCAGGTCATTAAGGCATTGATCTCTGCTGATAAAGCCAACATCAACCTTACTTTTAAGCAAGCGACGGCTATTGATCTTGCAGGTAGAGATGTTTTTGAAGCAGTTCAGATCTCGGTAAATCCAAAGGTGATAAATACACCTTCTGTTGCAGCTGTGGCAGCTGACGGAATTCAGCTTGTTGCTAAAGCAAGAGTTACCATTCGAGCAAATATCCAGCAGTTGGTTGGTGGTGCTGGTGAAGAAACCATTTTAGCAAGGGTTGGCGAAGGCATTGTTACTTCTGTAGGTTCTGCAGCTACTCACAAGGAAGTACTAGAAAACCCTGACAAAATCTCAAAGCTTGTGCTACAAAGAGGGCTGGATGCAGGAACAGCGTTTGAAATTCTATCCATTGACATTGCTGACGTAGATGTGGGAGCAAACATCGG
>CAYYNA010000138.1:0-9821 GCA_964472815.1 uncultured Roseivirgaceae bacterium
GACGATTTGCCTGTCACGATCACGCTTCCTGAGTTCATCAGAAGAATGAAAGACATGCAAGCTTCTGGCGGAGGTGGTCCAATGATGTTTGGAGAAATGCCGCTGAATCTAAGCGTGGCTATCAATGCAAATCACGCCATGTCGAAAAAGATTCTGGACGCAGCGTCGGACGAAGACAAACAATTACTAGCTAAGCAGGCTTACGATCTAGCGTTGTTATCACAAGGTATGTTGACCGGAAAAGATTTGACGGACTTCATCAACCGAAGTGTAGAGCTGAATCTAAACTAAGCTGCGACGCAGCACTGAATATATACTCACTATAAACCCGCTCGATTGAGCGGGTTTTTTGTTTATTCTGGCTTCTGAAGTTCGCTTAGCCTTTCAATAGCACCAAGCTCCTTCAACAAATCTTCGGTCCGGAAATATAGCTGTCCGTATTTCCAAAAGGATTGATTTGACTTAACATGTGCTATCAATCGATCCAAATACGGTTCTTCTACTCCTAGATTCTCTGACACGCTATACCTAATGCTCTCAGAGAGAAGCTCAAACTGAAGAGAAATCATCTCTTCCCCGAGCTGATCCCCATATCCCTCTAACCTCTCCTGCTCCTGGCTAAGTACCACTATTGCTTGCTCCCGATTTCCCTGCTTGGTAAAAGTGCTTGCCTCCAATATTGCTAAGTCCAGAGAAGAACTACTATAGGAATCCATCAAGAACCTCTGCCTATAACTGGCAATAGATTGTTGAGCATCCTTGTATCGCTTGGCGTCCGTCTCCATACGAATAAGATCCATGTACAGGTTTGCCTTTGACACATACATCTCATTTTCTTCAATGATCTGCAAATAATCCTTGTACACGTCCAAAGCCTTGTCCAGCTGCCCATTAGCCTTATAGATAAAAGGTAAGAGCCCATATCCTGAATTACTCAATTCATCAAAAGTAGTTGGCGGCCTTTCCTCCAGATAGTCGCTACTCAGTGCCTCGATTACTTTAACACGAGCAGAATGCACCGGAGGCTGATTTGTAGCGAAACGTCCGACAACCCGCATCAAAAGCATCGCAGAGCCATTTAGCTGAGCATTTTCAACAAATCTCACCAACTTTTCTGCACTCTTACTTGCAGTCTCTTCACTGAACAAAGAAGTGTCTAGACGAAAAATATACGTATCCACAATCGCCTTCAGTACTTTCTCATCATCACTCTTCTCCATCCAGTCTGCATCAAACTTTTCTAAAGCCTGATTCAACGCCTCTTTCGTTGAAGAGGTGTAAGGCTTTTCTGCCTTCTTTACTATGTCAATGATAGCCTTCAGGTCACTACGAACATCCTGCCCGTTCAGGCAAATTGAAACTGAAATCAAGATCAAGGTTGCTAGGTAATTCTTCATATCCCCACCTTAAAACCTAAATGCACCCTCTAAATCCACCGATGTATCACTGAAAGAGGAGATATTCTCCAGGTCAAAAACCGCATCGAATGAATTGTTCGCAGAAGAAGAATTGGATATAGTAATACTACCGCTTGTTGCAGTATTTGAATCATAGATATCTGATCCTATGATGCTAACCGCAGCATAAGTGTTATCCTCTGCAGCCAGCTGAAAGGTGATTGGTACATTTCCATTATTGGGTAGTGTACCGTCAGAAGCTGGCACATAGAATCCAATTGAAACGAGTTGTTGACTGTTGCCCGATTCGCCCATGACAATGGTTAGTACATTATAATCCTTCCCTTCTATCGTGACCTGGACATTAGACCCCACAACTGTTGCATTATCGAATTCGAAAGATTCAGCACCTGAAACGCTTAATGCCGCTTTTCCTCGGGAAAGATTTCCAAGGGAAAAATCCGCACCTTCACCGGCATTCATTTCTTCCTCCTCATCGTCTCCACAGCATACAAGTGCGAACGACATAAATAGAATAGTCATTAATTTTAAAATCTTGCTCATTGCATTTATTTGTTTGTTTAAATAATTAGTTGCTTTATATCTAATTCGACAAAAGCTTCAATTAGAGCTCACGGAATTTGAAAAAAATTTGAAATCGTTGGAAATGGAGGTTATTCAATTAATAAAAAATAGTTCTGAAGGTAGCAGGGAGGCCATGGATCAGCTATTTCATCAGGTATATGATGACTTGAAACAGATTAGCAGAAAGATCCGGCTTAATTGGAGAAATGAGCAGACTTTAAATACCACTGCCTTAGTACATGAAGCCTATTTGAAAGTTCAGAAAAGCACGGACTTGACAGCAGAGAATAAGCTACACTTCTACAGGATTTGCGGACGTGCAATGAAGTTTATTTTGCAGGATCGTTTAAAGCATAAGAATACGCTTAAAAATGGTAACGGTGAGGAACACCTTGAAATAGAGCTTCAGGAAATTGTCAACTTGAGTGACGATACACTGGAGATGATGGAAGACATCTTCTATAATATCGAAAAGCTCCAAGCTCATGATCCTGTGGTCTATGATATCATCGAGTGCCGTTTCTTCGCTGATCTTTCCGTCAAGGAGACCTCAAAACTCCTAGCTATTTCCGAAGCGACCGTAAAGCGCAAGTGGTCCTTCGCAAAGGCATATATTTCAAATGAATTGAAAAAAACTGCCTGAATGCATACCCTCAAGGAGGTAGAATTCTGGTATAGTAAAGCCTTAGATATACCCGAAAGCGATCGCTATGCATTTCTCGAAAGGGAGATTCGCGACAATGCTGAATTATTATCTGCTGTGTTTGATTTGTTACAGGCACAGGCAAACGACAAAAGTGCACTCACTTTGCTAAGAGATGGAATCGATGCAGAGCTCCAAATCGAAGAGGCTCCAGTATTGGAAAGATATCAGGTCATTGAAGAAATAGGAAGAGGGGGTATGTCCATGGTCTATCTTGGAGAACGTACGGATGGACTTTTTGAACATAAAGTGGCCATTAAGCTACTAAGGTCAGGAATGAACTCAACTGACCTGCTACAGGTTTTTGAGCGAGAAAGAAATGTACTAGCTAGACTGAAGCATCCAAATATTACCCAGATATATGATGCTGGTTTGACGCAAAAAGCTGATCCTTTCTTTGTGATGGAATACATCGATGGGATTGACCTTCTTTCCTATCTTAAAACCAAGGCGCTAAGACTAAAAGAAAAATTGGATCTGTTCATCCAGCTTGGTAATGCAGTTCACTTTGCGCATCAGCAGACTATAATTCATCGCGACATTAAGCCTTCAAATATTTTGATCAGCAAACAGGGTGATATAAAGCTGATGGATTTTGGAATTGCAGAATTCATGGAAGAAGATCCCTCTCCCGACGCAGAAATTTCAAAGAGGATGCTAACTCCTGAGTATGCCAGTCCTGAACAAATAGAAGGGGACAATCTAGATGTGCGTAGTGACATCTATCAATTGGGAATGGTGCTTGGAAAAATGGTCCAGGAAACTGAGGATCCAGAAATCAACGCTATTCGCAAAAAAGCTTGCCAAACCGATAAAGCACTAAGATATCAATCCGTTCTCCAGTTTTTAGAAGACATCCAAAAGAAGCTCGAGAAGAAGCCCATTGCTGCCTACAGCAAAAGTATTTCCTATAGAACAAGGCTTTATTTTAGAAGAAATGCTTTGCAAGTGGGTATAGGTATTGCTGCGGCCCTTATACTTTTCACGACTTCAGTTGTCTATTTCATCAACTTGAACACAGCGAGGAGAATAGCAGAGGAGAAAGAGTTTCTTGCTAATCAATCTCTGGAGTTTCTTGTCACATTGTTTGATCAAAACGACCCTAGCATCAATCAAGGTAATTCTACAGATATAGGCTTGTTCTTGGATGCGGGTGAAGGAAAGATCAACAGCCTTGAGGAAACTCAGACCAAGGCTGCTATCCTTAGTACGCTTGGTCGTGTGAACACTTCTCTGGGAAATTTCCAAAAGGCTGATACACTTTTTATTCAGGCATCTGAAATCTATAAATCTCTCGAAAATGCCGAAGCGATTGGTAAGGTCCGTTTCAATCAAGGCATGCTGGAGGCAGCTCAGAATAATTTTACCAAAGCGAAAAAGCTAGTGGCTCAAGCAATGCCTGCGATGGAGTCCGATATCGAAAAAATAAAGGCATTGGTGCAGCTTGCTGAACTTTCCCGATCCACTCACCTGGACTCTTCGATCTTTTACAAGAATACCGCTTTAGATCTTATAAAAACTTCAGACGAATTTTCAGAGAAAGATCGACTCCTATATACCTACGACTTAGCTTGGATAGGATATGCCAATCTAAGCAAGGCCAAGAAAGACAGTGTGGTCTTTTTGAAAAGGAGCTTAGTAGATCAATTGGAAGCAGTTGACCCATCAGATTTTGTACTTCTGGCGGAAAAATTTGAGAACATGGCTAACACGTACGAAAACGCTTTGCTCTACGACTCTACCATAGTTTTTGCAAGAAAAAGCTTGCAACTATTTCAGCAAGTCTATGATTCATCGAGCATTTTCCTTACACCAAGCCTTTACCAACTAGCTGCTGCATTTAGTTGGAAGGCCAATTTTGATAGCTCGTTGCATTATGCCCAACAATCACTCAGAATCAAGAAAAGCTACTTTGGTGATTTGCACCATAGCCAATTGCAAGAAAGGAAAATGATGTCCATTATATATGGAAACTTGGGAAGATACGTGGAAGCTGAGCAACTAATGCGAACCAATTTCGAAGTAAGCAGAGAGAAGTACGGACTCTATCATAAAATAACTGGAGACAACCTATTTGTCCTTTTGTCACGGCTCGGATCTCGGCAGAAGCACCAAGAATCAATTGAGCTTTATCCTCTTTTGATTGAAATAGACTCAGCAACGTATGGTGAGTCATCATTTTCTGCGACCTCTATTTTGAACTATGGACAAGCACTTGGAGAAGTTGGGAGAAAAAAAGAGGCTCTTAGCAATATGAAAAAGGCATTGAAAATCTACAGGGAGAAGGTTGGACCAGATGACTTTAGATGTGGTATGGCACTCTTTTCTATTGGCAAAACTTTGAAAAGTAATCAGCCTCAAAAAGCCCTCAACTACATGGACACGGCGGTCTCCATCATAGAAAATGGAATGGCAAAAAATCATCCTAGAGTTGCTACTTATCAGCAACAGTATGCAGAACTACTTGCCAAGGAAAATGACTTTCCCAGATCCAATGAGTATTATGTCAAAGCCATTGAAAACTATGAATTCAATTACGCTAAAAAATTTCCTGAAAGATTGGCCAAGTTCGAAGAAGAGTACTCAAAATCGTTGCAGTCACAAGGACTATTAGACTCTGCGGCTCACATGCTGAATCGTTCAAAACTAAATTATAAGACTGCTGCCTTGCAGTAGGTTCAACGAATTTATGGTAATTATGATCCGCTCTTTTGAGCGGCTTTATTGTTAGTCAAAATCCACTTGGTATACCTCCAAGGCTCTAAATGGTCGAAAACCAACGGATTCCCATTCTCCAACAAAATCTTCCGGAATCACCAAAAAATCTCCAGGATAGAACCTCTGATCATCGATAAGGAGAATCCCGCTGAGTAGATGAATCAGCGTCTCCTTCTGATTCCCTTGGAATATTCTTTTCTCTGTCCGTACCAGATTTACTTCTATCTCCACACCGGAGTAGATAGTAGAAATTTCCCCAGCGTACTGCTCGGATGATCCCGATAAAATATCCGGATCGATAATCATCGCTTTTGTCATGGGAGAAACTAGAGCAGAATCAGCTCTTTTCTTGGAAATAAGTGACAGCTCCAAATGAGGCTCGTCCCCACTTACAAAATTGAATTTGCCCTTAAACCCTTTTGGCTGAATAAAGTAGTCACCGGCCTGAATCTCAAAAGGCTCTTCCCCATCAGGTTCCACGATGGCTTTGCCGTCTGCCCAAAGTATGAACTCCTCCAACGGAAATCGTCCAAACTCATTGGTTCGATTATTTATGGCAACCAAAAAGATGATGAAGTCCGTTCCGTCATAAACTCTCTGTTGGTAGTAGGATGTGTCGGACTCACCGTTTTGAACGCCTGGTGTCAGGTTCTCCCCGGCTAGATCCTCTTCTGAGATCTTGAAGACCTTGGAACTTTCCTTCACATCCTGTCCACTAGCCACGAGGAATAAGAAAATGCTTCCGAGTATTAATCCAGTTTTCTTCATCGTTTTTGTTCAAAACTGACGGATGGCATTGATATTTCGGTGCTGATTGATCAGCAAGGAGTCCGAAGCGATCGGATCACACTTTGGCTTTATCTCTGAACTTGGCTGGAGTTGCCCCTTTCAGTTTCTTAAAAGAGGAGAAGAAGGATGATTTTGAATTGAATCCGACCTCATAGGCAATGGCTTCCAAAGTCAGATGATCTGCATTCATGAGCAGCTCGCATGCGTCTTCAATCCTGTGCTCGGCAATGAACTCATGATAAGGCTTGTGCAGGTTGTCATTGAGCATCTGCGATAAGAAGTACTTAGAAACTCCCAGTTTCTTGGAAAGCTTCTCCAACGTCAGGTTGGCATCTCGATGTATTTTTTCTTCATTCATGAGCAAAGTCAACCGGCTCTCCACTTTTTTCACCTCTTCTTCATCGAGCTTCTTTTGATAACTCAAGGTCTTAGTAGAAGATTTCTTCAATTGGAGAAAAAGGTAGGCAGCACCATATAAAAGGGCAGAGAAAATAACAGGTCCAAGGATGTAGTTGGTATAAAGTGAGATCACAAATCCAAGAGAAACCAGAAGGATCGTAACGTACACTAATAATGCCTCTTTTTGACCTAGCGGAAGTTGAGTCCATTTTACTTTACTGACTGACTTAAATGAAGAGACTAATCTAAATCCACCCAAGAGTAAATAAAGTGAAAGAATCGCATGGATGGTGTAGCGCACCGAGTAGTCCCAGATTGAAAAGCCTAATGAGATTCCAAGTACAACGAGTAGCAGACTCATCAAGAGAAGGTGAGTAAACGCTTCCTTTGATTTTTTGCTCTCTGGTTTTAAACTAAAATGAATAAAATAAACCAGCGTCGGACCAATGAGGAGGTGAGCACTTAATCCAAGCTTTATGAATTCTCGCGGAGCATCATCGAAGTAATAAAGGCACGAGAACCCTACACGAATTGCGTATTCCATTAGCAGGAGCCCAAGGAAGAAATATGACAATTGATACTTCTTCCATGAGACCATCAAGTAAACACTTAACAGGAGCGAATTGAAGGCGCCAAGTGCCGCAAAAAAGAAAAGGAGGTCCTGGTCCAGTTCCATCCTCCTAATCTATTGCATTCGCTCATAAAATGAACCTTGATTCCATTCAAGACTACATAGAGAGCACTTACTTCTTATTGTTCAATAGCTAAAGCTCTGATTCTAATCTTCACTTCATTTCCAATGAACAGTTCGCCATTATCCATCACCTTACTAAACTGAATGCCATAATCCTGTCGGTTGATGGTTAGATCACCAGATAAGCCGATCGTATTCGCTCCTGTTGGATCCTTAAATGGACCCTCCATTTCAAATGGAAATGACACTGGATTAGTCTTCCCTTTGATGGTAAGATCACCTTCGATGAACCATTGACTGTCCTCTGACTTTATATTGCTACTTCTGAAGCTGAATTCCTCATGATTTTCGGTATCCAGCCACATAGCTCCTCTCAGGTGTCCATCCCTAGTTTCGTGATCCTATCCAGGCTGCCGGTTTGAACAATGATGCCTGCACTTTGCAGTTCGTCATTGTCATCCAATGTTACCGTTCCTTCATACTTCTTGAATTTGCCAGTAACCTCTCCAACCATGAAGCGCTCAACATTAAATTCAATAAGCGTATGGCCAGGATCAAGTTTGTACTGCTGACTGAAAGTAAGGTGTCCAGCCGCCAAAAGGCTTAATGCAAATAGTCCGATTTTTCTTGTTTTCATCATGTTTTTGAAATCAAGAATAGGCTCTGAGCTAGCTTGAATCGACAATTCCAATCGGGATTGCCAAACTTTAGGCGGATTTCCTCATGAATCTGGAAGGGGTGGTACCCTCAAAGCGCTTGAAGGCATTGACAAAGGACGTTTTGTTATTGAAACCGGAATCGTATGCAATCTGCAGCAAGGTATGCTCAGGATTGGATTGGATTCGCTCCTTGGCCTCTTGCACGCGATAGTGATTGATCAGATCAAAGAATGTAGTAGACATATGCAGATTCATTACCTCGGATAACTGGTAAGGTGGAATTTGCAATTTTTCCGAAAGGTCTTTGAGTCTTAGTCCTTGCTGGAGGTAAAGCTTTTCACCTTCTATGACACGTTTGATCTGCTGCACGTAATCGGTTACTTCAGCTTGCTTTAGCCCACTTTTCTCGTATTTAGGAACATCATTCGGCTTTTCAAATTGAACGCCAATTAATCGGTAGGAAAGTGCATAAAACAGTAATGAAGATGGGATGACATAGAGGTAATCCATATGCCTTCTGTAGATGTCAGTAAAAAACAGCAAAACGATCAGCAGGCTTGCCAACATAAAAATCAATAGCATGCCGTACCACAAAATGTAGAGCCATCGCATTTCTCTCTCTGGTAGATTTGATGAAGCAATTTGCATGCTCCTTTGGTAATCGCTAATTAGAACCTTTCCCTTCCAGATAAAGAAAATCAAGTAGAAAAACTGCCCAACAAACACAAAGGAATAGAGATATTGAAGTGTATTGATCTGGTCTGGTCGGCTGTCAAAAGGGGTGAGCATTCCGTAATGAATCTGTCGAAACGTGAGGAAATCCTCAAATACGAGCGGGAATAGTACCGTGAAAAGAAGAAAGGGAGCAAAATACAGATAATCGCTTCGAACGAAATTCTGACCGAGCAATGCTTTAAGGTAGCAGTAAAATGCTGGTCCAATCAGGAACCATGATCCGTGCCTGGTGCCGTAAAAGAGATTAATGCCAATATTGAAGGGCCAACGAATAAATAAAAACTCCAATTGCAACCAGAACAATCCTTTTCAAGCAAAAGCAGCATCCACCTTCCAGAAATTGAATGGTGTTCCTTTTTCAAAATGAACGAGGAAATCACAAATAATCCCTGAGCCAACGTGACGATGATCAAGACACTCCAAATGTCTAGCGATGATGCCATTCATTGAATTTAGCTATTTTTTGTCTCGCTCTTTTAGGTTTTTGATGAGTGGAGTCCTCTGCTATCGGTCGATTAATAATAGAATCAGATCAGCACAAAAAACCCCAGCCTTTCAGCCAGGGTTATTATTCTTAGTTATTACTTCTAGGATCTGGCAAATACCGAAAGCGTAGCTCTACCTTTTCTTGTGAGATCGGAATCATACCAGAAAATGATCTTCCGAATAGCTCTTTTGTTGCCTTTGAGGTCAATCAACCTACTTGTGCTTTTGGAGCTGAAGTTGTGCCGCAACTGGATTTCTTCTCTTTTCCCATTTCCATACACAACAACCATTTTGTGCATATTCAGGCTTCCCGAAGTAACCAAAAGTTTCAACTTAGTGAACGTACCTTCCTGGGCACCTACTACGATCTCATCTTTTTCTACTTTGAAATTAACTTTTCTAGATCCAAGTTTTTGCCAGTTGGATTGTGCCAAAAGACTGGCACTAACAAATAGAAATAAGAGTACGGCGATTACGGATTTCTTACAGGCGGATAAAGTATTCATTACATTTTAAATTTTGTTCGAGTTTTAGACTCAGGAGATGTCTTATGGTTTAATCGGCCACCCATCAAACCTTCTTTTTTTGTGCCTGCTCATTTGGTTAGTTTAGCCATCCTTAATAAATCGTGTATGAAGAAGTTTCTTAGCATCTCT
>CAYYNA010000139.1:0-9780 GCA_964472815.1 uncultured Roseivirgaceae bacterium
TACTGCAAAGGCAAGAAGTAGAGGAGAACTACGTGCAGGCAGATAAAGAAAATGAGCTAGAGAAGATTAGAGGCATAAAGGATTTGATCACCACGTCTGTCAGTTTTAATAAAGATGCGGATCGAGTTGCCTACGCTGTATTGAAAAACGGGAAGTATATCGTTTATGCGAAGGATCTAATGACTGGTCAGACGAAGAAAATTACTTCTGGTGGCTTTAGAATCAACGGACAAGATGTGGATCAGCACTTGCCTTTGCTTGATTGGCAAGACGAGTTTACACTGGGTGTTATCTTGTTTAGGCGCGGATTTCTGTATTTGAATTCCTACAACATTGATACAGGGGAAAAAAGGCAAAAACCTTTAACGCGCTTTAGGCAGATTGAAAGCTTTTCTTTCAACGATAATGGTAGACTAGCAGTCATATCTGGCGACATAGATGGTCAGAACGACCTCTTCCTTACCGCGATGAACAGGAATGCACTCCGGAGAATTACCAGAGATGCATTTGATGATCTTGATCCAACATTTGTTCCAGGCACTGCCGCAATCATTTTCAGCTCCAACAGAATAAGCGATTCCGTGAGAGTTAGCGATGTGTCTCTGGATATAATGGATGATAACTTCAACCTCTATGTCTACGATTTGGACACTACCACCAATGAATTTTATCGTTTGACTAATACGCTTAGTGAAGACAGAAAGCCCTACGCGAGAAACCAGACGGAGATTTATTATTTGAGTGACCAGAAAGGTATTTCAAACCTTTACCGGTATTCATTTAGAGATTCTGTACATACCCAGATCACGAATTTTGATCAGTCCATACTGAGCTATGATCTCCATTTTGATCCTGAAAAGCTCACGTATTTGATGCTCCAAAACGGAAGAGCTAATATTTATCTAGACTCCACTACAAACCTTTCGAGTAGCAAGTTCACCTTAGAAACTCCGAGACAGAGAAGGAAGAACGCGCTGAGAGTTGTGTCACGGGTTCTTAGGAATCAAGAGCCTGCTGAAGTAGCTCCAGAGGAGGAGATCAAAGATTTGACAGATACAGATGATTTCGAATTTCAGGAAGAAGAAATAGACTCAACAAGCCTTGAAGACCCAAGTTGGATCGATACGGACAATTACGTATTCGAGGATGAAACAGATAATGCGTATCAGCCAGAGTCCTTTTTCAGCAAGTATCAAAGTTTTGAGCAGGAGAATGAACGAGTAGGCCCCATTCCTTATCGCCCAAGATTCACTTTCAATAACGTGATTACATCGTTCTTGTGGGATCCCTATAGAAATTTTATGATGCTTCTAGAAACAGAGATCAACGATGTTCTGGAAAACTATAAGCTGAAAGGTGGCGCTTTGATTAAGCCAGACCTCAGGCAAGGAGATATTTATGCGGAGTTTCAGTACTTGAAGTATTGGATGGATTTTAAATTTAGAATCGATCGGAAGACCTATTTGATTGAACGTCCTTCAGTTGATCAGAACCTGCTTCACAAATACCAGATGAGTCGATACAAGTTGACAGCTTCTCTGCCGATCACACATACGTTCAGAGTGGAAGCTTCACCTTTCTTCACCAGAACACAGTTTACGAATCTCAACTTTCTGAGTGTGACAGGCCAAGGAGCTGAGTTGGCACAAAACAATTCCCAGGAATATGTAGGTGGAACTGCAGCACTTGTTTTTGACAATACCATTGAGAAGTCGTTCAATCTTTATCAAGGAACACGAGCCTTGATTGAGTATACTACTCATTTTCACGCCACTGATCCCTCAAAGAATTTCAGCAATCTGAGATTTGATTTCAGACACTACCAAAAAGTACATCGAGAAATAACATGGGCCAGTAGGCTGCTTTATGGTAAGCAAATGGGTCCTGCCAGAAAAGACTACATGTTGGGTGGAATGGACAACTGGCTGTTTGCGAGTAGTGACGCACAGGGTGACCAAGACCCACTAGCATTCCAAAATGAAAGAGACAATAGTGACATTCTTTTCAATGAATTTGTGACCAACCTTCGAGGATTGGATTACAATGAAGCCTTTGGTTCTGACGCGTTGGTCTTCAACTCTGAGCTAAGGGTTCCAGTGTTCCAATACTTAACAAATGGTCCAATTAAGTCGAACTTCCTTCGCAACTTCCAAGTCATCGGGTTTTTTGATTTAGGTTCGGTTTGGACCGGGAAGCCACCATTTAGAGATGGACGTCCAATAACCAGAAGGTTTGAAGACAATGCTCCATTCGTTGCTGAGATTGTCAAATTTCAGAACCCATGGCTCGGTGGCTATGGCTGGGGTTTGAGGACCGTATTGTTTGGCTATTACATCAAGTTTGATGTTGCCACCCCTTACATAGACGGAAGCACGAGAAGTAGGAGGTTCTATTTCACCCTAGGACTTGATTTCTAATTTACTACTTCTGATACCTTAGATTATTCCAATTACATTTGGCTATGCAATATTCGATGACTGGCTATGGTCGCAATGAGCGCAAGAGTCAGCAGTTCCTTATAAAAGCGGAGATCAAGACGCTTAATAGCAAATTCTTGGATTTCTCACCTAGATTCCCAAAAGAACTATCAGCAAGAGAAAGTCAGATCAGGAACCTTGTGACTGAGAAACTGAAGAGGGGAAAAGTCATGCTTGTGATTGATTTAGAAATTTCATCCGAAGAATCTTCAAATGTTGAGGTGGATGAAATGCTTTTCAAAGCGTACTACGAAAAGTTCCAATCACTGACCTCCATGGTTGGAGCTGATCAGGATGGATTGGTAAAGCTTGCATTACAAGCCCCGGATGTAATTAAGCAATTAGAGCTTTCTGAAGATCAAATTCCTTGGGAGGAGATAGAGAAGGCAGTAAAAGCCTCCATTGATGAATGCATCAAATTTAGAGCGCAGGAAGGGGAAGCCTTAGCACAAAAACTGGAAGGATACATCAATAGTATTGCTGACGGTTTGGCTACTGTTGATTTGGCCGACAAGGATCGGGAAAACCACATTCGTACAAAAATTCAAAAAGGAATTGACGAAATTCGTGATAAAGTCAAAGTCGATGAAAATCGATTTGAGCAGGAATTGATCTTTTACATTGAGAGACTCGACATAAGCGAAGAGAAAGTTCGGTTGAAACAACACCTCGACTATTTTCTTGAAATTCTCAGAACAGAGAATCAGGCTGGAAAAAAACTGGGCTTCATTTCTCAGGAGATTGGAAGAGAAATCAACACCATCGGATCAAAAGCCAATGATGCTGACATCCAAAGAACTGTTGTGTCTATGAAGGACGAACTAGAAAAAATAAAGGAGCAGGTCTTAAACCTGATCTGATCAGAACATTAATCTTTCGTACGTCTCGTAAGTGGTTACCGTATCTTCCACGATAACTTGTGTATACGAATTCTCCTTGATGTCAATTCCAATCCGGAAAAAGTTATTCTGACCACTGATGGCTTGCCTAAACGCCCAAGATCCAGAAGTCATCGTCTCGTATAGGGAGTCACCATCAATTTCGTAAGTACCATACCCAAACCACTCCGTGTAGTTTTCTGGGGACTCAAAACCCCACATTACCCTACCATCAACATACATCTTATACTGAACCCGCTCATTGGCAATGGTGTCTCCATTGTCTGTAACCTGTAAATAATCCACCATTCTCCAGGCTCCAGTAAGTGCGTCTATCGGCGGGCTCTGTGTCTGAGCGGTTTGGTCTGCATCGGATTGCTGCTGACAGGCTATGCAGACAACTAACAGAATAAGGGTAAGGTATTTCATAGTTGATTGAGTTAAAGTTTCATATAATTTAAATAAAAAACTTTTGAATGCTACATCAACTACCTGATTTTATTCTGCTGAAGTATTTAAATGAGGAATATCATTGGGTTTCAGCTGCTTCAGCAAAAGATCTAACTAATCAAATACTCCTTCGCGTCTTCTTCACTATCAAAAGGACGCATAGCACCACCCAGTAGTCTATTGTACCCAGATAGAAGTACCTTCTTCGCGCCTGTGATCCCGACAATAGCTGCTTTGACAGGGATATGTTTTGTGTCTTTCCCTAGTTGCCTGATGTAGGAAGTAAATTTCCTGGTTGCTGGCGTATCAGAGATATTCACCAACCTTAGATGATGCCCTGGCTCTGTCTTAAGATAGTCTCTTAAAGATTGTGCTAAGTCGATCATTTCATCTTCTGTCAATCCCCGATAATCAATGTAGATGATTTCCTTCCCCTTGTGATTAATTTTATTTATTGCAGGCATTGGTTTTAGGTTTTTTCACGAAAATAGGCTTTTATCCCAAAATGTCCTTCTGAAGACCTGATGATGATCACATCAACTTTATTTTTATGATCTAATCAGAAGACTAACTTAGAAAAAATGAAACAGCTTTCTATCCTACTAATCCTGATCGTTGCAGCAGCTTGCTCAAGTTCTTCAGAAGAAGCTGCTGGTCCCGTTTTCGTGTCCAATGGATACGCTCTTGATGGGTACGATCCGGTCGCTTATTTTGAGCAGGCGGAAGCGAAGAAGGGTTCGGTAGATGAGACGGTGGAATACAATGGCTCAACTTATTGCTTTTCTAGCACTAAAAACAGAAGTTTATTTGAGTCAGATCCGGAGAAGTATCTCCCTGCTTACGGAGGGTGGTGTGCCTATGCTGTGGCGGAAAGGTCAACTAGGATGGCACCAGATCCGACTGAATGGCAAATTCAAGATGGAGAACTTCAGTTTTTTACCACAAACTTCATGACCAAAGTAACCGGTAGTTTACGTAATGACTGGAATGAGGATCCTGACGACTATAAGACCCGAGCGGATGACAATTGGGATCAAATGAAGTAGTCATATTTCCTAATTATTACCATTGAGATGCTGAGGAAGAAAACCTCTCTTCCTTCAGCTCATTATACATATCTTGGCCGTTCGGATTTCTGAAAGTATTTGAATGGCCAGTCAAAGACAGGTTAGCACCAAACACCTTTACACCAAGCTTACAAAGCAGTTTGAGGAGAGCGTAGAAATTCCGCTCGACAAGCACGAGAGATGGGTTATTTTCTCTGATCTTCACATGGGAGATGGTGGAAGTACTGATGACTTCAAACGCAACTCATCCCTTTTTACCAATGCAATTTCAGGCTATTATAAACCTCAGTCTTATGGACTTATCCTAAATGGTGACGTTGAAGAACTACAGCGTTTTAAGATTCATAAGATCGTAAAGAAATGGCGAGCGGTTTACGATCTATTTGATCACTTTCATGAAAATGATGCGCTATACAAGACCATTGGGAATCACGATCTGGAATTGCAGCTAATGAAGGAGTTGCCATTTAGCTATCCGCATTATGAATCAATTAAGTTGAGACATAAGGATGATCATCTCTTCGTTTTTCACGGACATCAGGCCAGTAAGAAATATCAGCAACACAATGAGTTGATTGGTTTTACGCTGAAGTACTTTGCTAATCCATTAGGTATAAAAAGCTATTCCGTTTCTCATAGCAGCAAAAAGCAATACAAAATAGAGAAAAGAGCTTACGGATTTTCATCATTTAACAAGATCGTCTCAATTATCGGACATACGCATCGGCCTCTTTTTGAATCTTTGCATAAAGTTGAGCGACTAAAATTTAAAATCGAGCAACTTTGCAGAGAATACGACTCATCCTCAGAGGAAGAAAGAAAAAATATCAAGATTGCTATCAAGTCACACAAGAAGGAGCTTAAGAGGCATTTCAGAGAAAACAAGCACGAAAATTTTCAGAACTCTGTCTACAATACGCTATTTCACATTCCTTGTGTATTTAATTCCGGGTGTGTGGTAGGAAAGAGAGGGATGACTTGTCTGGAAATTGAAGATGGGATGATTCGATTAGTTCATTGGTTTGACATGAACATCAGTGAAAAATATCTGACGCAAAGTGGTTATGAGCCTCAGAAATTGGAAAATACTGATTTTTACCGGCTGGTCATCAATGAAGAGTCTCTCAACTACATTTTTACTCGCATAAAATTTTTGTCATGAAAAACTGGATATGGATTGCACTTCTCTCCGTTGCTTGCGGGCAGATAAAGGAGACAAGGAAACTTGATATTCAAGGGCATAGAGGTGCAAGAGGGTTAGCTCCTGAAAATTCAATACCTGCATTTCTTCTTGCCGCAGAATTAGGCGTAAATACCTTAGAGCTGGATTTGGTTGTTTCTAAAGACGGACAGCTATTAGTGAGTCATGAGCCCTACTTCTCACCAGATTTTTGCCTGGATTCCATGGGGGATACCATTCCTGAGGATTCGGTAATCAATATCTACGAGCTGAATTATGAAGAAATCCTGCAATTTGACTGTGGGTCCAAAGGCAATGTGAAATTTCCAGAGCAGGAAAAGTATAGGACAGTAAAGCCGCTTTTGCGGCAAGTTTTGGATACAGTGGAGGCATATGTGATCACTAATGGACTTCATCCGATATATTACAACATAGAACTTAAGACAAAAAAGGAGACAGACACTATATATCATCCTACACCAGAGGTTTTTTCGGATCTGGTCTATGATCTGATTTTTGAGATGGATCTGTGGGATAAGGTGAACATTCAGTCGTTCGATTTTCGAACCCTGCAATATTTTCATAAAAAGTACCCTGATGTACCGCTCGCTCTTCTGATCGAAAATGAATTGGATTGGAAAGTGAATGTTGATTCATTAGGATTTACTCCAGAGATCTACTCTAGTTACTTTAAATCATTGACTCCAGAAGTAGTAAGAGAACTCCAGGACGAGGGAATGAAAGTGATTCCTTGGACGCTGAATGAGATTTCCGATATAAACAGTTTGGTTTCCATGGGAGTTGATGGAATAATCACTGACTATCCAGACAGAGCACTGACTTTAATCAAATAATATAAATGAGTAAAAAATACGATGTATGCGCAATCGGCAATGCTATTGTCGATTATGAAATTGAAGTGGAAGATCAGTTTTTTGAGGACAATGATGTCGAGAAAGGGTTGATGACACTGGTAGAGGAAGATCGGCAGCTTCAATTGCTTGACTTAGTGCAGGGAAAGATCAAAAAGAAGCAGGGTGGTGGTTCTGCGGCTAATACCATTTTTGGACTCACAGATTTTGGAGGCAAGGGCTACTACACCTGTAAGGTAGCAGCAGACGATGACGGGGGTCTGTTCACCAACGACTTAATTGCCTCAGGGATTGGAACCAACTTGAATCCCGATAAGCTCTACGATGGAATAACTGGCAAATGCTTGGTAATGATCACACCAGACGCGGAGCGAACGATGAACACATTTTTGGGAATCACCTCAAACTTCTCTCCAAAGGAACTTGATGAGCAAGCAATAAAAGATTCATCCTATCTCTTCATGGAAGGTTTTTTGGTCTCTTCGCCTACCGGATTGGATGCGATGAAAGAGGCAAAGAAAATCGCTCAGCAAAATGATATCAAAGTCTCACTGACCTCATCAGACCCCTCCATGGTCAAGTACTTTGGCGATCAGATGAAAGAAGTCGTTGGGGATGGAGTGGATTTACTCTTTTGCAACATTGAGGAGGCCGAAATCTACACCGGCGTTAGTGGGTTGGATAATGCAAAGGAGGCTTTGAAAAATGTCGCTAAGCAGTTTGTAATTACCTTAAGTGAAAAAGGGTCCATAGTGTTCGATGGCAATGAGTTTATCGAGATTGATCCATTTCCAACCAAAGCAGTTGATAGCACTGGGGCAGGCGATATGTTTGCAGGAGCTTTCTTATATGGAATCAATCACGGACTAGGGTATAAGAAATCCGGAATCCTTGCTAGTGCATCAAGCTCAGCTATTGTAAGCAAATTCGGTCCCAGGTTTGAGGACGGCCAAGCAGCAGAAATTCTAAAGAAAATCTAATTATTCTGTAATAATTCAGAGATATAATCAACAAACGAGAGCAATAAATAAATAACAATGAGAATACTATTACCAATAATCTGTGTGATGATTCTTTCCATAGGGATTTCCCAGGAGAGAAGAATTGAATTTGAAGAGTACGACCTGGATAATGGATTACATGTCATTTTACATCAGGACAATACTACACCCATAGTGAACGTGTCTGTTCTTTATCATGTAGGTTCTAAAAATGAACCTGAAGGAAGAACAGGTTTTGCACACTTTTTTGAGCACTTGATGTTTGAGGGCTCTCCTAACATACCAAGAGGACAATTCTTTAAGATTATCGAGAGTGCAGGTGGGCAACTAAATGCCAACACGTCGAATGACCGGACATTCTACTTTGAGACGTTACCTTCTCACCAGTTGGAACTTGGTTTATACATGGAGTCAGAAAGAATGCTTCACGCGAAAATAGATTCCACTGGAATTGCCACACAAAAAGAAGTGGTTAAAGAAGAGAAACGACTGAGGGTGGACAACCAGCCTTACGGTTCCATCCTCGAGGAGACGTTTTCAAGAGTTTTTGAAGGAACACCTTATGAGTGGACTCCCATAGGATCATTTGAAGATATCGATGCAGCGACGGACGAAGATTTCAAAGATTTCTTTGCCACTTTCTATGTCCCCAACAACGCTACACTTTCAATAGCCGGTGACATTGATATTGCAAACACTAAGAGTCTAATTGAAAAGTACTTCGGGGAAATTCCCACTGGAACCAAGGAAATTCCTCGACCAATAGTGCAGATGAAAGAGCTTGGTGACGTGCAGGCGGAGGTTTTCGACAATATCCAGTTACCCGCAGTGATCCAGGCCTATCAAATGGCAGAGCAAGGCTCTGAAGACTATTACGCAATGCAGATGCTCACAACACTTCTTTCTGGAGGTCAGAGCTCAAGGTTTCAAAAGGAATTAGTTGACAATCAGGAGTTAGCTGTTGCAGCAGGGTCTTTCCCATTTGCATTAGAGGATGCGGGTGTTTTCATCTCCTTTGGTATCATGAATATGGGAAAAACTACCGAGGACTTGCAATCTGCAATGGATAAGGAAATCGAGCGTGTCAAGACAGAACAAATTGATGATAAAGAATTCCAAAAGCTGAGAAATCAGATAGAAAACTCTTTTGTGTCCTCCAATAGTTCCATGAGAGGTATTGCCGAGAGCTTGGCAGACTATCACGTTTACTTCGGAGATGCTAACCTTATCAATAATGAGTTAGACCGCTACATGGCTGTGACTAAGGAAGATTTACAACGAGTAGCGCAGAAGTACTTGGATCCTAATAAAAGGGTTCAATTAGTATACCTACCTAAATCAGCACAGCAACAGCCGGAAGGCGAGGAAATTGAAGACAACAAATAAGTTCTAATCAGAGAGAAATGAAAAATTATAAATACATACTATCTGCATTTTTGGTATTGCTTCTGGTTGGAGCGGATGCACAAGTTGATCGAAGCAAACTACCGGAACCTGCTACTCCAAGACCGATCAATATTGGTGATTATGAATCATTTGAATTAAAGAACGGACTGAAAGTTTTTGTGATTGAAAATCACAAGCTACCAAGAGTGAGCTACAATCTGGTGATTGATCGAGAGCCCATTTTTGAAGGTGATAAGGTTGGCTATCTCTCTATGGTTGGCCAGATGATGCGTAGGGGTACAGAGACTCGCACTAAGGAGCAAATTGACGAGGAAGTGGATTTTATTGGAGCTTCCTTAAGTGCTGGTTCTACCAGCGTGTTTGCTTCCGGTCTTTCAAAGTACAATGAGAAGATTCTTGAATTGATGACGGATGTGGCATTTAACCCTACCTTCCCAGCAGAAGAGCT
>CAYYNA010000140.1:0-2526 GCA_964472815.1 uncultured Roseivirgaceae bacterium
AGTAAATCAGCTCTTGTTTCATCAGTACCAAGGCGACATCTATCAACTTTCAGATCAGAAAATCAGCGGATTTGGCTTTGGGAATACCTGTCACCTGATCGAAAATAAATACGAAGGCCAGTTGGATACTGGAAAATTAATAGCATCGCTCTGGGACTATTGTTCAAATCTCGGGATAAAGGTGTACACTGGTGCTGAAGTATTGGACTATGAAGAAACCAGCAATGGTGTGGATATAGCATGTAAAGGGGCATCCTTCAAAGCGCAAAAAATAGGGTTATGTACCAATGCGTTTTCAAAGAGATTTATTGAAAAAGACCTTGATCTTAAGCCAGGTCGAGGAATGGTGATGAGCATTGAGACAGAAAAGCCGCTGAAGATCAATGGTACTTTTCATTACGATGGGGGCTACTACTATTTTCGAGATTACTACGGTAAGCTAATTTTTGGAGGGGGCAGAAATCATGCACTTGAAGATGAGGAAACTACGGACTTTGGAATCAATCAAGAGATCAAAGCTAAACTCCTAAAAGATCTTGAGAATCTCGTCTTGCCCAATCAGAAATTTACTATTTCTTCCGAATGGTCTGGAATCATGGCATTCGGTCAAAACAAGAACCCCATTGTTGAAAAAATCAGCGAAAACATCTCTATTGGCGTAAGACTTGGAGGTATGGGAGTGGCAATTGGAAGCCTCGTTGGAGAGGAGCTGGCGAAGATTATTTTTGCAGACTAATCTGGAAACTTTGATTCCTCTTACACACTAAGCTTCACGTAAAAAGTACTTCCTTTTCCTTCCTCCGATTCAATCCAAACTTCACCACCCATTTCTCCAACATACTGCTTCACAATGCTAAGTCCTAATCCTACAGAGGATTCACCAGCAGTAGGCTTTGCGCTGAGTTTTTGGAACTTATTAAAAGCAAGCTTCTTATCTTCTTCCGTAAATCCAGGTCCCTCATCAGATATCTTAAAAGTGACCTCATCGTACTTGCAATCAACCGCCAAAGTCACTTGCTTTTTAAGCGGAGAGAATTTAATGGCGTTTGAAACCAGGTTTTCCAGCACCAGGGTCAGTAGTAAGTGGTCGGTCCGTATGATGTAGTTGTTCTCACATGGGATAACCTTGAGCTCGATTTTCTTCTTCAAGGCCGTATTGAAGTACCTTGTTTTTATGTCCTGCAGTATTTCTCTCAGATCAATCCGTTCTCTCAAGACCTTCATGGTATTGTTTTCAATCGCGTCAACATCCAAGATCTTGACCACCATTTCATTGATCCTATCCGCATTTTGAGTCACTTGCTGAAGGAATTCCTCCGTCTGGCCTTCCATTTCTTTTGGAGGGCTTTTCAGTAGATCCGCGATCATACTTATTTGACTAAGTGGAGACCTGATATCATGAGCTAGGATCTTGATAAGGTGATTCTTCTCTTCATTAATCGTCATTAGCTGTGTATTCCGATTAATCAGCTGCTCATTCTTAAGGTTAATATCTTCCTGATGCAGATAGATAAGATCTTTCTGTAGGATTAACGATTGCGTAGTTCTTTGATTCTTGTAGAAGAGGTACCCGATAACCAACAAAAACAAACCGATGATGATAATCCCGATGATCAAAATACTCTTTAACGACTGCTCTTCTTCAAGCTGAAGGTTAGCCTGCTTTATCAATTCTAGCTGGAGCTCCTTCTCCTTAGTGAGTATGGATGTACCGATCTCCTCAGCTCCATAAAGCTTCTCGAGAAAGTTGTAAACCTCTTCTCCCATATAGTTGATGGTGATCTCTGAGATGATGTTGTTTTCATGCGCATAGGTTATATACTCATCCAGCGGCTCCTTCCAGTCGGTATTTTGAGACATTAAATAGCCATAGCCCTGCCCTTTTACAGTAAAGAAGTTCTGCCGAACGAGCTCTCCACCTTTCTGAACTAACATTAGATAAATGGGCAAATCGATGAATCCGAATCGATCATTGGCTTTGGCAATATTATCCAAGACATTCTGATCGCTTTTAATATAGATTCTGTCAAAATCAAGCCCAAAGCGAGATTCTAAATCCTTCAAGAGCTTTTCGTACTGGGTATCCTTTACGGTAACTGCCGTCATGTCCTGCATCATCTGATTGATCTCCTCAAGTGATCTCACGATCTCCGTACCTTGACTTGAGACTAAGACGGTAACATCTGGCAAATATGGGACGCTAAAATCAGCGAATTTCTTACGATCATCTGTGATCGAAAAGGCAGAGATTCCGATAAAATTGGACTGACCCTTTTTGCTTAAGTCTAGAATATTAGAGAAATCTTCTGCCTTTATCCAATTAACCTGAAGATCAATGTTCTTTTCGACTTTTAAGTAGTCTTTAAAACCTTCTAAAAGGTCATACTCAATCCCTACCAACTCTCCGATCTCATTTTCATAAATGAAGGGTTGAGAGGTGTACCAATAAACATTTAATTGAGCCTTTCCATTAGACTGAGCCTCCTCCCAGCTTTGGCAGTGCAGAAACTGACTAAAGCACACGAA
>CAYYNA010000140.1:2626-3795 GCA_964472815.1 uncultured Roseivirgaceae bacterium
TAGACTGAGCCTCCTCCCAGCTTTGGCAGTGCAGAAACTGACTAAAGCACACGAAAAGACCGAAAAAAAGAAGTCGGGTCATACTTAAACCTGTGGTGAAAAATGCTATCTAATTCCTAATTTAAGAAGATATATTGAGTGAGTGATAAATATTGCAATAGGCGTAAAACTATTTATTTCAACATCTGTTTAAGTAGAGAATAATATTATCAAAATGGCCAAGAAAACTGCTAACAAAAAATCAATTCAGAAGGGATATCAAGATTATGTGCTAGAACATGGGAAATTGCCTGAGACAGTTAGGCTATTCACGAAGTACTTAGATATCACTGATGAATCATTCTACAAACACTTCGGGTCTCTAAAAAACATTGAAGCTTCGATTTGGAATGATTACTACGAAACTACTTTAGAAGTCATCCAGAAGGATCCTGAGTTCGAGGAAATGCAAGCTCGAGAAAAACATTTGTCTTTCTTATATACACTTGTTGAGCTAGTGAAACCAGATAGATCATTCATCCTATTCCGACTGGAAAATAAGAAACCGACAAATATTCCAAAAGAGCTACAAAATACGCAGCAGATCATCTCTTCAGCGGACATCTACTGGGCAAAGACTTTTGACTTTTTACCAGAGAGAGCTAAAGAAGGCACGCAATCTACTTACAGAAGAGTCCTTTGGTCGCACTCAATAGCTACTCTACTTTTCTGGGTACAGGATGATACCGGGGAAAGCAAGGATACAGATGTGTTCATTGAGAAGTCCACTAGAACAGTGTTCGACGTAGGTGAGCTTCCTGCTCTGGACTCCATTTTTGATCTCAGCAAATTCTTCCTTCAGAAAATGGGATTTTCTAAATCACCTTTCTAATGCCGAAAGAGTTAGATAGAATCCCTATCTCCAAAGTAAAAAGAGCTAGCAAGTTTGTTAGCACAGGGGCAAAGGTTGGAGCGAATTATGTAAAGGCTTATAGTAAAGCTGCCATCAATGGTAAGCTAGATAAGGAAAGCCTAGATAGTGACAATGCAAAGGATATATACAACTCCTTGAGTGAACTAAAAGGCAGTGCTTTGAAAATGGCGCAGCTTTTAAGTATGGATCAGAACGTATTGCCAAAGGCCTACTCTGATAAGTTTGCCATGGCGCAGTACAGCGCACCTCCCCTTTC
>CAYYNA010000140.1:3895-8151 GCA_964472815.1 uncultured Roseivirgaceae bacterium
CGTGGGAAGGATGTGGATCCTTACATGAAAGAAGTCGAAGAGAAGCTTTTAGAAGAAGCTGATTACGGCCTTGAGCTGAAACAATCAATGGATTTTGCTGAAAAGTGCAAGAACCTGAAAGGGGTATTTTTCTCTGAATATTATCCCGATCTCTGCGCGCCTCAAATCCTAACCATGAGTTGGATTGACGGGGAACCAATTGGCGCATGGATGAAACGCGAGCAAAAGCAGGAAGATCGAAATAGACTGGGACAGATCCTATGGGACTTTTACATGTACCAAATGCACGTACTGAAAATGATGCATGCAGATCCACATCCGGGTAATTTCATCATCGACGAAAACAATGATCTTGGTGTGATAGACTTTGGATGTATCAAGTACATTCCTAATGATTTTTATGATGCCTATTTTGAGTTGGCTAGTCATGATGTTTTGCAGGATGACAAGAGAGTTCACGAGCTTTTCAAGCAACTAGAAATAATTCGGCCAACAGACCCTGAGCAAGATGTCGTGGTGGTTAAGAAGATGTTCAAGGAATTAATCCATTTGCTGGCTAGACCATTCAATGAAGGCGTCTTTGATTTCAGTGATGATGCCTTCTTCAATGAGATCTATCAGAAGGGAGATCAGATTTCGAAAGATCCTGAAATGAATAGACTACAAGCACGAGGTTCAAGGCATTTTATTTATTTCAATAGGACGTTCTTCGGCCTGTACAACATTTTGCATGCCTTGAAAGCTAAAGTAGATTGTACTGAAGTAGACTTTGTTAAGTTAGCTTCTTAGGAGCTACTTGAGTTTACTTCTCTCGGCATAGTAAAAGGAAAGATCGCCTTCAAGTTTGTGATATTCGTGACCCTCCATGGCTTTTTCTTTGAGTAAGTCTTTAGAATAGCCGTCCTTGAGGTACTGATCTTTGTATTTTACCCGACCACCGGTTTTCCTTTTTACAAAACTCCAATCTGTGTCGAATAAATATGCTTGCGGAAATCCTTGATAGTCTACTTTTCCTAAATAATGAGTCTGAAAGTCAAAATGAATTCGATTCTCTTTAGAAAAGTAGATTTCAAACGGCCACTCACTTTCACGAATTTTATTTGCATAGGTCTCCTTGAATGGCATAACAGCAATGGCAATCATTTTGAAACCTTTTCTTTCCCACTCTTCGGCATTCTCCTTTATTGCGTTGAAAGTCACAATGCAAGGGCTGCAACCTTGCGTCCAGAAGTAGATCATCGTTGGTTCTTCACTTTTTAGTTCTTCTAATTTGATCACCTGGCCATCCAGTGAGGTTAATTCATAACCAGATGGAAGCTGTGAAACAGCAAGAAATGGAATAATTGGCAAATAACTAAGCAGTATTACTTTCAGTACTTTCATCTTCAATATTTTATTATGGATATAACGTTCGGAGCAAATAACTTATATACGGATTTTTGTGTTTCACGGATTAAAAGTCCTATTTTCGAATGCTGACGAAAAAAAGCGAATGACCGAAAGACCAAAGCCCTCCCTATTACAATCATTTATCCCAATCATTTTTCTGATACTGTTGCTGGTAATCAACGTGGGGATTTTTGGAAGCGAGGCACTAGGAGGCTCTAACCAAATCGTGCTTATCCTGTCGGCTGGAGTTGCGGCCATGGTGGCCATTCGAGTCGGGTACAAATGGGATGAAATCCAAAAGGGAATCGTAAAAAGTATCAGTTCCGCAATGGCTTCAATTCTGATCTTGTTGATGATTGGAGCACTAGCTGGCACCTGGATGCTAAGTGGTATTGTGCCTGCAATGATTTATTACGGATTGCAAATCCTGAACCCGACCATATTCTTGGTAGCGGCATGTATCGTCTGCTCCATTGTTTCGATCGCCACTGGAAGCTCATGGACTACAGCTGCCACAGTAGGTATCGCATTGATTGGAATAGGCAAAGCATTGGGTATTTCAGAGGGACTAGTTGCGGGAGCCATTCTCTCAGGTGCATACTTCGGAGACAAGATGTCGCCGCTTTCGGATACAACCAATCTAGCTCCTGCAATGGCAGGGACCGATCTATTCACGCATATTAGATACATGACGATCACTACAATACCGTCTATTCTAATATCGTTGATCATTTTCCTTATTATTGGTTTTGCAGCTGGTGCTGACGGAGCAATAGCAGGGAAGCAAGAAATATTAAGTGCTATCTCCAGCACCTTCAATGTCAACGGGTGGCTGTTTATAGTTCCCATCCTTGTAGTGGTGCTTATCGTTAAAAAAATGCCGGCACTGCCAGCTTTACTAATTGGAACCTTACTAGGGAGCATTTTTGCACTGATTTTTCAGCCAGAGTTGGTTCAGCAAGCTTCTGAACTAGCTGCTTTCGATGGTAAGTTCTACGAGAAGTTTTATTCTACCTCTCCTTCGTTTACCAAAAACTTTATTGGCTCCATGCAGGCCCTATTTGGGGATATCTCCTTTACGACAGGAAATAGCGTGTTAGATGATCAAGGGCTTCTTAGTAGCTCTGGGATGTACGGGATGCTTGGAACCATTTGGTTGATCTTATCCGCCATGATATTTGGAGGTGTTATGGAAGCTTCAGGAATGCTCAAGTGCATAGCTCAAGCAATTATTTCTAAAGTGAAATCTACTGGGTCATTGATTTCCAGCACCGTACTCACTTGCGGATTCTTCAATTTAACTGCATCAGATCAGTATCTAGCCATTGTGGTGCCTGGAAGAATGTATGCAGATACCTACCGTGAAAAAGGGTTGGCTCCAGAAAACTTAAGTCGTACTCTTGAAGACTCAGGTACCGTCACCTCAGTACTCATCCCGTGGAATACGTGCGGAGCTTATCATTCGCAAGTGCTGGGAGTGGCAACAGGGACCTATTTGCCCTTCTGCTTTTTCAACATCATCAGCCCATTCATGACGATGGTTGTGGGGTATACCGGATACAAAATCAGAAAACTGGCTCAGAGTGAATAAATCACTTGCTGAAAATATTACCAAAGAGGCCATTCAGCAACTCCCGTTACTTGCTTTTGAGGGTGATATCAGAGTGATCAATACACACGAAGAATGCAACGATGCGCTTAGGATACTTGAACAAGAAGCTTTCCTAGGATTTGACACAGAGACTAAACCTACCTTCAATAAGGGAGAATACAATCCCACCGCATTAATTCAACTTTCGAAGAAAGAGGAGGCTTTTCTTTTTCGACTGAACAAGATTGGATATCCCAAGCGACTTTTTAGTCTATTGGAGGAGGACAGTATAACGAAACTTGGTATCAGCATACTAGACGATCTCAAAGATCTAAAGAGGTTAAGCCCCTTCACTCCACAAGGTTTCATTGACTTGAACCACACGGCCAAAGAGCTTGGAATTGGACATATTGGTGTTAGAAAATTAGCCGCGATTTTTCTGGAGCAACGAATCTCCAAAAGCCAACAGGTTTCTAACTGGGAAAGTGAGGAACTCACCGAAGGTCAGAAGAGGTATGCAGCAACTGATGCTTGGGTTTGCCTTGAAATTCACGATACACTTCTCCAAAAAGGCTATATCGACTAAGAGGCATACATAGACCTATTTAGCAATATCCGGAAAGGCAATCAGGATTGAGATGGGGATTAAGTTCCATATGGCATGATTAAGCATGCTCCAGACAAGTCCGTATCGTACACGAGTAAAAGCTAGTGTAAACCCTAATATCAGTTGAGGCAGCACAGCAAAAGGTGCCTTCCAAAGAGAAATGTCATCCTCAAAATTGAAGACATGTACATATCCAAAAAGTACTGCCGAAACGTAAACTAGAACTGGGAACAAGGTTTTCCAAATACCAAATACCTTTCGAATCCTCAGATTTTGATTTTTGCGATTACCAGAAGCAATGAAAAAAAGTAATGGATAGAATCTTCTGAGGGTAATGAAAGTCCTAAAGATCAATTCTTCCAAAAGTGGGGCTAATATCACGCCCATCAAGATCATCATTGCCGGTCCAGCATCTTGAAAGAACTCCTCTAACTTGTGATCCGGTAGATTCAGGTTTCCGAATTCTTCAAGCAAGCCCACGATCATGCTCGCTGGGATTAGCAACAAAAATTGAATTCCGATCAGACACAAAACGTCTTTCAACTTATCGACATTGGTCTTGCCGGGGTACCTCCCATCAGTCGGCGAACCTACGAATTGCACCAAGCTAGACCATACGGTCCTAAAACGTTTTGCCATGCTACTTTATCAATGATTCAGACAATGAAG
>CAYYNA010000140.1:8251-9644 GCA_964472815.1 uncultured Roseivirgaceae bacterium
ATCTTAGCTGATTTTGAAGAGCAAATTCTTCCATTTCTGAACCATAACACAAGCCCGAACTTTGGTGCCTATATTACCGGAAGCGGAAATAAAGTTGGCGCTATTGCTGAGTTCATCAAAGCATTTTACAATCAAAATGGACTAAAATGGAATAACTCACCGATCGCCTCAGAATTAGAGCAGCTAGTAATCAAATGGGTTGCTGACTTCTGTCTAATACCGACGCACGCTAAGGGCGTACTGACAAGTGGTGGCTCCATGTCAAACCTTATGGCCATTCATTTTGCTTTGGCAGCAAAGTACCCAGACAGAGAAATGCACGGCATTGGAGCACTGCCAAAACTTACCATTTACTGCTCAGACCAGACGCACTCAAGTGTAGATCGAGCGATGGTCTTTCTGGGCCTTGGAAGAAATGGCCTTAGGAAGATTCCGGTAAACGATCAGTTTGAAATCGATACAGAAAACCTGACTGAAACAATCGAAATAGATCTTTCCAATGGCTTCAAGCCCTTTATGATCGTTGGAAATGCTGGAACAACAAATACTGGAAGTATTGATGACCTAGAATCATTAGCCACTATTGCGAAGAGGTTTGACATGTGGTACCATGTGGATGGCGCATATGGATTACCGGCGATAAGAATCAATGAATTAAAAGATGCGTTTAAAGGAATTGATCAGGCAGATTCAGTGATCATTAACCCGCACAAGTGGATGTACGTCCCCTTTGAGGCGAGCTGTGTTTTACTCAAAGAAATTCCGCAGGCAATCCACTTTTCACCAGATTACTTATTCACAGAGAACCCCGGCGAGCGCTGGGAATCATCGAATCATACGATAGAGCTATCCAAAGAATTTCGAGCATTAAAGATCTGGTTCACTATGAAATACTTTGGAGTCCAGCAGCTCACAGGCTTTGTAGAGCAGGATATTGAGATGGTGTCGTACTTAGCCAATAGACTCAGCAGAGAGGAGAATATAATGATCGAGCCCTCACATCCACTATCGATTCTTTGCCTTAGGTACCTTAACCCAGTATTTGAGGAGTCAAGAAACGAGGAAATCAATATTCAAGCTGTCCGTGCAATTGAATCAGATGGTAGAATATTCATCACAGGAACCAAACTTCGAGGTAAAACCTACCTACGAGTTTACTTTGGTAACCCTGATCGGACAGAGAAAGATGTAGACTACATGGTGGAAGTGATTAGCGAAATATTCCAGAAAATCACCCTATAAGCTGTCTTTATGTCAGCAGAACTAAGTAAGGCACACTTATCGTTCTTGAACAATCATGGCAAAAAATAAAAACGTCACCTTCGCCTGGGCAGCCAAGAACATCATCTGGCCGAGACGAAAAACCATCTTCATCGGACTACTACTCATCTTT
>CAYYNA010000141.1:0-3491 GCA_964472815.1 uncultured Roseivirgaceae bacterium
TAAAATGTGGTTACAAACTCCTTCACGATTGGGTGACGTTCTTCATAGGAGATTCCGCTCTTATATACCTCTAGAATCGGTTCGATCTGAGACCAGGCATCTTTTGATATCTCATGCTGGAAACCGAAATCGAAATAAGCCTGACGACCGTCGGGGAAGGTAGTGCCTAAGCTCTCGAAGGTGTGGTTCATATTGATAATAATGTATCCTTGGCTGGCAAGTTCAGTGAGAATGGAGTAGTAGCCAGTAGCTTTTGACCCATAGCCGTGAGAGAAGATCAGAACCGGGAACGTTCCATCCGCAACCGGAATATCGGGATATACGTGTGTCTTGACGCGATCCAAGTAGTTAAGCGCAGTTGCAGGAAGTCCATACTTTGTGGCAAAACCTGCACGGCTCGTTCTGTCTACGTATGCATCTCGTTCTTTTCCTGAAACATTTGCGGTACTTGGGTACCATATTTTGTACATCAGCTCGCGTTTGTCGTCAGGATCTTCAGTGATGATTTCGTCACGGTCTGTTTGCACATACCGAGATTCAGTCCCGACAGCATACTCACCTGTGGGTTCGGGCAAAGAAAAGATTGGCAATACACTTGGTAGTACCCAACCTAGAAGTGCCAGAATAATTATTCCAAAGAATCCGAGAATACGCAGAAAAGAAAGCTTGGGTGGATGCATGGCATCAACCACTTTTACTCTCCACAATAAGATGATAAGAAGCAGATAACCTGGAATCATTTGCCATCTCCAGCCTTCAGCAAAAAAATGTATGACCAAAATGAGACCAAGTCCAATCAGCACATACCTCGATTCAAGCTTGCGAAGGACGGGCCTTTTGATGAATGGTAAAACAGTACAAATCAGTAAAATAATGATTTCAAAGAGTCGCATAGTTAATTTGATTTTTGATTTAAAAACTTTGATGCAAATCTTGATTTCAATCGATCTTGAGGCAATGTAGAATCTGTAGCTAAAGGTGTAATTCGTCGACAAATCGTGCTCCAGGTCTTGATATCAGCTTGTGAAGGATGAAAATATCATCGAATTGAAGAGTATCTGGATCAATAGAATTCATTCAGCGCATTAAGCATTAATTTACCTAGATCCATGAGCAAAAAAGATCTTACTACCGGAAGTATCACAGGGAATCTGATTAGTCTGACACTTCCTATGATGCTGGGCATCATCAGCATGGTAGCCTTCAACTTGATCGATACCTACTTTGTGGGAAAGCTGGGTGAAAAAGAACTGGCGGCACTCAGCTTCACTTTTCCTGTAATCATGGTGGTGTTTAGCATTATTCAGGGATTGGGAATAGGAGCTACTGCGCTCATTGCAAAATCCATTGGAAAGGACAATTGGAAGAAGGCAGCTCGAGAAACAACAGATAGTATCGCTTTGACGCTACTACTCACTGGACTTTTTGTAATTGTGGGACTGCTTACGATCGACCCCACATTAAGATTACTAGGAGCGGATGGTGAAACGGCGGCAATGTCCAAAGAGTACATGCAAATTTGGTTCTTTGCTTTGTTCTTCGTTTCTGTGCCATTTGTGGGAAACAGTGCCATCCGAGCTACCGGTGATGCAAAAACCCCAACGTACATTATGTTGTTTGCGGTGATCATAAATGCCATATTGGACCCGATTCTGATTTTCGGTTATCTAGGGTTTCCAGCGTTAGGCCTTAAGGGAGCGGCAATAGCCACTGCAATCTCAAGGGGGCTAACCATGATTTTCTCTTTTTATATTTTGATTAACCGGGACAAACTCATCACGTTTGAAAAGCCCACACGAGAGGTGTTGGCAGGATGCTGGAAGAGCATTTTGTACATCGCCCTTCCTTCTGGGCTTGCCAGGTTAGTCGTACCAATTGCTACTGGAGTCATCACTGCGCTGCTGGCAGGTTATGGTTCATTTGCTGTAGCCGCCTATGGCGTGGGCAGTCGAATTGAATTTCTAGCAAACAGTCTTGTATTTGCTCTGGCAGCTTCTATCGGTCCTTTTGTTGGGCAGAATCTTGGGAAGGGAGAATTGAATCGGGTGAAAGAATGTGTTCGGATCAGTAACCGGTTTGCCATAATCTGGGGATTAGTTTCCTGGGTATTGCTAGCTGCCGGTTCCCGATACATCGCTTCTATCTTTAACGACAATGAAGAAGTAATTCAGACGGTGCAACTCTTTTTGTGGATTGTGCCAGCTGGTTTTGGTCTTCAAGGGGTACTTAGTATCATCAATAGCAATCTGAACACGATCAACAAGCCATTGCAGGCGTCATCCATTATTGTGGTTCAAATGCTCGTTCTTGGCTTGCCTGCGGTTTACCTCGGAAGAGAACTAGATGGGATCAAAGGAATATTTGTAGGTATAGCCATCATGTATGCCTTAGGCGGGATACTATCTATGTTCGCCAACAAGTTCATCATGAATCGATTTGAAGGATGATGCCAGGTTTATTCAAAAACTACGTCATCTAGATAGATCTTGTGAGGGAACAAACTGCTGCTGGAAAACAATACCAGGCCGGATCTGATACAACTTAGATCTTCTTTCTTGGTCTTGATGGTGTACTGCTTCCATTCTTTGGTCAATGTAATTTCTATTGATTTTTTCGAGGTATCAGGAAAGGGTTTGTTTGCATCTATTAGCCCATAACCGATGGTTGCTTTTACATTGTCCTCACTTGCCTTAGCCCAAAAACTGAACTTGGTAGCTCCTGAAATGTCATATCCACCCAATACTTCGCCCCAGTCGTTGGGAGGGTCCATAAAGCCTACACCATACCAATCTTTCCTTGCATCATAACTGATCATCAGAGAGCTAGTGCCGGCATAGACTTCATCCTCATTGGCCAAGTCAACACTAATTGCACTGGTATTTCCCATATATCCAGAGGGGGCGTATGGCGTCTCTCCATCCTGATAAACATAGAAGGGGAGAGTTGCTTTGGGTACGAGGTATTTTTTCTGCTCGGCCTCATCGCCAGAGAGCATCATGGATGTGGTAGCAATTCCAACGTTGGGATATTCATCAGCGGCATTTGCATATACTTTGATAGGTCCGTGCTCTTTTGGTAGGAGAATTTCAAATCCCTCTTCCAGAGAACCTCGGTGAGTCAGTGGCACGATTTGATCTCTTCTTTTTCTACTTCCTGTCCGTTGATTGTAGGCGAAAGAGATGTTTAAGTTTTCTTCTTCTAAATCACTTACTGACAATTCAACAGGCACCCAGGATCCACTTTTAGTTGCTTCACCAGGTAACTTGAATGATTGGATTACTGGTGGGTGGTTCGTTGCAGTTTGCCCTGTATATGCCTCTCTGATGGCCCAGTACTGTGGTCTGGTCTTTCCTAGGTAATGTGTCAATAACCATGGAGCTACGAATTGATCTCCGTCTGCATAGTGAAAAACATAAACTCCCAGGCAAGATGATTTTGGTCTGATCCACTCTTGATATCCAGTTTTGATTGCATCGTACTTTTCCTGATCA
>CAYYNA010000141.1:3591-9497 GCA_964472815.1 uncultured Roseivirgaceae bacterium
TCATCTGCTTCCATACCTGGTCTGCCATGCCGCATCCAGATACCGACCATCACTTTAATTCCGTAGTAATTGGCGGAATCAAGTAAGGTTTGCGTATTCTCACCACTACCCCAAGTTCTTATCGTATTGACCCCTATTGACTGGAGATCTTGGAAATACTGTCCATACTTTTCGACCTCATCATCATAGCCGAAGGTGACACCCTTGATCTCGAAAGGTTCACCGTCCACTTGAAGTGACCAACCAGCTTGTTTTTTGCTTATCGTAGTTTGGGCATGGCTATATGAGAGGACAACAAATAGGAAACCCAAGAAATGTAGCTTCTTGAATGCTAGATGAATCGAAAAGTTCATTGATCTATCCTCTCTTCTCGTGCTTCACCCAGTCCACCTCCATGACCCATTCTCCTTCCATGGGAGAGTCGGTGATTTTGGCAAAGTTTAAGATGGCAAACATGGGCTCTGGGTATTTGTCTCCCTCCCCCTCATTTCGATAAACTTCATTTCCATCCAATCTGTAAACCAAGTCGCTTCCTTCCCATTCCACGCTGTATTCGTGAAATTCATTTAAAGTCGCTGGGAAATTCCTTCTGCTACTTTCCCAGTCGCCTTTATCGCATTCACCAAGGCTCACGATAGCCCCTGTGGTAAATTCATCTTTCATATGGTCGCCATGATGCTCAAAGATGTCAATCTCTCCAGATCCAGTTAACGGCCAACATACGTTCTCATCTTCTTCTTGCACCGGAGGCTCATTGTTTTGGGCTCCTAGCAGCCACCAAGCAGGAAACTGACTGGCTTCTCCATTACTTGATAGCTTCAGTCGAGCTGTCCATTTCCCCTTTATGAATTCTTTGCGGTTCTTAGAGCAGATGCGTCCCGCGACATACTCCGTGTCTGGATGCTGCTTACCGAATTTGTCAAAATTGTCACAAGGCCTTTTCTCTCCAATATTGACTACTTTAATTTTCAGTGTTCCATCACTCACTTCACGGGTTCCAAACTCTCCATCAGGCACATAACAGTGATTTTCGTTGTTAACCCAGATACGTTGGTCTTGCCAGTTTTCAGGGTTAAACGTTTCAAAATCATCAAAAAAATCAACAACCCATTCGGGAGTATTGGCAGTTTCTTCGGATGTCGATGAAGATTCTTTTTTATTATTTGTACAGCTCATGGCAAGGACGAGGATTAGGATATAAAAAGAGGTTTTCGATGCTTTCATAGTAGTTGGATTTCGTCACAAGTTAGAGAAACATGCACATGGATAAAAGTCCGGGGGTTCTGTGATTTTTGCAAATAGACTTGAATTGAAAACCTCTAATGTCCTAGATCTTGAAATTTTAGAGATTGGATTTGATTTTCTGAGTTCAAGACTAATTCTAGATAGCTATACTTACCACCAAATTTTTCGGGCCTGGTCATTCCCTCATCAACTAGTTCAACCTGAACTTTTGCCGCATTAGAATTTTCGAAATCAAATAGCTCGATGGAATGACTTAGAATTCTTTTACCTGAAAGTTGCAGGTTGACAGCATCGAACGAGTGAAGCATGAACGTATATAATTGTGGTTTGCCAATTAAATTGGTGTAATTCAATTTTATTCCAGGATAGTCAAACTCCCACAGCTCCTCAATAAATGTTTGCGAATATGAAGAATCCTGAAGTTGACCCAGAGCTTGTAATTTTTCGAATTGCTCTCCTGGGTTATTAAGATCAAATAGTGTTAGTCCGTTGATTTTTAGCTTTTTGCTAAGTTCTTCTTTGATTATATAGTGTCTCTCCTGTCCATTTAATGAAAGAGAAAACAAGGATAGCGCAAATGTTATCGTAATGATATTCTTCAAAAAACTTGCTCCTTAGCCAGGAATAATGTTCAAGTAATAAAGATACTATTGCTAGAAGTTCTATTGTTTAATTGGTAAGCGTCTATAAGAATGATCTAAAGTAATGGTAGGGTAAATCATTTCCTTCTCGTCTACTATCCAAACACTGGAATTATTGAGATGAAAGGAACTACCGCATTTTTTACAATCGCCTTTTTTATTTTTTCATGTCGCTCAGGTGATGAGGTCATGAATGAAGATGATGAAATAGTCACACCTTCTACGCCAAGGGCTGATCTTTCTAATTTGAACCTCCCGGATGATCCGTTCAATTATTCTGATATTGATCTTCCGACCCATTTTTTTGAGACAGAGGTGGTCATGGCGGATAATACACCAAATAATAATCCCATCACTGATAGAGGAGCCACGCTTGGAAGAGTGCTGTTTTATGACAGAGCACTTTCACTTAACAATACTACTTCTTGCGCGTCTTGCCATACCCAAGAGTCTGGCTTCACGGATAATAATGCTTTTTCACAAGGTTTTGACGGAGGCTTGACGGGAAGAAACTCCATGAGCCTGGCGAACGCCCGCTACTATGAGCCTGAGCACTTTTTCTGGGATGAGCGAGCGGCAACCCTGGAGGATCAGGTATTGATGCCGATTCAGGATGAAGTGGAAATGGGAATGACGTTAGACAGTTTGGTCAGTCGATTATCCGCCAGCAGTTATTATCCAACACTTTTCGCGGAGGCGTTTGGCGATTCAGCAATCAATGCAGAACGGATATCACTGGCCTTGGCACAGTTTGTTCGGTCTATGGTTAGCTATCAGTCGCCGTATGATGAAGCTATAGCTGAAAATGGTGGGGATATCGACGGAAACCTCCCGGGCCTTTCAGCGCTAGAGAATCTTGGTAAGGATCTTTTCTTTGGTCGAGGGGGATGTGACAACTGTCATGAGACAGCCCTCTTCATTGCTGAAGAAGCATTCAATAACGGACTGGACGCTGTTACTGGAATTGACGATGGAGTAGGAGCTGTCACTGGACAAGACAATGAATTAGGATTATTTAAAGTACCATCGCTTCGAAATGTGGCACTGGGAGGTCCTTTTATGCACGATGGCAGGTTTGAGACGTTGGAGCAAGTGGTGCAGCACTACAATAATGGGGTTCAGAATCATCCAAATTTGAGTCGAGAGATGCGGGGCAGAAATGGTGAGATTAGAAGGCTGAATCTTGATCAAGAAGAAATCAATGCCTTGGTGGCTTTTATGGAAAGTCTAACAGATCAGTCCTTCATCAACGATGAAAAGTTTTCTGATCCGTTCGTTAATCTTAATCAATGAAACTACAATTAGTATCCGGAATGCCATGCAAACAGTGCTAAGATCTGCCCCTTGAAGGCTAGTTTTGGCCAGCTATGAAAAGGTACTTGCACTCGCATTGGTTTTGGTTTTCTGTCATATTCATCGGCTATAGCATCTACGACTATGCAGAACATATTTCAAGGCCGGATTCTCTTTTTGAGCAGTATCCATTGGATTGGTTTCTTTTCTCATTAGCGTCGGTACTCACCATTGGTTTAGGGATTTTCCTTATCGATAATGGGCTTAAGCGGATCAAAGTCCCCAATCTTATTGCAGAACTGTTAGCTTTTGTGGTTGCTTTCTGGATACATTTAGGTGTATCCGGACCTCTTTGGAACCATTTATTCTGGCCACACGATAAGCTCTACTTTCATTTGAATTTGTCCACTATTGGCGTTTTGTTGGCCTTTTACTTAGCGTATCGGATACTGTTCGCGATGGTAATAATGCTAGTGCAAAGGTTTGTTCTCCCTGAATAGCTAGCTAAGATTCGGTGAACTCACCCTTTTGCACGTTCGTTTCAGAAGGATTCTTCATTAATTTGTAGCATGAGAAAGTCAATTACATTCCTCGCATTGTTTTTTTCCGTCGCTCAATTCTTGTTTAGCCAAGACATAGATACGAAAGACGTTCAGGCTGTGGCAAAGTTCTATGCAGAGAATTTCTACACTGGAAACTATGCGGAAGCTACCAAAGTGCTGGTTACAGATGGACGCGCAAACGGTATCGAAATCAGATGCATAGAGATGGGGGAGTGCGAAATCAGGGATTCTTTCGAATACAAACTGTACGGAGAAAAAGTGGTGGATAATCCCAACGAAAAGGCCCTACTGATTTTCTGGACAGAGACTTCTTATATTCAAATTTCTCTTGAAAAACAGTCAGACGGGAATTGGCTGGTGATTGGATCTCCCTCTAGGCCTTCGGCTAAGGCAAAGGAAATTAAGGGTTAATCAGTCTGTAGCTTTTTTTGCTGCTTTTGATCTCTTTTCGCTGCTTTGTCTGATTTATGTATTCCCACGCTACTTACAGCCCCTGTCAAAATACTTTTTCCCCAGTAATTGAAGACTGCCTTTGAGGTATCTCTTTTGAAATAAACTGTGCCTTTGCGTGGAAAAAGAAATCTTGGGTTCTTATTTCGGATGACAAACGTGTTAGCGAAGAAGCTCATGAGGCCGCTACCGAGATTCGTTTCATGCTTTTTTGCATCAAGCACTTTTAGCTTTAGGTTCTTGTAGAGGAACACCATATCTCCCACCGCGAGTGTATCATTGGAAGTGAATTGAAAATCAATCTCTTCAGCATAGCCGCTTTTGATATTCACCCTTGCTATTGGCCCAAGCATTTGGTTTAGCGAATCCAGCGGAAGGTCCCTGACACTCCCATCAAAGCTGAATCGATTATCCGGGCGTCCCAGTTCAAAAACCACATGCACGTTGAACTCTCCTTCCTGGATGATCTGTCCCTTTGCCCTCAACTGCATCGTTTCATTTTGTTGATGCACGTTGGTCAAGTGGGTGATTTGAGCATCCATGTTGTCAAACGAAAGAATTCCTGTGCTTTCAAAGTCTTCAGGGTGCTCTTCATACGTGACACCACCTATGTATATGATGGTGTCGATGGCGATCGGGAAAGGAATGGATTGAATTTGCTCTTGAGGTAGGTAGCCAATTTGATCTTCAGGAAAGGGGATTCGTTTATCTCTATACACATACAAGTCTGTACCGTCAAGTAGCAGGTTTCGAATAGCTACCATCGAATCACTTAAGACCTTCTGGGCGCTAAGTCCTGTCATATCAATGGACGAAATATTTACATCAAACCAATCGGATTGCTTCTCAATTTTGGAAGAATACACGCTCTTGGAGTAAAGTGGAATGAGCCTGGCATCTTCCACCATTAGTCGTTCATCAGAAGCAGAGTATTGGTAACTGCCTGATCCGAATGAATAAAATTCATTGATAGGTATTGCCAGTGCTTCACCGGATATGGAAAAGTCCTCCGTACCCTTGATCATTCCAAGCAATGTGAGTGTATCCTTCATTGTGAAGCCCAAAAGACTGATGTCAATTGAGTCTAAGAGGTACTCCTTTTGATTGCTGGAGTCAACATATTGAAGGAGCAGGTCATCTATGCTTGCCTTCGCGAGCTCGATTGGAAGCCTGATTTTTTCCCTAGGATCTGTCTTTTTCTCATCATTCGCAATAATTCTAATCTGAGGGTTTACCAGGCCTAGCTCTCCCGCTTTGATCAAACCATGATCCATCAAAAGATCCATATCTATCTTATTCGCATTGAACCTAGGTAGCAGAGCACTAACGGATTTGTCCTTCTTTTGGTAGTAGATGGAATCAATGGACAGTTGGCTGTCGGTCGTTGAGTATGCAAAAGCACCGGTATATAATTGGTCGCCAGAAGTTAATGAAGGAGCAAGGGATTCACTTCTTATAATCAGTGAATCTGAATAAAACAGAGAGTTGGAATGAGGGTAATTGAGGCCATGAAATACTGTTCCGATATCGTTGATAGTGAGACCTTCCACACCTTTGCCCAAACCTGACAACTTCAGCTCTCCAGAGTCAATGAGTAAGAGATCAATTTGTGCCTGAAAATCCGAAGAGGATTCCCTCTTCTTTTGCTCTTTAACTAGATGTCCAGAAATTCGGGGCTTTGTGATGAGTAGTTCTTCTGTGATAAGTTTTTTCT
>CAYYNA010000142.1:0-9465 GCA_964472815.1 uncultured Roseivirgaceae bacterium
GAGTGAGCGTATGGATTGAGTGTTTCCACCTGTGGTTCGTTCTCTGTAGGAAGTAAAGACGCCCATTTAGAAAGCTCTTGTTTTGCTATTGCAGTTACTCTTTCTTCTGCTTCCATTAAGAAAGCAAAGGTGCCGAGTAGCAGTAGTAGCGTTATGAGTTTGTTGAGCTTGGGTTTCATAGTCTTATTAGTCCTTTTTCTAAATGAGCGTCAATCACTTCTATTTTGAAAACCTAACCTTTGTTTAAAAGATGACTGACAGCATCTAAAAGTTGCACATATTTTAAAAATTATTATCTGTGCTCGGAATAAATGCTTTTGTATCTCCTACACACAACAGAAATACCAAGCGAAGTGCAAATGGTTACAGACTTTTTTTGTGAATTGTTGAAATCTGCAAAAAGTTAGGAGAAGGTGTTAGTCTAAGTACTACTCTTTCCAGCTCATCGGATAGTTTGGATCCAAGTATTGAAGTGCCTCCTCCGTTGGGTAAATGGGGCCAAACGTGTCAAGCATTACCGCCAGTTCGTGTGTTTCTTTTGCGCCAATACTTTTTTCTACAGTGCCTGGATGTGGCCCGTGTGGTAAACCACCTGGATGAAGTGTAAATGAACCTCTCTCAATTCCTTTCCTACTCATGAAGTTTCCTTCTACATAATACAACACCTCGTCAGAGTCGATATTGGAGTGATTGTATGGAGCGGGAATAGCTTCTGGATGGTAGTCAAAAAGTCTAGGAACAAAAGAGCAAATGACATAGCCATACGCCTGGAAGGTCTGGTGAACTGGTGGTGGCTGATGTATTCTCCCCGTGATTGGTTCAAAATCGTGGATGGAAAGCGCGTACGGAAATAGGTAACCATCCCAGCCAACTAAATCAAAAGGTGAATGAGCGTAGTGGTACTCATGCAGCATGTCATCATGCTTAATTTTAACCAGATAGTCCCCCTCTTCCTTTTCGGTAATCAATTCTGAAGGGGGTCGAATATCTCGCTCGCAATAGGGAGAATGCTCTAGTAGCTGTCCTAGTTCATTTCGATATCTTTTGACCGTCTCGACAGGATTTACAGATTCAATCACTAGCAGCTTTACAGGCTCCTCATCCCACACTATTTTGTAAATGGTGGTGCGAGGGATGACCACATAGTCCCCTTGTTTTATCCGAAGCTTTCCAAATTGCGAGAACAGCCATCCATTGCCATCATGGATAAAGATCACCTCGTCTGCTTGTCCATTTTTATAATAATAGTCCATCGACTTGGAGGTAGGATGGCAGATGGCCATAGAAACGTCTTTGTTTTTAAGAAGAGTTTTCCGCGCTTCCAGAAAGTCTTCTCCAGTCGTCTCAACTTTTGAAGTATTAAGATGCGTTTGCTGCAGGGTATGATCTTTGGCAATTTCTGATTTCCAATCGTACGACTTTCCTACTTTCTCCACTTTGGTAGGAGGGTAGACATGATAAAGATTAGAATAGATACCTGAGAAGCCTCTTGACGAAACCAACTCTTCTGCGTACAGCGATCCGTCTGGCTGCCTGAACTGGGTGTGTCTTTTTGGTGGTATATCGCCTAATCTATGATAGTATGCCATTTTATTTCATTGCTAGTAGTTTGGCCTCTTCCATCAGCTGAATAGCTTTTTGGAAGATCTCATTTTGCTCATTGAAGATTGGATAAAAGCCGTCATTATCCCAAACCCCTCTTGCAATATAAGCTTTAATTAGTTGTTTCAACAACAATTTTGAACTGTTGAATTCCTTATCATTTAGTGGTAGTTTATTGTCCTCAGCTAGACTTACAAGATCATCTAACATAGCATCTGTGACCTCAAAAGAGGTTCGAAATTTTTCGAATCCCATTTCAAGTAAATCTTCGCTGTTCTCCCTAGCAAAAGTGACGGTGTACTCTGGTAAAGAGTTGGAGCTGAATAGTTGATTCAGGTATCTTGAATTTTGAGAAGTGTCTAGCGGTACAAAAAAATCAGGAGTAATCCCGCCACCACCGTAGACTATCCGTCCTTTATCAGTTTTGTAAATCAGCGAATCATTGACCTTGATACTATCAGAATTATAAAGTTCCCCACTTTCATATCTCTCGTATGCTTCCATATAATAGTCTTTCAGATCTCCAGCTTTATAGTCTTTCTGAATGCTTCTTCCGCTCGGGGTGTAGTATCTGGAAATTGTTAAGCGAAGTTCAGAACCATCATTTAGATCAAGTGGGAGCTGCACTAATCCCTTACCAAAAGTTCGTCTACCTACTATCAAACCCCTGTCGTGATCTTGGATGGCTCCTGCCACAATTTCCGAGGCTGAGGCAGATCCTTCATCTACCATTATGACAAGAGATCCTTCTTCAAAATCACCATCTTCACCAGAAAAGTGTTGCTCAGTATATCGTTTCTCCTTCCCGTCTGTGTATACGATCATTTGTTTGCCAGATAGAAGCTCATCTGTGATCTGGACCGCTCGATTGAGGTATCCTCCCGTATTTCCGGTCAGGTCTACTACCAGGTTTTTCATGCCTTGTTCCTTGAGTTTGAACAAGGCTTCCTTAAATTCTAAATAAGTGGAATTAGCAAAACGAGCAATCTTGATGTACCCAGTTTTGTCATCTACCATGTATGAAACATCAATTGAGTATTGGGGGATCTTAGCTCTTTCAATAACGTAATCTAACGGCTCTGACTGCCCATCTCTAGTGATGGATACAGTCACTTCAGAACCACCTGGTCCTCGAAGCATACCTACTACCTTTTGATTATTCATTCCAACTCCGGCAACATTATTCCCATCAACCTTGACGATTTTGTCTCCTGCTCTAATGCCAAGCTTTTCTGAGGGTCCTCCACTAATTGGACTTACGACGTGGATGGTGTCCTTGAAAATATTGAATTCAATCCCAATGCCCTCATAATTATCCTCCAGCCTATATTGGATTCTTTCCAGGTCTTTTGGCGGAATATAGGAGGTGTGTGGATCAAGTTCCTCAAGCATGCTTCCTATGGCTTCCTCTATAAGTTTTTCGCTATTTACTTCGTCCACATAATCATTTTCAATGAATGTTAGGATCTGCCTAAACTTATTCATGCTTTTCATGAATTCTGAGGAGGGCGCATTCCGAGTTCCCACCATATTAGCCCCAATAAAAACTCCTACACAGATAGCTATAGCGATATATAATGGTAGCCTAACAGCACCTGAAGAATTTTTTCTCACACTCATACTCCAAAAATAAAATTTTATTGAGCTAATAGAACGGTAAGCGTACTAAACTGTTGACTTACCAATAATGTGGAGTTATTTTTGTGTATGGTCTTCGAAAAAACGGTTCGGGAAGTTGTTGAAGAGAACTACGTTTACGGTAGAGCGCTGCACTATCTCGGGATTGAGTTTTTTGAAGCTCCAGACAGAATGCTGAAAGAAATCTGCGAAGAAAAAGGGTTGGATCGAAAGCAGGTGATCAAAAGTTTCTATGAGTTTGATTCTTGTCACCGTTTCAGTTTCAAGGAGCTGGACAAGTATCCAATTGAACTACTTACTGAATACCTAAAGCATTCACATCATGTTTTCATTAAAGATAAGCTTCCCTATATCGTCCACTTAGTAAAAGAATGGAAGGAGGCACCTGGGCTTCAAGGGCTATTGCCGGAATTTGTGGAAGACTTTATTCGACATATTTACGACGAGGAAGATTCTACATTTAAGTACATCCAACTCTTGGTTGACATTAAAAAAGGATCCGAAAAGGCGCCATTTACGAAACTGTTTTCATTTAGGGATTTCTGCCTCGAGAAGGAGTTTAATCATCACCAAAATGATGACGAATTTGAAGCGATTCGGACACTCATTTCTTCCATTGATGTAAGCTCGCTACGAGGAAAGGTGCTGGTAAGTGAGATCAAAGCATTTGATCGTGAAATGATTTACCATGCAGAAATCGAGAACAACATCTTTTTTCCAAAAGCCCTTAAGCTAGAAAACGAAGTGAACAAAAAGCTTCAGAGCCTAAGTGCCCTAAACTAATGCCAAGAATTTTAGCGATTGACTATGGAGCTAAGCGCACAGGTTTGGCTGTAACCGATCCTATGGGTTTAATCGCAAATGCCTTAGAGGTTGTTGCATCACATGACTTAGAGAGTTATCTCAGAAATTACTTTGCCAAAGAGGAAGTATCTCAGGTCGTTATCGGGATGCCTAAAAACACCGACGGCTCTGATACAAATGCCACGCCTCTAGTACAGTCATTTATCAATCGGTTTAGAAAGGTCTTCCCTGAGATAGAACTAACTTTGCACGACGAACGATTTACTTCCAAAATGGCTTTGGACGCTATGATAGCAGGTGGTATGAAGAAAAAAGAGAGACGAAATAAAGGGAACGTTGACAAGATTAGCGCTACGATTATTTTGCAATCTTATTTAGAAAGTATTTCATGATATTTCCAATAGTATTATACGGTGATCCGGTCCTAAAAAAAAGGGCGGCAGATGTGGAGCACAATGATTCATCAGTTAAAGAATTTATTGACAACCTTTTTGAGACAATGTATGCAGCTCAAGGTGTAGGTCTTGCCTCACCTCAGGTTGGAGAGTCGCTCCGAGTATTTGTCATTGACACCAATCCCATGCATGAAGAGGAGGAAAAGGGGATCAAGAAAGCTTTTGTCAACCCCACCATGATTGAGGAGATTGGAGAAGAATGGGGATTCGAAGAGGGCTGTTTAAGTATTCCTGGTGTGCGTGCAGAGGTAAGCAGGAAACCACAAATAAGAATCAAATATTTTGATGAAGAATGGAATGAACACGAGGACTCTTTTGAGGATATTGAGGCGCGCGTCATTCAGCATGAATACGATCACATAGAAGGTAAGCTCTTTACCGACCACTTAACTCCTTTCAAGAAAAGATTGCTAAAGGGAAAACTTGCAAATATTAGCAAAGGGAAAACAGACGCAGAGTATCGAGTTAGGATTCCTAGATAATGAAGGACCTTACTATTTCATTGATCCAAGCGGATCTACATTGGGAACAGATTGATGCCAACCTGGCAATGTTTGAGGAGCACATCTGGAATATTCCTTCCACAGATGTAGTTATCCTTCCAGAGATGTTTACTACGGGTTTCAGTATGAACCCAATTAAACTAGCTGAGCCACCTGGAGGCAAGACGTTTAAATGGATGAGGCAAATCGCTATTCAAAGAAAGGTTGCCGTTGTAGGAAGCTATATTGTTAAAGAGGCAGGAGCTTATTTCAACCGGCTTTACTTCGTATTCCCTGATGGATCTTCAGAATCCTATAACAAAAAACACCTTTTCACTTTGGCGGGAGAGGATAAAGAGTATACTGCTGGTACGGAAAGAGTGATCCTTGAATACAAGGGATGGAAGATCTTTCCCATGATCTGCTATGATCTACGTTTTCCAGTTTGGGCACGGTCCCAGCGAGATACCACTCAGACTTACGAATATGATCTTTTGATCTATGTAGCTAACTGGCCAGATACGAGAGTAAATGCTTGGGATGCGCTCCTAAAAGCAAGGGCAATTGAAAATATTTCGTTTTCTGCTGGAGTAAATAGGATTGGTACGGATGGATATCCAAAAGACTACAACGGCCACTCAGCAGTTTATTCCTATGACGGGACTGAGTTAGGCTTTTCTGAAAATAAAGAAGAGATCATTACCTGCACATTAAAGGCGAGCGATATGCTAAAATTCAGGGAAAGGTTTCCCTTTCAGGAAGACTCAGACAAGTTCAGCTTAGAATAGTCTTCTTCGTGACCATTTCCTTTTCTCTGCAACAGTTTAATTTTCTAGCAGTTTAAATGAAGTAATGAAACATGCGCTCTTCATTGGTGTGTTCTTGTTTTCTCTGCTCGGAAACGCCCAGTCTATTGAAACGATTCGAAAAGAATTTCACAAGGCTGTTCTAAATCCTGAGATGTCGGAGGACTTCCATGCTTATATGAAGAATTGTGAACAGTCTTCCCCGAGAGTGCAGGCTTACAAAGCGGTATCCGAAGCAATGCTAGCACAAGTGGTTTGGAATCCTTTCACTAAACTTTCTCAAGTAAGAAAGTACCGAGAGGCGATGGCCATTGCGGTAGAAAGTAGTCCTGATAATGTTGAGATCCGATTCTTGAGATTAGCAATTGAGCACAATCTCCCAACCTTTTTGGGTATGAGTGAGCACGTAAATGAAGACCTAAGCTTGATTCTGGAACATGTTTCTTCTGAGAAAAGTATCAGTTTCGATCCCGGATACACCAGGTACATTTGTTACTTTCTAGAGCATTCGGGTCTTTGCTCATCTGACCAAGTGCTTGCGATGAGGCAGACTTTTGAAGAGCAAAACTCTTTGTAAATCATCATACATTTTATTGATTTTCATCAAGTATTAGATCCTAGATCAGTCTTAGATTGAGGATAAAAGATGGAAGTCATGAAAAAGATACTTGTCCCCACCGATTTTTCCCAAAGAGCTAAGGAGGCACTTGACTTTGCGATTCAGTTTAATGAAAAGCTGAATGGAAAAATCATCTTAATGCATGTTTTAGAGTTTCCCTATGAGTCTTACGATATCGTTGCGGAAATTGATCTTCCCTCCGTGAAGGAGGTATACCATAATGATTTCATAGACAGAGTTCATGCTAGGTTGAGCGATTTATCCAGCTCAATACCAGAAGGTGTGGAGTTTGAGACCAAGATCAAGTATGGTCATGCTTATGTGAGCATTAGCAGAGAAATTGCTGAAGAACAGGTAGACTATATCATTATGGGATCAAAAGGAGCTTCTGGTCTAAAAGAAATCTTTGTTGGCTCTGTGGCAGAAAAAGTAATTAGAAATGCTGATTGTCCCGTAATTACGGTAAAGGGCCCAGCAGACCTTCGTCAGATGAAAAGTTTCGTATTTGCCTCTGATCTTACAGAAGAGCATGATTTCATTGCCCACCAAATGAAGGACCTCCAAGAATTGCTTGATTTGAATGTACATCTCTTAAAGGTCAAAACACCTCATAACTTCTTGTCTGAGAACAAAGCCAATGAACAGCTAGATGCATTTGTAAAGAGAAATTATTTGGACAGAATCACGAAGAATACGATTGAAGCAGAATACTCAGATGAAGGAATTGTGGATTTTGCCGAAGGAATTGGAGCGGGTATGATTGTGATGGGGACCCACGGAAAAACTGGACTGGCCCACCTATTTGGAGGAAGTAGAGCAGAGGATGTTGCAAATGAGTCACAAATCCCTGTGATGACCTATAAGATCAACCTATAATAAAGCTTAGGCCTTATTAATTGCGTCTGAGAGAACCTGCTTAGGCATGGCACCAGACTGTCTCCAAAGCTGTTTGCCATTCTTGAAAAGAATGAAAGTGGGTACGCCTCTTACGCCAAAAGTACCTGCGGCCTCTGGGTTTTTGTCCACATCTATTTTGATGATGCGAGCTTTTGACCCAACATCTTTTTTTAACTCCTCAAGAACAGGAGCCATTGTTTTGCATGGCCCGCACCAAGTAGCATGAAAATCAACTAAAACTGGCTGATCTCCATTGATCAATTCTTTAAACTTTGACATAGTCTTTTTTTAACAAAAAACTTCATGTGAATAGTTCTTAGGCTGGTCTTAATGTCAATAAAGTGACATCCTCTGCTTTACCCCTAAGGGAAATACTTCCTTTATTCTGCAATTCGTAGCTGTCAGAGAGGCTTAATTTTTCTGATAGTTTTTCAGATACTAGAACATCGGCCTGCAGCTCATTACACATACCTTGAATCCTGGAAGTGGTATTCAAAACATCTCCAGAATATGCGATTTCTCTTTTAATTACTCCCACTTCGCCTGCCATGACCATTCCATAGTGAATGCCTGCCTTGAAAACCGGAGTTTCGCCATAGTGGGTTTGGAAGTCTTCACTACTTTCGGAGAGTATTTTTTTACATTCGAAAAAGCACTCAATGCAGCTGTTTTGGAGCGCTCCTTTCTCCACCGACCAACTGAGAACAATTTCATCACCTACATACTGATACACCTCTGCTTTGTGTTTTATGATGGCTGGAGTTATCGCCTTAAATGTTTCTTTTAGGAAGGAAAAGTATTGCTCTTCACCAAGTCTTTCGGCAATTGTTGTTGAAGACTTTAAATCCAAGAACATAAAGATCCTTTCCTCCTTTGAGGGTGTAAAATATTTTCCTAGTAGAAACTTTCTGAATACCCCTGGGCCGTATTTATCGTCTACTAAGAAGGCGATCATGGTAAGGGCAATTACGATCAACCAAAAAACAAATGTGACGAGGAGCGATGGGCTGGTGAGTGCCCCTAAGACCTCAAGCCATAGTGCTGGCTCGTTGATTTTTAGGGAGGAAAAGTTAAGGTTGTAAAACAAACTTGTGGGAATACCCACTAAGTAGAATATGGCCACATAGCTAAGTATGATATTCCTCAATGCGATTCCATACGGCTGGGATCTCAGCCATTTTTCCCAGCCAAAAACCAACATTACGCCTCCAATTAATCCTGCTAGGATACCAGTAATCAAGCTTGCATAAAAGCCTACGACAGGATCCCTTTTTGTGAAATCGTAATCATAGTCTAATAAGGACACGAGCCCTACTAAGTAATGAATAATGGATACTAGGGTCCATGCGACGGTGATTCTAAGGATTTTATTGAGCTTAGGATTCATTGGTCGAATTTTCGTGAGAAAGATAGGGATAATGGCCTATTTGAAAATCCATTTCATTCTTTTGTCATTAAATTGTCTGAAGAAAATTTAGGCTTATGCTTTCCGAATTTCAAAAAGAAAAAGTTTCGCATTATTTCAGAATAGTGCTGGATCAGGATCGTAATGGTGTGCTGGAGGAAGAGGATTTTAGAGAGATCGGAGAATCTCTTTGTTTACTGTGGGACTACAAACCAGGTACTCCTGAGTATGAAAAGGTTATTAATAATAATCTTACGAGTTGGAGAGCATTTAAGAACTACTTTGAGAACAGAGGAATAGAGGCCAATGAACAAGCCTTCGTCAACTTCTACGAAAAGATGCTGAGCCCCAGAGGGGAAGAGCTGTATCAGAAGTTTGTGGTGCGAATGGTCAGTAGTTTATTCGATGCTTTTGATATAAATGAAGATGGAGTTATTTCAGTTGATGAGTACTCTGATATGTTCATGTGCTACCATATCCCCATTAAGTATTCAGCCAAGGCTTTTGTCAAGCTAGACAGAGACGGAGATGAAAATATTACCAAGAAGGAGCTGATGAGAGCAGTAGATGAGTTCTTTAAGTCAAACGATGCAGAGTCTCCTGGAAATTGGCTTTTTGGCTTCTGGGGAGACAAGGATTGATCTGTCTCGATGAAAAAAATTAGAAATAGAAAAGGCTAACAACTGGTGTTAGCCTTTTTTATGCAGAGGCGGAGGGATTCGAACCCCCGGTACCTCGCGGTACAACGGTTTTCAAG
>CAYYNA010000143.1:0-9314 GCA_964472815.1 uncultured Roseivirgaceae bacterium
ATATTAATAATTCTAAATAAATAAGATGAGCAAGAATTACGAAATTGATAACATAGATCTCAAAATTCTAAACATATTGTCAGAAGATGCCAAAATGCCTTACACGGAGGTAGCAAAGAAAGTTTTTGTGTCTGGAGGAACGGTGCATGTAAGAATGAAGAAACTTGAGGAGATGGGTGTTGTGAAAGGGACGACTTTGAAAATAGACTATGGAAAACTTGGATACGACATTACTTGCTTTCTGGGTATTTATTTAGAAAAGAGTTCACTCTATGATGAGGTGGTTTCCAAATTAAAGGAGATAAGTGAAATAGCAACCATCAGGTACACCACCGGTAACTATAATATCTTTTGTAAGATATACTGTAAAGACACTCAGCACCTGCGTGATGTGCTACATGACAAAATTCAAAAAGTAGACGGAATTGAGAGTACAGAGACGTTTATATCCCTTGAAGAAAGTGTTAATAAGCACCTCATTTTTCAATAAAATTCTTTTTAGAAAATCTTATTAGATATCAGGAAACCTTATCGACAGATATTTGTTCCTATTTAGAATTACTATAAATAAGGTGTAATTTTGCCCTTGTATAAAGCATTCTAAATGAGCACTGACGAACAAATATTAGAAGAATTTACCTCCAAAGAATACGAGCACGGTTGGTCTGTTGATTTTGAAGCGGATGAGGCTCCTTTAGGTATCAATGAAGACATTATTCGATTCATTTCCGCCAAAAAGGATGAGCCTGCATGGCTCCTTGATTGGAGACTAAAAGCATTCGATCAGTGGAAGCAGATGAAAGAGCCCAAATGGGCAAATATTGATTATCCTGCGGTCGACTACCAAGCTATCAGATATTATTCTGCCCCTAAGCAAGACAAGAAACCAAAGAATCTTGACGAGGTTGACCCTGAGCTTCTAAAAACATTTGAGCGTCTTGGCATTTCGCTTCAAGAGCAAAAGAGATTAACTGGTGTGGCGGTAGATGCGGTCATTGATTCTGTATCTGTAGCAACTACATTCAAGGACAAGCTTTCTGAATTAGGCGTCATATTTTGTTCATTTAGTGAGGCCGTACAAGAGCACCCAGAGCTTGTCAAGAAGTACTTGGGATCTGTAGTGCCATCCAACGACAATTATTTCGCTGCACTCAATTCTGCAGTATTTTCTGATGGTTCATTTTGCTACATACCAAAGGGAGTAAGATGCCCGATGGAATTGTCTACCTACTTCAGGATCAATGCTGCCAATACAGGACAATTCGAGAGAACGTTAATCGTAGCTGAGGACGATAGTTATGTAAGCTATCTCGAAGGATGTACTGCTCCTATGCGCGATGAAAATCAACTGCACGCTGCAGTTGTTGAGATTTACGCAGCTAAAAATGCAGAAGTTAAATACTCGACCGTGCAGAACTGGTATCCTGGAGATAAGAATGGTAAAGGTGGTATTTACAATTTCGTGACCAAACGAGGAATTTGTGCTGGTGACCATGCGAAAATCTCATGGACTCAAGTTGAGACTGGTTCAGCGGTCACTTGGAAGTACCCATCCTGCATCCTTAAAGGAGATCACTCGGTAGGTGAATTCTATTCAGTAGCAGTTACCAATAACTACCAGCAAGCAGATACGGGGACTAAAATGGTCCATATTGGAAAAAATACTAGGTCTAGAATCGTTTCCAAGGGAATTTCTGCAGGAAAAAGTCAAAACAGCTATAGGGGTCAGGTTGAGGTGATGAAAAGAGCGGATAATGCCAGAAATTTCTCTCAGTGCGACTCGCTTTTAATGGGAAGTAAGTGTGGAGCTCACACTTTTCCATACATCGACTTAAAGAACAAAACAGCTCAGGTCGAGCATGAAGCTACTACTTCTAAGATCGGTGAAGATCAGATATTTTATTGCCAACAAAGAGGAATTGATGAAGAATCAGCCGTGGCGCTAATCGTGAACGGTTTCGCTAAGGAGGTAATGAACAAACTTCCAATGGAATTTGCTGTGGAAGCACAAAAACTATTAGCACTGACTCTTGAAGGAAGTGTAGGTTAATAACTCAAAAATTTTATGATCAGTATTAAAAATTTGCATGCCTCGATCGAGGATAAGGAAATTCTCAAAGGAATTAACCTAGAAGTCAAAGCAGGTGAAGTTCATGCCATTATGGGTCCCAATGGATCAGGTAAAAGCACTTTAGCTTCGGTTTTGGCTGGTAGAGAAGAATATGAGGTTTCAGCTGGTTCCGTCGACTACCTTGGCGAAGACCTGTTGGATCTCGATCCTGAAGAAAGAGCTCAAAAGGGCATCTTCTTAGCTTTCCAATATCCTATAGAGATACCAGGCGTTTCCACAACCAATTTCCTTAAGACTGCCCTTAATCAAGTAAGAGAGGCGAGAGGTGAAAAAGCACTCGATGCAGTCAACTTCCTTAAGTTGATGAAGGAGAAAATGAAATTGGTGGACATAGACCAGTCTCTTTTGAGTAGATCATTGAATGAGGGTTTTTCTGGTGGTGAGAAAAAGAGAAATGAAATTTTTCAAATGGCTATGTTGGAACCGAAGCTCTCCATTCTGGATGAGACGGATTCCGGGCTAGATATTGACGCTTTGAAAATAGTTGCCGACGGAGTAAATAAGCTCAAGTCTGAAAATACCGCCACGATTGTGGTGACTCATTATCAAAGACTGCTAGACTATATCGTACCTGATTATGTGCATGTACTTTATAATGGTCAAATAGTGAAATCTGGAGATAAGCATCTTGCACTGGAACTAGAAGAGAAAGGGTACGATTGGATTAAGGAAGAACTAGCAGTAGTATGATATCTGTGGACAATACGATGTTAGATTCCCTAAAACAGTATGTCGGCACGACTGAGAATCAACTCAAAGCATGGGATAACTTATCTGATATTGGGCTGCCGGGTGCTAAATCGGAATCTTATAAGTTTTCTGCTGTCCAGAATATTCTAAATAAGAATATTGACTGGGCGCAGGAAGGAAAAGACACATTTGATAAGTCCTTACTCTATGAAGAGAAAGGAAGCCACTTAGTTTTTATCAATGGTTCTTTTGATAAAAACTACTCACAAATTGAAGAGGATCTCAGTCTTAAAGTAGGTGATGTTACCGAGGGGAAGCACGATCCGTTTAGTTTACTAAACGCTTCACTAGCAACAAATGAAGTGAGAATTGAGTCAGGGTCTCAAAGTCCCGTCTACATCTATCATTTTAATAGCGCCGGGATTTCCAATCCAAGAATAAGAGTAAAAGTAAAGTCTGGCCATTCATTTAAGGTGTTTGAGAAAGTCGTCCCTTCTGAAGAAGGAAAGTCCTTCACAAACTCTTATACCGAATTCGAGGTTGAACCAAACGCATTTGGATATCACACAAAGGTCCAGAACTACCACCATCAAGCTTTTACGCATGAGACGGTTTTTGCTCGAGTTTCGAGAGATAGTCACTTCTACAACAATACGTTTTCGTTTGAAGGTGCGCTAGTTAGAAATAACTTGACGATCAATCTGGAAGATGAAAACTGTGAGGGTCACATGTATGGGCTGTTCTTACTAGATAAGAAGTCGCACATAGATAACAATACCTCTGTTGATCATATGAAGCCGAACTGTTACAGCAACGAGCTGTACAAAGGAATTCTTGATGAGAATTCTACTGGTGTCTTTAATGGCAAAATATATGTCAGGCAGGACGCTCAGAAAACTAACGCATTCCAGTCCAACAACAACATTCTGTTATCTGACAATGCTACTATTCACACAAAACCTCAGCTGGAGATATGGGCTGATGATGTGAAGTGTTCTCATGGATGCACGTCTGGGCAATTGGATGAAGATGCCATTTTCTATCTCCGTGCAAGAGGAATTAAGGAAAGAAATGCTAAAGCTATGATACTTAATGCCTTTGCAACTGAGACCATGGATCATATTCACTCTGACGCTGTTGAAGAGGAAGTGAGACAATTGATTGATTTGAAGCTGTCTTAATATGGAGGCTGTTAGTCAAAAAATAGATATTGAAAATATTCGAAAAAGGTTTCCTGTTTTGAACCAAGAGGTCAATGGGAAACCTTTAATCTATTTCGACAATGCGGCATCATCTCAGACAGTTGACAGTGTAGTAGATTCAGTCGTAAATTTCTATGAAGCTGATCATGCAAACATTCATCGGGGTATCCACACATTAGCTGAAAGGTCTACTAAAGCTTATGAAGCTACCAGGGAGCATGTTCATAAGTTCATAAACAGCGCCGAAGCAGATGAAATTATTTTCACCAAGGGAACTACAGAAAGCATTAACCTAGTAGCCCATTCTTGGGGTTCGGTGAACTTGAAAGAGGGCGATGAAATCATTCTTTCTCAGCTAGAGCATCATTCCAATATCGTGCCTTGGCAACTTATTGCCAAACAAAAAGGCGCAAAGATCAAGGTTATTCCAATCAATGAGAAAGGAGAGTTAGATTTAGCTGAATACAAGAAACTTGTTAACGAGAAGACCAAAATGGTTGCTGTTAACTACATCTCCAACTCGCTTGGCACCATCAACCCCGTAAGAGTGATCATTGACTATGCCTTTCAAAGAGGGGTAGCTACGCTCATTGATGCAGCGCAAGCAGCTCCACATCTAAAAATTGATGTTCAAGACCTAAACTGCGATTTTTTGGCTTTTTCAAGTCATAAGATGTACGGACCTACTGGGATAGGAATTCTGTTTGGGCGTAGGGAGCTATTAGAATCAATTCCACCTTACCAAGGAGGTGGCGAAATGATCAAAGATGTTTCTTTCGAAGAAACATCTTACAACGACATCCCATATAAGTTTGAAGCAGGTACTCCAAACATAGGTGATACTATCGCTTTTGATAAAGCAATGTCGTTTATTGAAGAAATAGGTTATGAAGCCATTCAGTCTCACGAGAATGAACTTCTAGATTATGCCACCAATAAGCTTAATCAAATCAAAGGGTTTAAGCCGATAGGGACGGCCGAGAAAAAAGCGAGTGTGATCTCCTTCTTAGTCGAAGGAGTTCATCCTTACGACCTTGGGCAACTCATGGATGTCAAAGGCATTGCTGTTAGAACAGGACACCATTGCACCCAGCCTTTGATGGACTACTTAGGGATTGATGGAACAGTACGTGCGTCATTCGCTATTTACAATACGGAAGAAGAAATCGATCTTTTTTGTGAAGCTTTGCAGCAAATAGTCAATCGATTTAGCTAATGGATCTTATAAAGAAGAGGCAGGAAGAAATCATCGAGGAATTTGCGATGCTTGATGGAGATATGGAAATGGCTCTTAACTATATCATGGAGCTTGGAGATGAGCTAAGCAGCTTTCCAGAAGAAGAACGAATAGAAGATAATATCGTAAAAGGGTGTCAGTCCAAAGTCTGGATGACAGCTTCATTAGATCAAGGACGAGTGAAATTCAAATCAGATTCAAATACTGCTATTACGAAAGGGTTGGTTAGCTTATTAGTGCGTGTTTTGAATCAATCCTCTCCAGAAGATGTTATTAATGCTGAAATATACTTTCCAGGACAAATAGGAATGGATCGGTTTATTGGTACACAAAGGTCAAATGGTTTTGCAGCTATGATCAAACAAATGAAGTTGTATGCAGTAGCACTTTCAGCAAAAGATCAGACAATATGAGTGATATTTCAACGAACGATACTTTGGCGCTCAAAGAAGAAATTGTAAGGGCAATCAAGAACGTTTTTGATCCTGAAATCCCAGTTGATGTCTATGAGTTGGGATTAATATATGAAATCAATATACTGCCTGTAAACAACGTTGAGGTTGTAATGACGCTAACATCCCCTTCGTGTCCTGCGGCAGAAAGTATACCAAGCGAAGTAGAAGCCAACGTACGAAACGTAGAAGGTGTAAACGAAGTACATATTGAGCTTACGTTTGATCCTCCTTATGCAACAGATATGATGTCTGAGGAGGCGAAGCTTGAATTAGGATTTATGTAGAATCGACAATAAAATAATAGATAAGAAAATGTACCCAGCAGAATTAGTAGCGCCAATGAAAGCGCAGTTAACTCAGAACGGTTTTGAAGAACTTACTACCTCAGATGCGGTAGATCAACATCTTACAGACCACAAAGGAACCTCTCTTTTAGTCATTAACTCCGTATGTGGATGTGCAGCAGGAACCTGCAGGCCAGGAGTACTTTTGTCACTGGAGAAAGCAGCAAAGAAGCCAGACAACTTGACAACTGTTTTCGCAGGTTTTGATACAGAAGCAACTCAGAAGGCAAGAGAATATACTTTACCATTTCCTCCATCCTCTCCGGCAATTGCCTTTTTTAAAGATGGAGAGCTAGTTCATATGGTTGAAAGACATCACATCGAAGGTCGATCAGCTGAAATGATCTCAGACCATCTCGAGCAGGTTTACGAAGAGTTCTGCTAGTAAAAGATGCACAAAAAAGCTCCACTGATAATGGAGCTTTTTTTATTTGTGAGGTTCACCTCACGACATTTTTTCCATCTTCACTACCAAGTAACCGTTCTCTGAAAATTAATACCTACTTTTAGTTATGCCTCGTAGACTTCTTGCAATAGTGTCAATATCAGTTCTGCCTCTTCTAGGGACGGGCCAATCAATATTTAGTGACTTTGATAATTTCCTCAAAGCCAATGTAGTCTTTGGCCTAGTTGATTACGAATTTCTTAGCAATAACCAAGGTAAACTTGAAGGGATCAGTGAAAGTATTGCTAGTTATGAATTATCAAACTCCACGACAGAAGAACAAACTGCATTTTACATCAATGCTTATAATTTCTTAGTCATTAATCAAATAGCAAGAAACTACCCGATCAAAAGCCCCTTGGAGGTTGACGGATTCTTTAAGGAAAATACATTTTTAGTTGCAGGTGAAACACTCACTTTGGATGAAATTGAATTCACCAAGTTGTTGGGTAAAACGAAGGATCCAAAGATCCATTTTGCATTAGGATGTGGAGCCAGAGGGTGTCCCTTCCTTTATGATGAAGCATTTTTCCCAGAAAGGATAAACGAGCAGCTTGATTTCAGAGCACGACAGATTATTGAGATTTCAAATTATGTATTCATGGATGAAGACAAACAGGTCGTGATTATGAGTAAAATTTTTGATTGGTATACTGATCAGTTCTTGGCAGAATCTGAGTCATTAATTGAATTTGTCAATCAATATAGAAGCAGACAGATTCCATCCAACTATCGTGTGCAGTTTAGAGAATACGACTGGAGTCTCAATGACAGGTAGTCTTAATTACTCCCTTCGACCAACGTAGGCTTTTTGGGAATCCTGACCACAAACTCAGCGCCTTTACCTTTTTCACTTACCAAATTGATTTCACCGTTTAGTTTCTCCACTAAGGTCTTAACAATGCTAAGACCCAAACCTGTTGAAAGTTCACCTCCTGTGGGCTTGGTAGATAACTTCTGAAATTTCTGAAACGCCAATTTCTTGTCCTCGGCGCTAAAGCCTTCTCCGTAATCTTTTACACGAAATACATACACATCATCATCCTCAAGCATCTCCATCACAATCTTGCTTCCTTCAGGCGAAAACTTGATAGCATTGGAAAGTAAATTATCCACGATCCGATCCAATGCAGATTCATCACTACTAATCTTCTTTCCTTTGATCGAATGGCCATGCTCAATGGCAATGTTCTTCTTCTTTGCTTCCGGAAGGTAGGCGGCCATCTTTGCTTCGAAGAAAGCCTTCGGATCAAAAGATCTGATCTCAGGGCTAAATGTATCGCTCTGGTATGATCGAATGAAAACGAGGTTTTCAATGACATTTCGAGCATTTTGAGTAATCTTCTGAATCATCTCCAGGTAGGTAGCTTGATTCTTTGTGGATTTACCTTCGTCCTTTAAAAGTCTTGAAAGTTCCTCTATTTGGCTAAACGGAGCTTTAAGGTCATGAGCCACGATCGCCATCAAGTCATCTTTTTCTTTTAAGGCATTCTCCAGCTCTTTGTTCTTCGCATCTATTACCTCATTTTGAACTTTAAGTTTTTTCGTTCTATCCTCTATGTTCCTCTCCAATAATTCATTGGACAGAGACAAAGACTCTGCAATACTTTCATTCTTTCGTAGCGCATCAACATATTTCATTGCCATCACCACAGTCATGGTCAAGATGTAAGCAAACATCCCATAATGGGCAACTCTTGGTGCAGGGATTACATATTGAGCAGATAGAATATCAACAACTCCAGTAAAAAAAGCGAAGGCATAACCTACCAATAAAAATCTAGCTCCATTTTCTCTGGCGTAAGTAGCTCTTATCAATGACTCAAAAAAGTAAATCCCCATCAAAACGGACGTCAGTTGAAAAGGGATAATCAGGTAAGCGGAAATTGATACCGGGACAATTAAGGCAAAGAGAACAGCAATCAAAGAGATGATCGCATAAATATTGATAAGCTTGGAGCGCAGGTAATTGGGATAGAGCTCAAGCAAGAACTTACCATTGGAGGAGGCGATAAGAAAAAAAGAAATAAACGCAAACTTCTTAACTATAGACCAGCTCAATAAGGGAAAAATATCCAAAAGCGGCATATCTCCTGTGGCCAGAGTATGGAGAAATAAGACCAAACAGATGATAGCAAAATATACCCTAAAAGTTTCCTTTTTCAGCCTTAGGTAAACATATAGCATGTATATAGCCAATATGATTACCGTACCAAGAATTAGTAACTTGATGGTGTTGTAGCGTTCTTTTTCTAGCCTGATATCATCTTCGTTTCCAAACTTGGGAGGGTAAAAAAGCCCACCGTAGGAATAGCTGAAATTGCTAATGTGAAGTATCAGGTAAATACTTGACCCTTGTATTGGCGGAAGTTCAATAACAAGGTCATCAATTCGAGCAACCTCCTCCTCGCTGTTCTTGCCCGGCTTACCTACCGTCTCAACCAGCTGATCATCAACATAAACACTATAAGCAAGGGATACTTCAGGTATTCGAATTGCTAGATTCGAAATATCTGCATTGGAATCAAATAAAATCTTAACAAAGTAGGTGCCGTATCCTCTGGGACCAAAAAAACTACTGTCCTGTTTTCTTATATTCCAGTCTCCGGGAACTCCAACGTTAAAGGCAAGAGAATCCTTCAACACTCCATCATAGGAAAGAAAAGTATCTGGAGCAAACTTCCATTCGCCTTGTAGGGAAATCGGTTTCTCTCCGTTATAATAAAATTCACCAGGTATTTGTGCTGATCCGGCAAATGCTAAAAAACTTAGCAGCAAGACAAGTACAGAACGCACATACTTCAGCGTGC
>CAYYNA010000144.1:0-9303 GCA_964472815.1 uncultured Roseivirgaceae bacterium
AAAAGTTAAATTGACGCTACTAAATCAAAGTTTCTTTTGCTCCTCAGAGGATGAATTCCGCTTTTTTCTGATTTTTTTCAGGCGATTGTTTCCGAAGTTTTTAGAAAAACTAAGGTTGAAAATTTGTCCTTCTAAGTTGTAAACTCGACGGATATTGATGTTTTCTTCCGGGACAAGCGCACTGCTACGAAAGTCTCGGGAATTGAGCAGATCAGTAGCCGTAAACCTGAAAGTTCCTTTATCATCATTCAGTTTCTTTTCCACTCCAATATTTAATGAGCCCATTGCACGGTACTTCATAATGCCAAAGTAGGATGGAGAAGCATAGAACCCAGAAAGCTCTATTTTCCATTTCTTCGGAAGTACAAACGAGCTTGACGCATTCATCGTAAAGTTGGTCTGCGATATTTCTACATCTCCTTCCAGGTGGTTGATAAAGGCTTTTTGGTAAAAACCTTGCACAGTATATTGGAGGTCCCACCATTTAGTGATTTCAATTGGCAAAGTAAGGGAGGCACTGAGATTGTTGCGGTAATCGAGATTTTGAGAGGTGGTGATCTGTACTTCGCTATCTTCATCTACTTGAGGCTGAAACCTCACAATTGCTGCATTATCCCTACTTACTTGAAGGGCGATCAGGAAGTCTTTGTAGCTATACTCTGCTCTTACAGCATCGGTTGTCGACGGAAGCAGTGCTTCATTACCGGTGCTAAATGTGTTCGGATCCAAGAAGATGACAAATGGAGCGATATCTCTAAAAGTAGGTCGTGTGATTCTTCTACTGTACGAGAGAACCCAGCTGTTGTCGTCATTGATTCGCTTATTGAGAAACACGCTAGGAAAGAACTTTCCGAAGTTTCGATAGACAGTATTCGATTCACTAGGAGAATCTAAATCGGTGATGGTATGCTCATATCTCAAACCTACCTTAGAATCTAATGTGGGCGACAATTTGAAGCTTAGGCTAGTATAGCCCGCGAAAATGTCTTCGTTGAGAAATGCGATGTTAGATAAGCGAGGGTCTTGGACGAACGCTCCGTTTTCTAGGTTTTCAACATTTATCTCATTATCTAGATCGTTTAATGCAGCCTTCAAGCCAGCTTCGAATACCACACCCCCATCAAATGAAAGTCTGTAATCGACTCTCGGAACCCACGTCGCAATGGGTGTCTCTTTGGAAGATCTGAACTCAGTAGAACCAATTGATTCGCCTTGTTCATCAAGATCAATCTGCTGATAATCCGTGGGATTATTGGAGTCAAAACGGATGTAATCAAGTTCGGTGGAGAGATTACTATTCTCCGTCAAATCCACAGAAAGACTGACATTGGAGACTAGATAATTGCTTTGATTTATTTCCTGAGTAAAGAGATTGATTGAAGACTCAAAGACGTCATTGGAGGATATCAGAATGTCATTGACAGCTTCCATGTCCCATTTATTATTGAAGTAGCTAAAGTCACTGCCAATCAAAACTTTTTCATTGAGTTGATAGTCAAAGCCAATCTGTGCGTTGTGCGTGGTAATGACTGGCATACGATCACTAAAGGTGTCCGTCTGGTTTGCTGAGCCGTCTTCACGGTCGACTAAGCGAAGATTACTTGAAGATTGAGGGGAGTCGTCTCTCCTGTAGGAGTAGTTTCCAAAGAAATTGAGCTTTTTTCTACGATGATTAAAATTGATACTTGCTCCAGTCTTTTCGCCTCGACCATAGCCAGCAGAAAGCGCGTATGAACCGTTACTTCCCTCGTCTTCGGACTTCTTCAGTACGATATGGATGATACCAGCGTCTCCTTCTGCTTCGTACTTTGCTGGAGGGGTGGTAATCAGCTCTATGGTCTGGACGTTTTCCGCATTCATTCCTCCTAACATTTGGACTACTGCATCTGGCGGCATGCGGCTCATCTTACCATTGATCATAACTCGTACTCCCTGCTTCCCAGAAAGAGCCAATGAGTTATTTGCTCTGTCCACAGCTACACCCGGAGATTTCTCTAATATATCAAGTGCAGATCCGGCACTGGCAGTAATGCTACTCTGGACATTGATAACTGTTCGATCGATCTTTTGCTCAAACAGCGGTCGCTGTGCTTGCACGACAACTTCATTCAGTTGTTGAGCATTTTCTTGCATGGAGATGTCCCCTAAATCCGTCGATGGCTTGTCTACCTTGATCGTCAGATACTTGTCAACATAGCCTACGGAAGAGATACGCAGGATATAATCATCATCAGTCAATAGATCTATTTTGAATGCGCCTTCAACATCAGAGATAGCACCTTTGACTAAACTCGAATCGCTTTTTTGAAGCACTACAATTGTTGCGAAAGAGCCAGGTTCCTCTTGGTAAAGGATCCTACCAGCGATGCTAGACTGTGCATGTGAAAGAAGATTCAGAAATAGTGTCAACCAGACAAGAAGTAGGCTTTTCATAATAATCGCGTTTTACTGTTTGGTTAAGAAAACGACTAAAGCCGCGTACATGCCCGTTCATCCGCTTACAAGATCATTCATTTTGGTTCATGTAAAATCCATATGGTCGGAAGGAAAGAATGACTAGCTTCCAGTTCTATTAAATGACCCAAACTATGTTTAAGAAAACCTTACTATTAATTGCAGTAGCAACTGTAGTTTTTCCTGCCTTGCCGCAAGGCACTCAACTGCTTCGTCAGCCGACGCTCTCCTCTTCAGACGTGGTATTTGTTTACGCAAATGACCTTTGGAAAGCGAGCAGGTCTGGAGGCGATGCAGTTCGCCTAACAACCAATGAAGGATACGAATCGAATCCACATTTTTCACCTGATGAAGATTGGATTGCCTTTTCGGCGCAGTACGATGGCAATACTGATGTATACGTGATTCCATCAAACGGCGGCTCACCAAAAAGATTGACTTATCATCCAACAGCAGATGAGGTGCAAGGATGGACGCCTGACGGCAAGATCATTTTTAGATCTACTCGCGCAGCTTATCCGACTCGAGTTAACCGATGGTATACAGTCGGAATGGATGGAGGACTTCCGGAAATTGTGGATGTCCCAAGAATTGCAAGAGGAGAACTTTCTCCAGACGGGAAGCACGTGGCTTATGAGCCGATCACCTACTGGGATCCAGAATGGAGAAACTACAGAGGCGGTCAGGCACAACCTATCTGGATCGTGAACATGGAAACAAAGGAACTAACCAGAACGCCAAGGACCGATAATGAAAGACACCTCAGTCCCATCTGGCATGGCGGTAAGGTTTATTACCTCTCAGAGCGGGATTACCTGAGCAATATCTGGTCCTTCGATCCTCAGACAGGTGAAGAAAAGCAGATCACTTTTCTGAAGAAGTTTGACATCAAATCAATGGATGCATCCAGTGATGCCATCGTTTACGAAATGGGCGGATACCTACATCTGCTTGATCCTTCCTCGGGAACCTCTACTCAATTGGAAATTAACGTTGCTGGGGATATGAATTTCGCACGTACTCGATGGGAAGATGTAAACGGAAGAAGCCTGAGCAACCCAAATGTGTCACCAAATGGAAAACGTGCAATTTTTGAATACCGTGGCGAAATCATTTCTTTTCCCAAAAAAGATGGAAGCTGGAGAAATCTCACCAATACACCTGGAGTTGCGGACCGTTCGCCCATATGGTCTCCGAAAGGAGATATGATCGCTTGGTTTTCTGATGCCAGCGGAGAATACAAACTAGTAACAGCGGATCAATTTGGTGGGGCCCAAAGAACCTATGAGTTAGAAAATCCCACCTTCTACTTCCAACCCGATTGGTCTCCGGATGGAAAGTACATCGCCTACACAGATACGGACTATAACATTTGGTACATTAATCTGTCCTCTGGCATAGTCAAAATGGTGGATACGGATAGGTACGCGCATCCAAACAGAGCCATGAATCCAGTTTGGTCCCCAGACAGCAGATGGGTGACTTATGCGAAGCAACTAGAAAGCCACTTTAAGGCTGTTTTTGCTTTTAATGTAGAGACTGGTGAGAAAATACAACTGACGGACGGTATGGCAGATGCGATTACACCTGTTTGGGATCAGGGCGGGAAATACTTATACTTTTTAGCTAGTACCAATTATGGACTAAACTCTGGATGGCTGGATATGAGTTCCTACGATCCACAAGTGACCAGAAGCCTGTACTGCTTACTCTTAGCAAAGGACACCCCTTCGCCAAGTCTCGTGAAAAGTGATGAGGAGGAAGTAAAAGCAGAAGCAAAAGAGGAGAAAAGTGATAGTAAAAAAGGAAAGAAAGGTGAGGACGAAGATGCTGAATCTTCCATGAAGATCACCATTGATCGCAGCGGGCTTGGTGATCGAGTAATTGCATTAGATATGCCCAATAGAAATTATGCAGGGCTTTCAGCAAGCAAAGAGAACTCCGTATTAGTTGCAGAAATTATCCCCAATGAATCTGGAGTGAAAATTCATCAATTCGATCTAGAAAAAATGGAAGCCTCGGAATATGCATCAGGGATAAACCAGGCAGTTAGCTCTTCCAATGGGGAATATGTGCTCCATAGAAAAGGGGGCAGCTGGTCCATCTCAAGCACTTCTGGCAAGCCTTCTGGTGATGATAAGATTTCAACCAATGCAAATATTAAGATTGATCCCCAAGCGGAGTACAAGCAGATCTTCCGCGAAGGTTGGAGGTACATGAGGGATTTCCTTTATGTAGATAATGTGCACGGAGCGCCTTGGGACCAAGTTTATGAGTGGTATGCTCCATGGATCAAAGATGTTAGACACAGAACAGACTTGAACTATATGGTTGACATGATGAGTGGAGAGGTCGCAGTGGGCCATAGTTATGTATCTGGTGGTGACATGCCTGACATTGATCGTGTGCCTGTAGGTCTACTGGGAGCTGACTTTAGTTTAGAAAACGGTTTCTACAAAATTGAGAAGATCTATAATGGAGAAAGCTGGAACCCGAATCTTTCGGCTCCTCTCGGAACACCTGGGCTAGGCGTGAAAGCGGGGGATTACATTACTGCGATCAATGGGCAATCGCTTACGGCGAATGACAACATCTATGCCTTTTTGGAGCAGACTGCAGGAAGGACTACAACGTTAACGATCAATACTTCAGCCTCAGCCGGTGGCAAGGAAATTAACGTTGAGCCGACGCGCAATGAGTATCAATTAAGGACAGCAGACTGGGTCGAGGGAAATCGCGAGAAAGTTTCTGAAATGTCTGGCGGGAAGCTCGCCTACGTCTATCTACCAAACACTGGAGGTGGTGGCTTCACCAATTTCAACCGATACTATTTTGCTCAGCAAGACCGGAAAGGGGTCATTTTGGATGAGCGAAACAATGGTGGGGGCTCTGCTGCTGACTACATGATTGACGTAATGTCCCGAGAGCTATTTGGTTACTTTAATAGTAAAGCAAATGATAATCGCCCATGGACTACTCCGATGGCCGGGATTTGGGGTCCGAAGGTCATGATAATAAACGAGCGCGCTGGATCTGGTGGCGACTTGCTCCCTTACATGTTTAAGGAAAAGAATCTAGGCCCTCTAGTTGGTACATTAACCTGGGGAGGTCTGGTAGGAACCTGGGATACACCAAGATTTATTGATGGCGGACGAATGGTAGCTCCACGTGGTGGCTTCTATGATGTCGACGGCAATTGGGCCGTGGAAGGTGAAGGTGTAGCACCAGATATCGAAGTAATACAGACGCCAAGAGAAGTCATTGCAGGAAAAGACCCGCAGCTTGAACGAGCTGTCCAGGAAGCAATGAAACTTTTGGAAACTCAGGAATTCGAAATGAAGCCTGAGCCAGCTGCTCCTGTTAGATGGAAGCGCCCAGAGGGTTGGGATAAAGAATAATAGAAAGCCCCCTTGTGGGGCTTTTTTTTAGCTATCGGAAATTTTCTCCCTAGTTTCTGAATCCACCATTTCTCTCAGTTGACGGATAATTGGATCAAAATCCATGTACTTCTGACCGTAACTTAGATCAAACGCATGATCAAAGTCCGGATCGTCATTCCCTTGATTGTGCTGCATGATACTTTCAATCTTATCGATTGCTTTGACAAAACCCGCTTCTGGTGTGCTGGCATTTTCATATTCGTCCCATACGGTCAGTAGCTCCTTCGACAGAGCGTTGGGCAATGAGCTAGCCACTTGCTTAAAGTCTTCTCTTTCTTCTTCGCTTTTATTGGGAATGTTAGCTTGAAGGGGGGCGGGAATGTCCCCACGGATAATCTCTCCTAAATCATGGATCAGGCACATCGTCATCACTTTGTTGAGATCAAGTTGAGGGAAGTATTTCGGACACAAAATGATTGCCATCGTTGCTAGTCTCCAAGAATGCTCAGCTACACTTTCCGTTCTTCCTTGCTGGGTAATTCCGGTTCTCAGCGTGTCTTTAAGCGGCTCAATATTTTTGAAAAATTGGTAGATGTTTTGAAGCTCTTGCATGATTACGAATGAAGAACAATAAATGACAATTTCAAAGGATTGTTAGTGGCATTTTATTTACTAGTAGCTTTAAGCCCGGAGTAATCTTCATACTGATTTTCTAGAGGTTGATACTCTTCCAATTTTTGCTTTGCCATAGTGAAGTACTTGGAATCCACAGGACGATTAATAGTCTGCCAAAAGGGTTTATTGTAAGGAAAATATTCAGCCATTTCATAAATATTCTGAACTTCAATGGGTGTCCTGTTTTCGAACTTATAAGACTTAGAATCAATATTGGTAATCAGTAGTTCATCAATTGATTCTGTGTGAAAAAGCGTTTCTTCTGTGCTATCATTTATCACCCTGCCTTTTCTGTGCCAGCTAGATCGTTTGGGAACCATTTTTCCATTGTACTTGATGTACTCATACACGCTAGTTTGTTCATCACAAAAAAACCTCGAGTCATCCTTTTTCTCCCATGCCCAACTGAAATCACCAGAGTTTTCAGGCTTCCAGAATATGGTAATCCGGTAGATCTCATAATTGTCAGCCTTGATTAGCATTTGAGCATCATGCATGTTCTTTGGGGATCCTATTGCATCTATCACATAGTACCTTTCATTATCCTGAGACAGGATGTCTGATATTGTGAAATCATACTTGTTTTTGCCACGAGTACTTAGAAAATCTGGGATCCATCTTAATGGGTGATTGTTGACCAAGTGCTCGAGATATCCATCGTTCACTTGCCATTTATTCTCTCTAAGATCCTTGGCCTTACGTACTTCTAGGTATTCAATTTCGGCTCGTTTCTTTATGAACCGATCACCATGAATATGCACTGCCGCTTCTAGCAACCGGGTGAACTGACCATCTTCTTGGAAGGTAGTTCGATAGAATCCAGTCAAGCGAAATCGATCTGTAGAAAAATTCTCCTCTTTTTTTCGTACCGCATTGATCCAAATGCTTTTAGCAGATAAGTTGCTTACTACTACCTCAGCCAGCATGATTTCGGATTCTTCTAGCCGAATCTTCTGAACTGATCCGGTGAGCAATTGAAGTGGCAGCACCCTGGACTGAAAACCAACACAAGAAAAAATGATTGAATCACTCCGATACCTTTCGGGAAGATTTAATGCATAATTACCCTCTACGTTGGTAAGTGTCCCCAGGGTGGTGCCTTTCACATAGACATGTGCAAAGGGAATCTCATTCCCGGTTTGATCTTCTAACTTTCCCGAGATGGCAATTTCCTGAGCGCCTGCTTGAAATAGCAAACCACCTATGAGGAAGGACCCCATAGTGTGTAGTAGTCCTTTCATTGAGTTTTGAAATAAAGACGTCCATTCACCTGAATAGTTGCTTTTCAACTACAAATCTCAAATCGTCAGGATTTGTAGCTTAGGGCTTAGTGAAAAACGATGTGAACCAAAATGAGTGAAAGAACCAATCCAATGCCCCAGGTCAGTGTTTTTCTATCTTCAAATTGAATCAGCGATTTAAGTGGGGCACCCTTTCCAAAATTTGATCCAATGACGATCGCCAGTCCCAAAATGATTACCCACATCGCTCTAACGAAATAGTTCATTTCGGGAAATACCTTCAGAATTATTACTTGGAAAGCAAAGGTGCTGAAGAAGGCAATGAGGATCGTTTTTTGTTTCGGATACAGTAGGAAACCAGCACTGCAGATCAGCACTACTATTCCGCAATTGATGTAGTACCTCAACTCATTTAAGGTATGCGTAAATGCTGCGTCTGGGTTGCTAAACTTCAGATGCAGCAAAATCAAACCCATGACTATTCCGGATATTAAAGAGACCAAGATCGCGTTCTTACCTGAGCCCACGACTTCCTGATCATTTGCGTCTTTCTTAAGATACCCCTTGTAGATGTCGATTGACCAAAGGGTAGCTAACGAGTTGAAAGTGGAGTCTACGGTACTCATTAACGAAGCAAACAGCGCACAGAGAATGATGCCCTTCAAGCCAACAGGCAAATAGGTTTTTACTAAATAGGGGAAGGCCATGTCTGGCTCAGCCAACCCATCCTTACCAAGGATTCCCACTAAAGCAATTCCTGGAATGACAATTAGGATTGCCATCACGTACTTGATCACTCCTCCTACCAGAAGGCCTTTTTGCGCTTCGCTGAGGCTTTTTGCTGCCAGCGATCGCTGAATGATGGTCTGATTTGCGCACCAATAGTTGATGTTTAGAAAGAACAAGCCGAAAATGTGAATCCAAGGTAGTGTTGGATGATCGCTTGGTAAGTGCAGGTGCATCAGATCCGGAGTTTTCACATACAATTGTCCCCAGCCACCAAGTTCCTTAACCGCAATAAAGAGCACCACAAAACCACCTGCCAGTAGGATACTGAACTGTATAATGTCTGTTTTCACCACAGCCTGCAGTCCTCCCAGGTAAGTGTAAATCGCTGAGAAGACACCAAGTGCAACGATGAGAATGGTAATTCTCGTGATGCGATCCTCGCTAAGGATTTCCAAGTACTCTGCGAAAACCAGATCTGCGGCATAAGCTCCCCAAAACAGTGCTGCGCCTAAGGTGATGGTTGAGAAAATCGCCAAGTTAGAAAGTGAATAAATGAGGCTAACCGTTTTTCCTAACCGGAGCTTGATAAACTGTGTGATGGTGATAATTTTTTCTCTCAGAAATAGGGGGACGAAAATAAAAGCAGCCATCACGATACCCTGAATGGCGTTTATTTCTAAGCTTGCCTGAGCCAATCCAAACAAATAAGCAGAGCCCATCATGCCTAGAAACTGATAGCCGTTAATGTTGGTAGCGATTGTTGATAGGGAAATGGAGTACCATTTTAGATTCCGAGAGCTTAAAAAATACTGTTCGATCGTGAC
>CAYYNA010000145.1:0-2149 GCA_964472815.1 uncultured Roseivirgaceae bacterium
TTGTGAGTGGACTTTTCATAAAGCTGGTCGAAAGTAAAACAACGAGATGATGGTATCGTATTTGTTCTCAATAGTTTAAAAAAGTAATAGATGTTAATAGTAATAATAATTGGTTTCATGATTGCTAGCTGGGCAGTTAGTAGTCGTCTTAAAAACAAGTTCAAGAAGTATTCTAGAGAGATGCTGGGTTCTGGCCTGTCTGGAAGAGAGATTGCAGAACTGATGCTGAGAGATAATGGAATTTACGACGTATCTGTTACCTCCGTTGAAGGCCGTCTCACTGATCACTACAATCCAGCGAATAAGACGGTGAACCTGAGTCCAGATGTTTACAATGGAAGATCGGCTGCTGCTGCTGCAGTTGCAGCTCACGAGTGTGGTCATGCATTACAGCATGCTCAGGCATACAGGTGGTTGGAGTTCAGGTCTGCAATGGTTCCAATTCAGAATGTAAGTGCCAGAGTAATTAATATTATGTTTTTTGCGATGCTTTTTGGGGCATTTATTCTTCCCGGCTTGATCAATCCTCAATTGGCATTACTTATTATTATAGGATGTTACTCGATTTTCACACTTTTTGCGTTTGTCACGCTTCCTGTAGAATATGATGCCAGCAAACGTGCACTTGCATGGATTAGAGATAGAAACATTGTAGATAGTAGAGAACATGATATGGCCAAAGACGCTTTGAATACAGCTGCTCAGACATATCTTGTTGCTGCTCTAGGAGCTTTAGCAACTTTGCTATACTACGTCATGATTTTTATGGGTGGAGATGATTAATAGCTCTAGAGACTAGATATAAAAAAACCTCATGTGATTTCACATGAGGTTTTTTTGAAGCAATTAAAACTTATGGTTCAATCTTCACTTCAATTTCAATAGCTCTATCTGTTCCAGCGGTACCAGTAGTAGCTACTACTTTAATTAATCCCACTTTGTCACCCCTTGAAGAAGCTAGAACGAATCCAAAGATGTCGCCATCTGATAACATGGTGATTCTACTTTCACCGCTTAGATCAGCATCTCCAGCATATGCGCTTTGAAGGTCAGCTGCGGTAACAACTCCATCAAAGTCAGGGGCCGTTAAGAAAGTTTTGAATCTTGTAGGGTTTTGCGGGTCGAAGTTATCCAAGTCTCCTCCAGTCTGCGCTTCGATGGTAGCATCAGCCTCTGGATTATCAAGGGCTGCAATAGTATATAGTGCTACATCAGAGTAGTAGAAAAGTAGGTCGATATCCTCATCATTTTGTAGCGCGTTTGCAGAAGTAAACACTGAGTCCGCAACAGCATCATAGAAGCTACCTAAAGTACTATTCTGAAAACCACCGATAAGTACTTGGGTAGAGGTCTGTACTTCTGGTGATCGTGGTTCCGCAATCGTATATTCAAAAACTACTGTATCTCTTTGATCTACATCGTCAATCAATACAAACTGGCTAGAAACAGTTGATCCAACTGTGGCTGAAGCTGTAGTTTGAAATAAATTCACACTACCTGTTGTAGCTCCACTTTCTAATCCAAGATCAGCAGCACTTATGATCTGACTACCTGCTCTCAAATTGTCAATACCTCCTAAGGCAGTAAGACTAATTGAAAAATAAACTGAATCTCCTTGAGGAACACTGCCACCGTTAGTAAGTGTGGAGGCATTTTCAGAATCAACACCAGAGGTAGCAGAAACATTCAAATTTGGCTCAGCTGGCAGTGGGGTCTCATCGTCTTCACCACAGCTGGTGAGTACGAAAAGGGAAGCTGCGGTCAGCAATAATAAGTTTTGAGTGATTTTTTTCATGTCAAATAAATTGGTTTAAATTTTTTGTTCTTAATGAGACACAAAAATGCGCCTATTAGTTTGATATTCTAGAATCAGGAGCCATGTTAATTCAGTTTTCTTTCATAGGCATTTATTATGCATGCATAATAACTAATATATTTGCGGTCCAAAACTTTAGAATAGACAACAGATTATGAATTTTCACTTGACCGAAGAGCAATTGGCTGTAAGAGACGCTGCAAGGGATTTTGCTCAAAAAGAATTGTTACCTGGTGTAATTGATCGTGATACTCATGAGAGATTTCCTGTAGATCAGATAAAAGCCTTAGGAGAATTAGGTTTTATGGGAATGATGGTGGATGAAAAGTATGG
>CAYYNA010000145.1:2249-9272 GCA_964472815.1 uncultured Roseivirgaceae bacterium
TAAAAGCCTTAGGAGAATTAGGTTTTATGGGAATGATGGTGGATGAAAAGTATGGTGGAAGTGGAATGGACACTGTCAGCTATGTGCTTGCTATGGAAGAGATTTCTAAGATAGATGCTTCCACCTCTGTTTGTATGTCTGTAAACAATTCGCTAGTCTGTTGGGGCTTGGAGAAGTATGGATCAGAGGCTCAAAAAGAGAAATACCTGACACCACTTGCGCGAGGTGAAAAAATTGGAGCTTTTTGTCTTTCAGAACCTGAGGCAGGCTCAGATGCAACCTCACAAAAGACTACTGCTGAAGATAAGGGTGATCATTATGTTTTGAACGGCACGAAAAACTGGATCACTAATGGTAATTCGGCCTCAACCTACATTGTGATAGCCCAGACCGACCCTGCTAAAAAACATAAAGGAATCAATGCACTAATTGTCGAAAAGGGAATGGAGGGATTTACTGTCGGCAAAAAAGAAGAGAAGCTGGGAATTCGGGGAAGTGATACGCATTCACTAATGTTTCAGGATGTAAAAGTTCCGAAGAAAAACCGAATCGGAGATGATGGGTTTGGTTTCACATTTGCTATGAGTACGCTTAATGGAGGAAGAATTGGGATAGCAGCGCAAGCATTGGGAATCGCTTCTGGCGCCATGGAGTTTTCACTCAAGTACGCTCAGGAAAGAAAGGCTTTTGGTGTTGAAATCTCAAAACATCAGGCGATTCAGTTCAAACTTGCTGATATGGCCACCGATATTGAAGCGGCTCGCTTACTTTGTTTGAATGCTGCTCAGAAGAAGGATGCTGGTGAGGACTTTTCTAAGGAAAGTGCCATGGCCAAATTGTTTGCTTCTGATGTGGCGATGAAGCATACGGTAGAAGCAGTCCAAATTCATGGAGGTTATGGATTTGTAAAGGAGTTCCACGTAGAGCGGCTTATGCGAGATGCCAAAATCACTCAGATTTACGAAGGGACTTCAGAAATTCAAAAAATTGTTATCTCAAGAGGATTATTGAAATAGTTCAATAAGAAGGGTCTTTGCTACCCTAATTCCATTAGGATTTATAGCTGAATATTATTAGATTCGTCCAATTATTTTTAAGTTTATTGCTATATTGACCAGCTAAAATCATAAATGGAAGACTATAACAAAATCATTGAGTCTCTTCAGATTAGATTCGTTAAGGCTAAAAATATTAATATTTTAAAGCCAGTTACAATTGATAATAACTACGAAGTAGAAAACTACCTTTTACTAGTCACCGGCGGGGAAATACGATTTGGAAAGGAAAAGGAAGTAGCGAAGCAAGGCGATGTGGTATTTGTTCCAGGCGGAAGGCCAATATCAATTTCATATGGGTCCGGGAACCCAACTGTCCTGTCAAAGGACGATTTCCTCACTAATAAGGATCACTTTCTCAAGTCGTCAAGTGGAGAAGTTAGTGGAGAAGAACACTATAGTTATATAGCATTTGATGCGAAAGCATTCGACTCAGTAAATTTTTTCTCTTCCTTGGATATCCCGGCCTTTAAGATCGAGGAAAACTATAAAATGGCAAGTCTGATCAAGCAGATTTGTGATGAATCATATGGAAATATGCCAGGCAAGGATCGCATTGTTAAAGTGCTTACTGAGAATATGACCATCGAGCTGATTAGATATATTCTGAACAATAGCCTGTTCGTGGAAAAGCTCGCTACCAATTCAACGTACTTCAAGGATCCAAGACTCATCGATATTTTCACTTTTATCAAAGAGAACCTATCTGATGATTTATCAAATAAGGTCTTAGCTAATGTTGCCAATGTATCAGAGGACTATGTCGGACAGTACTTCAAGATGCTCACTGGGATAAACCCTCAAGACTACATAGAATATCAAAGAATGGAGGCCGCTGTAAATCTGTTAAGGACCTCAAAAAAGAGTATTAGAGATATTGGCAAAGAAGTAGGTTATAAGGATACTGCATACTTCTGTCGTCGCTTTAAGATGATGTTTGGTATACCTGCAGGTAAAATGAGAAGACGGGAGTCTTTAATGAACGTCTAGTCGTCTAGATCTTGTTTTTCTGTCTTTTTTTCATCGTCTCCGTGATCTAATTCCAATAACTGACTTAATACCTTGGTGAGATATGGAGCAAAGAGGTCCATTACACTTCCAAACCTAGATTCTTTCTTTGTATTTCTGTTTTTCTTGTCGGCCTTCTTTTTCGAGCTTTTTGAGGAAGAAAACCCTTTGTAAGCCCAATAGAGAAGAAGAGCAGTAATACCACTGCCAAGTGCGATTAAGCCGGCTCTTTTTCCTCTCGCTATTAGTTTTTTTTCGCTCTTTGCCAGCTCCTTTCTTAGCGCTTTTTCTTGATTTTGAAGTTTTTCTGCTTTGGCTCTAGTCTTCTTCATCTTCGTTTTGTGTTTCAGAAATTTTGTGAATCAAAGACTCGAACCAACCCTGTATGATTTTCTTTCTTAACAAGAATAGTAGTATAAGGATTACAAGGAGGTAGAAGCCGCAAACAATAAAAAAGCCTAGATAAGTGCTACTTAGGAATGCGTTAAGTAGATAGGCGAGTGCGAAACTCAAGAAAAAAATGAAAAAAAATGTAGCAAAAAGTGCAATAGAGAGAGAGATAACATTTGCAAGAAGACCCGAAATCTTCTCAATCATTCTGAGCTTTAGTTGCTCAACCTTCAACTCAATGAATTGAGTGATTTTGTCTAATGTATCTGCTACTGCACTTGGCATTGATCAACTATTGTTTAGCACAAAGCTAATCTTCTGAGCTTATTTCTGAAGCGTCAGAATTGTGATCAAATCCTCTTGAAACGTAAATGAGTGTGAATGGAAGCAAAAAGAAGGTGAAAAGTATATAAGCAAAACCCACAATTCTGAGCCTTAGCGTATATTCTCCCATTTTTTCAGCTAAGTAGACTATTCCTTGAGATAGATAAGGGACCAAAATAAACAGTAACACCCCTGTTGCATTGAATATCAGGTGAACCAATGCAATCTCTATTGCGGCCTGTGACTGAAATAATGCGGCAAACAGTGCAGTTATCGTGGTTCCAATATTTGCTCCCATGATAAATTGGAAAGCACGGACCAGTTTTACTTTCCCTGTAGCAACTAGAGGAACTATCAGAGAGGTAGTCAAAGAACTTGATTGCGCAGCTGAGGTAATAAAGAGTCCCCAAGAAAATGACCTCATCGTAGTGGAAAAAACTGTGGTTTCAAACTGCTCCTTTTTCTTTCCAACTAGCAGGTCGTAAAGCAGCTTAGAAATGAATTTGATACAAGTAAACAATAAAACTATAGCCAGTCCTAAAGTGAAAATATTGCCTGCATGTACAATTAACCAATCGTTGATAGAATTAAAAAAAGCCGAAAGGTTATAGCCCTCCCCAAAGTAGGACGAGTTTTTTATCGAGAATTGGTTGGCGATGTACTTGCTGCATCTTTCCAGAAAATGATACTTCATTTCAAATGGAAAGAAAAGTAAGACCAGAATGATGTTAAACAAATCGTGGATGGTACCTGCAGCAACCGCCTTTCTAAACTCTTTGGTCTTTGTTATGTAACCCATTGAAATAATCGTGCTGGTAAGTGTGGTCCCAATATTTGCCCCAAGTACGATTGGTATCGCCGCTTCAAGAGACAATGTATTAGAAGCAACAGCAGCTACAATGATCGTGGTTGTTGTGCTGCTACTTTGTAATAGGGCGGTGGCGAGCAGCCCAATAAACAAACCTATGAATGGGTTTGATGTCGCATTAACCACGTACTCCGAAAGTGAAAATTCGAAAGAGCTAATGGACCTTATCATAAGGGTGATCGAAAACAAAAAAAGAAATACAGATCCTAGCACCATCATCACATTTATGTATGCTGGATACTGATTTTTGTCTCGATCCTCTATGATTTCGTTAATTGTCACAATAAGTTGCAGAGCTAGCGTGCAAAGCTAGTATTTTGCTTCTCACTAATCTGAGAAATCAAGTGAAGGAATTGTTATTCTCAGCATCACTTTTTTGATCTAGTGTTAATAAAATATGATGTCTGCACGATCAAAACTTAATAGTTTTGTTAGCGGCTAAAACCTATTACTTCGAGTGACCGAAATCGAGATTGTTATGTACCTAGGTTTCCTTATGGCGGCTTATTCCGTAGTAGGGAACGATGTGATTCAGACGTTAGGTACTTTCTTAAGTTCCAATGAAAAACGCCCCTGGTGGGTCTTGGCCCTGTTTGCTGGCACTTTGTTGACAATTACCCTTGTGTACGGCTGGCAGCTTAATGACGGTGATGTAAGCTATGGAAGGCTAATTGGAGATGGTGGCTTTGATAATCCAAGGTATAAGAGCCCGCTGGACAAGGAATCTTTTGGTTGGCCCTACCTACTACCACCGATCATTTTACTTCTTCTAACGCGGATAGGAATTCCAGTAAGCACTTCTTTTATGATCCTGACATTCTTCAATGCGAAGAATCTATATGATATGGTGGTCAAGTCAATGTCTGGTTATCTCGTTGCATTCTTCGCAGCAATAGTATTGTATGCGTTGATTACTAAGGCACTGGAAAAGAAATTTGTGGAGACAGAACCTACTGATTTAGAAGTCAAGGGTTGGACCATTGCTCAATGGTGTTCTACCGGGTTTTTGTGGAGCCAATGGCTCATTCAAGATTTTGCAAACATTTACGTGTATCTGCCAAGGCAAATCGATCTAACCACTTTGATCGTTACACTCATTGTTTTCTGGGCACTGATTGCTTACATATTTTATTCTAAAGGAGGAGCTATCCAGTCCATCGTGAAATCGAAGACAAACACACAGGACATAAGATCAGCCACTATCATTGACCTTACTTTTGCTATTATTCTCTTCTTTTTCAAGGAACTAAATAACATTCCAATGAGCACTACCTGGGTGTTCTTGGGGTTACTTGCAGGTCGAGAAATTGCAATCAAATATTTTGGATATCGGTCAGTTCCAAATGCGACCTTAAAGAACCTTGGATTCGACCTTGGAAAAGTATTTTTAGGCTTAGGTATTAGTGTAGGACTGGTTTTCCTACTTAAATGGTTAATCTGAATTAAGTTCGTTAATGGTCAGATAGGCCATTAATCCCATTCCGGTTTTCAATGCCTCCTCGTCAATATTGAAGGTTGGTGTATGCACTCCAGAGACAATCCCCTTTTCCTCGTTTCGAGTACCCAGTCTATAGAAACACCCCGGGATTTCATGTGTATAGAATGCAAAATCCTCAGCAGCCATCCAGAGATCAAGCTCTACTACATTCTCGTCACCCATGAATGACTTAGCAGCCTTGATATTTCGTTCGGTGTATTGTTCTTCATTTACTAGAAAGGGGTAGCCGGGCGCGATCTCAACTTCACATTTCCCACCCATAGAAGAGGCGATCGATGTGGAGATATCCTTGATCTTGCTCAAGGCTTCCTTCCTCCAGGTTTCATCAAATGTCCTAAAGGTGCCATCAATTTTCACCTCATTGGGGATGACATTGTTGACATTGCCTCCCGCAATTTTTCCAAATGAAAGTACCGAGGGGATTTTTGGATTTGCCATTCTACTGACCACCTGCTGGAGTGAGACAATAATCTGACTAGCCATCGCTATAGGGTCAATAAAGCTTTCTGGCATAGCGGCATGACCGCCTTTGCCTTTGACTGTGAGATAGATTTCATCAGCACTAGCCATGTATTTCCCTTTCCGAAACCCAACCTTGCCTTCAGGAATTAATGGCATTACGTGTTGGCCAAGAATAGAAGCGGGAGTAGGGTTTTCTAGAATACCTTCTTTGATCAAGATGGATGCCCCACCTGGGGATTTTTCTTCGGCTGGCTGAAAAACAAATTTTACTGAGCCCTTAAGGTCCCTTTTTAGCTCATTCAGGATTTTTGAGACCCCCAGAAGACTTGCTGTATGAACATCATGACCGCAAGCATGCATGATACCCTCATTCTTGGACTTATAGGGCACGTCATTCTCCTCGAGGATCGGAAGTGCATCTATATCTGCTCTGAGGGCAACAGTCTTTCCCTTCTCCTTGCCATTTATACAAAACGTCACGCCCGTTTCTCCAATTCGCTGGGTTTCTGTGATGCCGAACCCACTTAGCTTTTTTTCAATAAAACTGGCTGTTTTATGCTCCTCAAAGGATAATTCAGGATTTTCATGCAGGTGTCTTCTGATAGATAGAATCTCAGCAAAGTAGCTGTCTGAAAGTTCTTTGACTTTATTCTTCAGGTCAGTCATAGGAAATAAGCAGTCTATCGGGAATCAGCAGGGCCTTGGGAAATTTCTTCTTTACTTGATTGTAAACTCGGTTTGCCTCTAGTCGGTCAATGAATTTGCCACCCTTTACTCGAAAGCTTGGTTGACGATATGTCACTTTTGGGTCAAGCTCCGGGAAAGTTTCTTCCATCTGAAACTGCGCTTCATTGGCGTCTTCTCGACTGGAGCCAGAATATACTTGAATCACATATCCATCCACATATCTCCCCTTTTTATTCTGCTTGTACGCGATTTTGGCAATGCTGTCTAGTTCTGCTCCAATGTGACCTGTTAGCGGAGTGTATTCCTCTTGGTTCGTAGAAGGTGAACTGGTACTTGGACTTGACTCTTCTGCTGCAGTACTGACAGGTCTGTGTATACTCAAATCCTCCTTGTAGGATGTTGAGGAGGTAGGTACAGTAGCTTTGCAAGCTGCCAATAGTAGTAATATGACTAATCTATCAATACGCATTTATTGTTTTTGAGGTCTTCTTCTACAGTCTTGTACTTAACATCCTTTTTTACTGAGCCGTCCGCATACTGCACGTTAACTCGTTGATTTCGACTAGCAATCTTCTGAGATTGTGCTGGTTGAGTTTGTTGCTGCACAGGGGGTCGATTTCCTTCCGGACCAGCAAGGGCAGATCTACTCTCTTGTTTTTCTTCCTTGTAATTCCTCGAGGTTCTTTGTCTTTGAGCTGCTTGTACGTCATCAGCTTGTTCCACTGGAATTT
>CAYYNA010000146.1:0-9081 GCA_964472815.1 uncultured Roseivirgaceae bacterium
GTAAGTCACTTGGCAGTTCCTTCACTCCCATTGCAGCAGTGTAGATGACCCGACCCTTTGGAATGTCCCACTTGTGATAGATGCTTAGCATCATGAATTCAGAAATACCCTTATCCTCCGCAACTTGACGTAGTTTGGTAAAGTCAGCTTCCATCTTAGGTCCCACCTCATCTAGTGAGCAGCTTGTTTTGATACCTATCCACGGAACGCCTTCAAACTCCTTATTTCCAGTAAAGTCAATGGATGATGGAACTTCTCCTTCTTCTACGTAAGCCTTGAGCATATCTAAGCCCCTTTCGTAATCAGCACCTACAAAGGCCTCCATCATTCCCTTCATGAAAAACATGAAGAACGGTAGACTACTATCCATGGTCCAGGTGACCTTGGTGGCATTGCCCTCCTGACTAAGCGCAAAGTTGGTCTTGGCGAAGGATTTCCAGGGTTTCAGGAAATTGAGATCATAGTCGATGAATTCATTTTCTACTTCCTGAGTAATCTTCATATTACCGGACCCGGTTCGGTTTCCTTCCCATTTATAGGACCTGGCATCTTCAGCCACCGTCACTTTAGCTTCCGGTTCCATGAGTAACCAAGGAGACCATGGCCTCCAGTCGTTGAAATCACTGATAACTTTATAGACGTTTTTAGAGGGCGCATTGATACTAATCGAGCGCTCGATGTGCATTTTAGCCATGTTGGTAAGGTTTTAGATCGTTTACTAAATCTATTTAAAATTCTGAACAATATAAATAGTCAAAACCACCATCTTTTCTTTACACTGTGGGAAATCAGCCATATCATTGCTATACTATATCCTCCAACTGAACCATGATGCGCAAAGGGTTTGTCATCGTCTTCGTTTTAACCCAACTACTTGTCTTTTCTCAAGAAATCGACTCACTAAGATTAGTTGACGATGATATAGTAGTAATAAATGGGGAGGTGATCATTGCTGATAAAGACACCACGATCCTTGTACCACACGGTACACGCTACAAGTTTGTAAACAACAGGTACCTACTCAATAAAAACTTTTACGACTCGGTATATTCTAAGGCACAGAAGAACAGAATTACAAAAGAACTGTACAATCTACTGATCGTCCAGCGGCCTCCAGCTGACCCGCAAAAAACAAAAAAGCCTGTGAAGAGTGAATCCTTCTTTGCTGCATTTGAGGGAAAGACCATCCGATCAATTGAATTCATACCGGTGGATATACTGGGTGGAAATGTCAATGACACCACCATAAAGGCGCGTTCAAGTATAGGTAAGTTGAGCAACAGGCTGCACAACAATACTCGCAAGCGAGTCATAAATAACCAACTGCTTTTTCAACCCGGCGATAAAGTGGATCCCTATGAATTAGCGGATAGTGAAAGGGTCGTTCGCTCGCTTGCCTACATTGAGGATGTGCGCATTAAGCTTGTCATAAATGCAGAAGATCTACAGACCGTGGACGCATTAGTTATCTACAAAGACCGCTTCCCCTGGAATGCCAATCTGGGCCTGACGAGTCAGCGAGCGCTGAATCTTGGTTTCACCAATAGAAATATCATTGGTACAGGTCATGAATTTGGTGTAGGGTATTGGTTCCATCCCAAAGAACAACCAAATCACGGGTATGATTTGCACTATACCATTCGAGGGATTAAAAACACATTCATAGATGGCACAGTCTACGCCTCTGATAATTACCTCGGAAGAAGCACTGGCATCAGTTTTCGGAGAGACTTTGTTTCTCCGGAGATCAAGTACTATGGCGAAGTTACAGTAGAGCGAGTACAACCAATTGAAGACTTGGTGTTTGCAGACTCTTTGTATGAGGAGAACTTCCGGTCAAAGAGATTTACCTATGACCTTTGGGCCGGCAGATCATTTGATGTTGGGAAGCGAAGGGCTATTAATTTTTCTACCAGACTACTTCACGATAACTATACCCAGCGTCCACAAGTACAAATTGATAGCAATGAATTCTTTCACGACCATCACTTACTACTTGGTGCCCTCTCCTACAGCAAAATCAACTTCCTAAAGTCGAGGAATATTTTGGCTTTCAATATCACTGAGGACATCCCGGAGGGATACTTGTTTTCCATTTTGTACGGCCGTGATTGGAACGAGTTTGATCCCAGAACTTATCAAGGCATTCGAGCTAATTTCTCAGATTACACAAGGTTTGGATACTTCACCATTAACCTGGAGGCAGGGTTCTTTAGGAATGAGGGAATAGTTCGCAATGATGTGGTGGAGGTAAGCACACGCTACTTCTCACCATTAATTGGAATCGGTAGCACGACCGCACGGCTTTTTACTAGAGTCTACTTCTTCAATGGAGACAATCTTTCCATACCTCAGTCACAGAGTATCGTAGGCTTGAATAGAATAAGGGATATAAATGGCCAACAGGTTCGAGGTGAACAAGTATTCAGCATTTCCAATGAGTTTGTGATTTTTCAGCCTTGGTACTTTTATGGTTTTAGATTCGCTACGTATGGTCATGCGGGTTTAGGGTTTGTCAAGGAAACAAGAAGCGTATTCAACTACAGCCAGTCCTATCCGCACGTTGGAGGTGGTGTACGAATACGAAATGAAAGTTTGGCATTTAACACCTTTGAGTTTCGTTTCACGGCCTATCCCAATCCGCCTGAAGAGGGCAATATCTTCACTTTCAGCTTTACCATAAATACGCCTTCCTTCTTTGGAAGCCCGAACATTCGTAAGCCTAGGATAGTTGGGATAAACTAAAATCAAAAGGGTATTCGTGCTAAAAATTGCCTGGTCAGAAATCTATAATCATCCCCTACCTGAGGGTCACCGCTTCCCTATGGAGAAATATGATCTCCTGCCCAAACAGCTGATACATGAAGGCACGGTTGACAAGGAAAACTTCTTCAACCCCAGGAAGTTAGTTGATCAGGAAATCTTGGCTGTGCACCAAGCCAGCTACTGGGAAAAATTGCAGCAACTTGACTTCACAAGACAAGAAGAACGACGAAGTGGCTTTCCCATTTCTCATGAGCTTGTTGAACGCGAGATCACTATTAATGCAGGCACCATTCAATGTGCGGAATTTGCATTAGAATACGGGATTTCCATGAATATTGCTGGCGGAACGCACCATGCATTTAGTGACCGAGCGGAGGGCTTCTGTCTACTGAATGATATTGCTATTGCTTCTCAACATCTTTTAGATAACAAGAAGGCCAAGCAGATTCTTGTGGTGGATCTGGATGTTCATCAAGGAAATGGCACTGCAGAAATCTTTCGGAATGAGTCTTCTGTCTACACGTTTAGTATGCATGGCGAGCACAACTACCCGCTACAAAAGGAAATCTCTGATCTGGATATCCCGTTGAAAGATGGAACAGATGATCAAACCTACCTGTCTCTGCTTGATACCAATCTGAAAGCGCTATTGGATCAGCTTTCTCCTGATTTCATCTTTTTTCAGTCAGGCGTTGATGTGCTAATGACTGACAAGTTGGGAAGACTGGGTATGAGTCTTGAAGGATGTAAGCGGCGGGACGAGCTGGTAATCAGTGAAGCAAAGAAGGCCAATATTCCACTAGTCGCTTCGATGGGTGGTGGCTACTCGAAGGATATAAAGGATATCTTGGAAGCGCACGCCAATACCTACCGTACCGCACAGGATATTTTCTTCTAACAATCTACCTGTGCCGCAGTTTTTATTAGTATGAAAAATATTCAAATTCCCATCATTGTCACCACAATCTTGGTACTTGGATACGCATTGGGTGGTGGGCTACAGATAAACTATACCGCCTTGGGTATATTATTCATCGTGGTGCATGCGGCATTCTTTTGGATGATCTATTCCATACTGAAGAACGGCAAGCCGTCCGAAAAGTCTTTTGACGAATACTTCTACGAAGATCGAGAAGACATCAAGCGATCCTAATTCGATCGATTTTCCTCAATAGCTACGAGCAGTACTCTAAGTACTTCTTCTAGGTCCTCTCTAGGAATGTTCAAGGGTGGAACCAACCGGACTACATTTTCGGCGGTTGCGTTCGCAAGGACTTGGTGGTGCATCATGGATATCACAATCGGTTTAGCTAGTTTATCCAACTCTATGCCAATCATAAGGCCCTTACCTCTGACTTCTTTGATCTCAGGGTAATTTGACCTGACTTTCTCAATTTCGGTTTTCAGCCAATCACCATTCTCAGCGGCTTTTTCTAGTAGATGCTCTTCCTCAATGACCTCTAACGTAGCTAGTGCGGTTGCGCAAGCCAAAGGATTTCCACCAAATGTGGTTCCATGATCTCCCCTATCTATTGCGCTCCCTACTTTTTCGCTTGCCAATACTGCGCCAATAGGAACACCTCCACCTAGCCCCTTAGCCAAGGCCATGATATCAGGCATAATGCCGTAGTGCTCAAAGGCAAACATTTTCCCAGTCCTTCCAATACCGCATTGTACTTCGTCTAATACCAGCACAATGTTCTCCTCGTCACAAAGCGATCTTAGTTCTTGAAGGAACGCTGGATCCGCAGGCCTAACGCCTCCTTCTCCTTGGACAGTTTCCACCATGACCGCTCCCACATTTTCATCCACATTCTTTCTAACCTCCTCAATATCACTAAATGGAACATTGCAAAAACCAGTTGGTATCGGATCAAAACCATTCATCATTGAAGGCTTACCGGATGCAGCCACAGCCGCCATCGTTCGTCCGTGAAATGCGTTTTTCATGGTAATGATCGTACCGCCTCTACCGTTTTTGCTTGCGTATTTTCTAGCAATTTTAATAGCTCCTTCGGCCGCTTCGGCACCACTATTTCCAAAAAACACACGGTCTAAGCCAGATAACTCCACCAATTTTCTGGTGAGGTTTACCTGAGGTTCGCTCAGATAAAAGTTGGATATATGAATCAGCTTACTCGCTTGCTCCGAAATGGCTTTTACAACTTTCGGATGAGCATGACCCACGTTATTAACGGCGATCCCAGCTAGGGCATCTATGTACTCCTTTCCCTCCACGTCAAACAGTCGCGATCCTTTCCCTTCTCTGAATGCTAGAGGGTATCTCCCGAAGGTGGGTAAATAGTGGTCTTTGTCAAACGCGTGTAATTCCTCAGTACTGCTGCTCATGCACGAGGCGGATTTTCCCAATTTCCAAAAACCCAATTTCCGGCAACTTCCTTACTATCCGAGGTAAAAAAGTCTTCAACTGCATCCATCAAATCATAGCGGTGCAGCTTGTTTTCATTACCAGAAATCAACTTTGGGAAAGCTTCATCTAGAGCCCTTTTATCTATGCCAAAGATCTGATAGAAGTCTTCGTATTCTTTCCTAGAGATGTAGCCATCATGGTTGTGATCAAAAAAATCGAACATAAAGTTGAATACGATCTCTTTGTACTCCACAAGCATGTCCTCTCGCTGCTGTACTTCTTCATCGAAGAAAGCCACCCACTCTTCTTCCGAAATTTGTCGAGGATCTAACGGCTCAATATCTCTCACCAGCGCATTAAAAAAGCGAATGGCTTTATTAGTGATGCGCTTCTCCTCTTTGCTATCCGCCTCATAGCCCATCATCTTGCAAACCTTTTCTACCATCTCGAGAAAGTCATCCAGCTGCACGGATCCATTGTTGTTCAGATCGAGGATATGGAAGAAATAAATGAGCTTCTGTTTCTGAAAAGGAGTGGCCATGGCGGAATGATTTATAATTTCAAAACTAAATAACCCATAGCACTGAAGTGCTACGGTATCAGAGAAAATCTACATTGCCTCCGTTCAGATTATAGTATGCTGAAACAATTTTCAATTCACCTTTATCGACAGCTCCCTTTATAATGGCTGATCGATCGTATAAATCATTGGCAGAAAGCTCCGCATTCTTCTTTACCACGTCGTTCACATCAGTACTCGTTGTTTGAGACAGTGCAGGTTGGATCTGAGAAAGCAAATGGTTAAGGTTGTATCCATTGTCTCCACCTGCTAGTGCGGCTCCTACCGCCCCGCAGCTCTCGTGTCCCATCACCACGATAACTCCAGTACCTAAGTGTGCGACGGCATATTCTATGCTTGCAATGGTATCTGTATTCGCAATATTCCCGGCTACTCGTAGTACGAAGAGTTCACCTAGTCCTGTGTCGAAAGCCAGCTCTGGGACTACTCGGCTATCAGCGCAACTTAATACGATTGCCCAAGGCTTTTGTCCACCGGTTAATTCAATTCTTCGCTTTTCGTCTTGCAGTTCGCCATTTAGGTTGCTTTTCACAAATCGTTGATTGCCCTCTTTGAGACGATCGATTACTTCTTCAGCAGTCATAGTAGTAGTTAAGTTTATTTACCGCTAATATAAATTGTTGAGTCAATTCGAAATGGAATGCGTCCTAAAACAGGTTTAGTTACTATGTCAATCTTCTAATAAGATAAAGTAGTGAATCTAGCTGCCTCGACCAAAGGAGCGGATTTTTATCTTAGATGCCTCTCCCAATAGTTTGCCCTCCGTTCATTCTTGATCCTACGTTGTGTTGCGTCATCTTCGAAAAGCGGATTTACTTCTCCTTTGGAGGTAAAATGCCAGTTTCCGCATTCATTGCATTCATAGACATTGATTGGACCTTCCCCTTTTCTATACTCATTGATGATATGATGCTGTATCAACGCCTCAATTGCTAAGTCATACGTGTCAAAACTTCTCTTGCCAGAGCTGCACCTTGTATTTCTCATTTCTCAACAGATAATCCCTTTTTCAACCAATCTGAGAAGCCACCTTTATAATCATAAACCTGCTCAAAGCCCTCTTCTTCAAGCATTCGTGCAGCTTTGCCGCTCCTACCACCAACTTGACAATAGATTACAATGGGTTTTGACTTATCATAGTTGGCCATGTTTTGTAGAAAATCGGATTGTAGAAAGTCGATGTTTGCCTTGACTCCCGAAATGTGCCCCCTTGCGTACTCTCTTGGTGTTCTAATGTCAACGACTGCTACACCTTCTTTTTGTAGGGCAACTAACTTATCAGCATCTATTATTTCCGCGCCATTTTGATCACAGGACAACAAGACGAGAAAAGTTGCGATAGAAAAAATTGTATTAATCATCGTAAGAATTGAATTATTAACCGAAAAAATCGTACATCTTGCAAACAATGAATGAAAATTGTTTGAACAATAAACCTTATTAATCGCGTTTTAACCATAAATCCATCGTAATTCTACATGAATTCTAAAGTTCATCAGTTTAATGCTAAAGCGAAGATATTCTTCTTTTCAGCTTTTCTTTTCACCGTCACGCTTGGATTGGCTCAAGACAGTGAAGAAGGTAGGTTAGATGAGAAGATTGATGAAATAACCTACGCTTGGGACTTGGAAGCTGATAAATTGTCTTCCTACGAAGGTCTATCTAATCTGTGCGTAGATGAGGAGTATCGGCTAGAGATTTTTGCTCTTTTGAAAGAAATCCATCATTATGATAGCATCCTTTACGATGTTTTGGTGAAGCTTTCCCAGCGAAGCAATGACCGAGAGATCAACAAGACGCTTAAGGATATCAGGAAATTCGAAGCAGAATACGACACCAAAGAGTTTATTCACTTCATGCTGGAAGAATGCAAAGCACTGCTGGAAATAGAAAAGAATGCAGAAGACACCAAGAATCAAGTGGGATACGAGTCCTACTCGAGCCAAGTATATATGTTGGAAACGGAACTCTATAAGTACGTAAAGCAGGTAACTAAAAGTGTGGACAAGATTCGTCAGCACGTACATCATATCAGTAAGCACTACACCAACTAGCAGCCTCACGCTCGTTCCTCTTTTTCCTTTTAACCATCACGAAAGTCTATCTTATATTGCGTGCATATCTTAATGCATGGAATACTACATCATCATTGCTGCTTCTCTGGTCATCATTCTATCTTATTTGTTCAATATAGTTTCAAACAAGTGGAATATTCCAGCCGTCCTATTACTCATTATCCTTGGAATTAGTCTGAGGGAGTTCATTGGGATTTTTGGCGTAGAAAAAGAGACCATTCTTGATACGTTCTCCAGAATTAGAATTCTTGAAGTACTGGGCACCTCGGGATTGATATTGATTGTCCTGGAGGCGGCCTTAGAATTGAAAGTTGCTAGAGATAAGTTTAAGCTCATCTACAAGTCTTTTCTGATTGCGCTCTTCGGCCTACTCTTTTGCATGTTCGGCATTGGAGGGATCTTTTACGGATCATTCGAGATGGATTGGATAACGGCACTTATTTATGCCACCCCTTTGTCCATCATCAGTAGTGCCATTGTCATCCCATCGGTGGTCAACCTAAAAAAGGAAAACGAGGAATTCCATATTTATGAAAGCACCTTTTCTGACATCCTTGGAATCATGGGGTTCTATTTCCTGATCGCTTATGCCGAGCCAGTAAACAAATCATTGGTCCTTGGAGACTTCTCCGTGAACCTGGTTATTACGATCATTACGTCCATACTATTGAGCTACGTCTTGATTTACATATTTCAAAATCTGGAGACCAAGATTAAGCTCTTCCTAATGATTGCGGTGCTTTTCCTACTGTTTAGTGTGGGCAAGCTGATGCACTTATCGTCCCTCCTGATCATTTTGATATTTGGTCTAATTCTCAACAACCATAAGCTCTTTTTTCAAGGAGTTTTCAGGAAATTCATCAAACCTATAGCTATTGAGAATATTCGAGAGACTTTCCTGATGATTACGATGGAATCAGCTTTTGTGATCAGAACGTTCTTCTTCGTCATTTTTGGTTTCTCCATCGCAATTTCTAGCCTGTTTGACATCAGCGTAGCGGTAGTGAGCTTTGCCGTCTTATCGGTGATCTATCTCTCAAGAATAATGGTCTTCTTTCCATTTAGGCACGCAGAAAAGGTACAAGCCATCAGCATCGCTCCGCGAGGTTTGATCACGCTGCTGCTCTTTTACTCGATTCCGGAATCGCTTGAATTCCAAGATTTCAAATCTGGTATTCTGCTATTTACGATTATCATCTCCAGCCTGGTGATGACCAGTGGACTTTTGAAGAAAGCGCCGGATAACGAAGATGTTTCTGAAGTTGCATAACTTAACCCATGTAGATTTT
>CAYYNA010000147.1:0-3653 GCA_964472815.1 uncultured Roseivirgaceae bacterium
ATTGTGATAAAACAGGAGTATGTACCAAAATCCCACTACATGCTGTATACTGGGCTTGCAGATATGTATTTGCAACTAGATGATCCAGTGATGGCAATCAAAGCAGCAGACTGGAACAAGTACGTTTGGCCAGACAGCATACCCTCATATACCACCTCAGCCAATGCTTACATCGCACTGGATAACCTTTCAAGTGCTTGTCAAGAGTTTCAGCTTGCTAAGGATAAAGGTTGGAATGGTGAGCCACGTATCAGCTGTAATTGATTATGGCAGGCTATTCAAAAAACCCGCTTTGGAAGAAATTAGGAATCAAAGAACACTTCAACTGCTATCTCTATAATTCGCCAGAAAACTATTTTGACCTTCTTGAAGCAATTCCAGCTGAAAGCGTATGCGATGATACCTTATCAAATAGTCCCTACGATTTCCTGCATGTCTTTGTAAAAGAAGAAAAAGACCTTAATGCTCATTGGAAAGAGTGGAAGTCAAACATGAAGAAGGATGGGACCCTGTGGATTTCCTGGCCAAAAGGCACTTCACAAATCATGTCTGATCTAAATGGAAATCTGGTAAGAGAATTTGGGCTAAAAGGTGGATTGGTAGATGTGAAAGTCTGCGCTATTGACGATGACTGGTCAGGTCTGAAATTTATGTATCGGAAAATAGATCGCTAAAATCTTCGTCTGTACTAAAAGAGATCTTGCAACGCTGATCCTGGAGTAAACTCATATCGTCTGCAGGAATAAAATCATCATGCTCCTTCTGCATCTTGGCATTCGCTTCTCTCTTTACTTTCATTCGCTTGATCGAATCGACAAAATTTCGCATCTCCTTGATGTCTGACAAAATAAGCTCAGGCACTTTTGTTGGATTTCCATCATCTCCTTTTGCGACCATTGTGAAGTAGCTATTGTTTGTGTGCTTGACAAAATTGCTCTTCACGTTCTCAGATGTCACCTTAATACCTACTACAAGAGAAGTGTTTCCAACATAGTGCACAGTGGCATCCAAACTAAGCAATTCACCGACTTCCACAGGCTGCAAAAACTCCACCCCATCTACGGTCACGGTCACGCAATAGGCTCCAGCATGCTTGCTAGCACAAGCATAAGCCACCTTGTCCATCAAAGACAAAATAATACCACCATGGACCTTCCCACCAAAGTTGGCAAAGGAGGGAACCATCAGTTCGGTAAGTCGTGTCCTTGAAAAAGCGATTGTTCTGGGCTCCAGCATAGTGCTACATATCTATTAACCTACAAAATCCCCAGTCTGCCTTCTACACCTTTTTATCCTTTTGTTCAGAGTTGCTTTCCAAAATGGCGATCTCCTGAAAAAGAGCTTAGTTTTTACCCACATGTTATTGAGGGATTTTCCGACCCAACCTTTACTCTCCAACCCATTAGGTGGCTCCACTATGTACTCAAACCCCATACGATGAGTCTCTTGTGTCGCGCAAGCATTACCATAGAGTATGCCGTCCGCAGACTCCACATATATCAGGGATATTTTCTTTCTTCTAGGTCTATTGAATGACGTATTAGAATCCTTTCTTGCTTCTAGATTTTCAGTAGGTAAATAGTCGCTCACTGGCCGCTCTCTCTTCTGAGAAAATAATTCGCTTCCCACGGTGACAAACAAAAGAATCAGAACATACCTCATACGAATATCAAAGTAATAGAATTTTTGGGCAATGATTGCCGATCGCTGGGCGAATAAATAACTTGCAGCCACAAAACGATCGACATTGAAATTTCTTATTTCATTTTTTCTCAGAAGGATTCCAAGAAAGTATTTACAGCTTTTTAGTCACATTGCTCTTAGGATAGTTGCCATATTTTACATTGGAAACAAGGTGGAATGTCCAGTATGCGGATCCACCTTTAGGCAATTTCTTCCGTACGGCCGCTTAAAGACTCGCAGCAATGCACTCTGCCCTCACTGTCTCTCGCTCGAGCGTCATCGCCTGATCTGGCTCTACCTAAAAGAAAGAACCGACTTCTTTGAAAAAGACAGAAAGATGCTCCATATCGCTCCGGAGCTATGCTACATTGATCGTTTTGAATCTATGTCCAACTTGGATTATATCACGGCTGATATTGAATCTCCCCTCGCTAAAGTCAAGATGGATATTCATGACATCCCTTTTGAAGACAATTCGGTTGACGTGATTTTTTGCAACCATGTGTTGGAGCATGTGGATGACGATATTAGAGCCCTCAACGAGATTAAAAGAGTCTTGAAGCCTGCAGGGTGGGCTATACTGCAGATTCCGTTCTTTTACCCACTAAAAGAAAAGACTTATGAAGACAAAAGCATTACAGACCCAAAAGAACGAGAAAAGGCCTTTGGCCAAGATGATCACGTCCGTATGTATGGTAAAGATTATGGTGATAGACTAGCAAGTGTCGGTTTTGAAGTACTAGCAGAAAACTTCGTGAAAGAGCTTCCAACTGAGACAGTTGCAAAGCATGCCTTGCCTAGTGAAGAAGTAATTTATCGTGTTGTGAAATCTGCCTAGAATTTCATTTTGCTCCCTAGTTCCATATCGCTAAGTTCAATATCCAATGCTCGGGTAGATAGTTGAATTTCTCTCAGAGAAATAAAAAGTGAGATGAGAAGCGCTATCAGTGATACGCCAAAAACAACTTCACCCCAAAAAATGGCGGATATGTACAGAAGAAACATGGCGAGCACACACAAAAACAAACTCAGCACTCCCAGCAACTGCATCAAACGAATAAGGTAAAGTCGTTTTCTCAAATTCTTCAATTGTCCCTCCAGTACATTTTTTGGATTAATCATATAATTTCCATGCAATTGGCGAATCAGCGAAGCAATTGCAAGAAAGCGGTTTGTGAATGCCAAAAGCAATAATGATACTGCAGGAAAAAGTAGTGCAGGTGTAGTAAGCGTCATAACGGATCCAATTAGCCTTTGAGCAAAGTTAAGATTCCTGCTTTGGCAAACCCATATCCATAGGCTGTCAGCTGAACGAAGGAGGCTGCAGTGGATAGCAGTCCCACTTTAAGCTTTCTAGACTTCATAGTAGCGTGAACTAGTATGATAGAAAAGTAGGCTAAATAAACCAGTAACAGTATCAAGCCCAATAGAGGAAAGAGAAACAACAGCATAACTGCAATGAGATAACCAAATGAAAAAGCTGCTGGGAAAAGATGCACTAGTTTGAATGACCCTCGATGGATCTTAGATAACAGAATCCTAGCTTGTCCAGAATGTCTGATTTGTTTGAAGAAGGATTTGAATGAGGTCCTCCTTTTATGGTAAACAAAAGCCTCAGGAATGTACGCAGATTTAAAACCCGCATGTTCAATTCTAAGACTAAAATCAATATCCTCGCCATATCTCATTTTCCCAAACCCATTCAGATGATCAAAAACGATACTTTTCACCCCCATATTGAAACTTCTTGGCTTAAATTTCTCCAGTGATTTTCTACTACCTCTAATACCTCCGGTAGTCAAGAATGACGTCATACTGTAGCTAATTGCCTTTTGGATAGGCAAAAAATCCTCACGGTCCTTGTCTGCTCCGCCAAATGCATCCGTCTCATTCTTTGCCAAAAAAGAATCAACTTCAATCAAATAGTTTTCAGGCAAGAGTGTATCGGAATCTAAGAAAATCAGCCACTC
>CAYYNA010000147.1:3753-8955 GCA_964472815.1 uncultured Roseivirgaceae bacterium
GTTTGCTCCGCAATCAGATAATCTCCTTTCTTCTGATTGACTCGAGTAATCATTTCGGCTAGAAACCCTGCTAAGAAAAGTTGCATGCCTACAATCAAAGCAACAAGAGCGAGGAAGAATAAAGGCTGATCCACCACATCTCGTCTTGGCAAATGATTAAACTGCCGATAAAGTTTCTCTGAAATAATCCAAACTGTGATTATGAAACCAGACAGAAAAGAAATAGATCCCATGACGCCAAAAAAATGCATCGGATTTTTCTTGAATCGAGAAACAAAAGTGACCGAGAGTAGATCTAAAAATCCTGTAATAAAGCGCTTCATTCCATATTTTGTGGTACCATACTTTCGTGCTCTGTGCTCTACAACCTTTTCCCCTATCCTGTTGTAGCCACTCCATTTTGCAATCAAAGGAATGTACCGGTGCATCTCCCCGTATACGTGTATATTTTTCACCACATCCCTTCGGTATGCCTTTAGTCCACAGTTGAAATCATGAAGCTTAATACCGGAAACCAATCTAGTTACTCCATTGAAGAACTTAGAAGGAATAGTCTTGCTAATTGGGTCGTAGCGTTTCTTTTTCCACCCTGAGACAACATCAAGGTGCTCATTTCTTATTTGTTCTATCAGCGCAGGTATTTCGTCAGGACTATCTTGTAAATCAGCATCCATAGTAATAATGATCGAGCCATGAGCATAATCAAAGCCAGTCTGCAACGCGGCGGATTTACCGTAATTGCGATTAAAGCGTAATCCTATGACATCACTATTCTTCGCAGAGGAATTCGAGATAACCTTCCAGCTATCGTCTGTGCTCCCATCATCAATAAGTATGACCTCTGTGGCTAGTTTATTGTCACCTACAACGCGAAAAATCCATTCCAGTAGTTCTGGAATGGATTCCTCCTCGTTATAAACGGGTATAACTATTGATAAATCTTTTGTCACTTATATCGCTTCTTCCGGATTGTTGTTCTTAGTGAAGATACTAACTAATAGAGACAGGATGAATCCAAAAAAGATACCACCTATTACAGCGAAAATTGTAATTGCAACCGGAGACATAAACCCTGAAGAAAATTGCATAGCCTGATCAATTTCTGCATCAGACATGCCTCTGTTTTGCATATCTGTGATTTGCTTGTCCTTGACTGCATCTATATACGCTGGATTCACGAATGAAACATACACGTACATAAACAATGAACTGATGGCAGATGAGATTACTGAGATCAGCGTTCCTATTCCCAATCCCTTCCCATAAGACATGAAACCATCTCCAAGATCCTTAAATTCTTTGTGAGCTAGAAAAATGATAGCTATTGTAATCACCAATCCAAAGTACTGAACTGGGCTTTGTGACAATCCTGTGAAGTCAAGAATGAGGAAAAAGATGATCCCTATTAATCCATTAATGATCCCCCATTTCATTGCTACACTTTTGGTGGTGGGTTGTTCTGTAGATTCTTCCATGTTTAGTTATTTAGGTTTCTTTCTTAAAATTATCGATACTACCGGGGTTACAAAGAATCCTGCAAAGAGTTTTTTCCAAAAGGTGTTTGTAACAAGCTGCCAATTGGTAACATCATCAACTGCAGCTAGCTGTTCGTTGAATTGCTCTTGAGAAAACTCCTTCAAAAAAATATCTTTCTTTGACTCAAGCAGTGCCTTGGCACCCGCTCGGTATCCGTCTGTTAGTTCCGGGTTTTGATCAAATATTACAAAAAAAGAAATGGAAAATAAGACCACTGCCGGTATCAAAACAATCAGTCCAATGCTAATGCCCTGCCAAAAATGCAAATAGCCCTCATTTTTAAAATCTTTGTACTCTTTTCCAGCAAAAAAGATGAACAGAAAAAACACGCCCGCATCAAACAAAAAGTGTCTAATATCCAACAGAGGATTACTACCAAATTTGATGGATACAAAAAATAATGCAAACAGAAACACTCCACAGAGGAATGAATACTTCACGCTAGACTTCAACATCAGTTTAAGTTATGAAACTCACCATTTACAATACCCAAGACTTTTCCATGCAGCTTCTGACCCCAGAATGGCGAATTGATTGATTTGGAAAAATTAGAATCAGGGTCGAGAGCCCAGTCCTGATTTTCGTCTAACACGGTAAGTTTTGCTGGGAAACCTTCCTCAATGGAGATATTATCAAGCCCCAATACCTTCCTTGGGCCTTCAGTAATTCGCTGCACTAAGATCTCAAAAGGAACCTCTGAAATTTGAAGCAAAGCTGGGTAAAAAGTCTGTAAAGAAATCACTCCAGGATCTGCAAGATCAAATTCAAGCTGCTTACTTTCTTGATCCTGAGGTCGATGATTACTACAAATGGCATCTATCACTCCCGATCGTACCCCTTCCAAAAGTGCTTTCCTATCGTCCAATGTTCTGTATGGAGGAATAGTCTTAAAATTCGTATCAAATTGACCGATCGATGCGTCCGTAAAGAGAAGGTTATGAAGTGCCACATCGGCAGTGACGTCCAATCTGTTTTCCTTAGCTTCTTTGATCAAACTAACAGCATTTGCTGTCGAAACTCTTGAAAAATGTAATTTCCCTCCTGCGTACTTTAGTATATCTAAGTCTCGCTTGATGGTCAGTTCCTCTGACAGGCTTGGTTCTCCGCGTAATCCAAGCTCAGTGCTGATGAGACCTTCATGCATATCAGTAAGATTCGATAGACTGGAATCTCGAGGGTTCTGAAAAACCCGCAAATCGACTTGTGAACTATACTGCAAAGCCTTCAGAAGTAGTTTAGAATTCCATATGGCATTATCCCCATCAGACACGGAGACAGCACCCGCATCATTCAAGTCCAAGATTTCGCAGAGGTTTTCACCTTTCAAACCCTCACTGAGCGCTGCAGATGGATGTAGATCTACACCAGAACCTGTGAAAGACTTCAAATAGTTGACATCTGTTTTTGTCTCAATAGGGGGATAAGTGTCCGGAATTAGTTGAACATCAGTAAAGCCTCCTGAAGAAGCCACCGAAATCCCTGACTCAATATCTTCCTTATGTTCTCTGCCAGGATCATTGAAGTTGGCACTTAGGTCAAACCAACCTGGAGAGACCAATTTGCCCTGCAAGTCTACACGAGGGTAATTTTTTTTTGAGAATTGAAAAGTAATCCTTCCGTCCTCAACCAAAATATCTTTTTTTTCCTTGTGATAAGGCGAACTGACATCAAGGATGACCGCATTTTGGAGCAGTAAACTCATTTGAGGTATTTGTGAAACAGCGTTTCTGTCATCAAGAGAAAGATGATCAAAATTAATGCATATTTCCAAACGCCAAGCCCGGCTTTTGATGATTCATCACTTAAAGAACTCAGAGACTGCACAGAAACATGAGAATAATCCCTAAAAAAAACTTGCAGCTCTTGCAAAGTAGGTGCTCGCATGAGTGACTCACCCTTGGGCATATTTATTGCAATTTGGGTACTGTCATCATCATTGATCACAGTGTAAAAACCAGGATCTAGCGCTGGGATCATCCATGTGATACCGTTTCCGGAAGTACCAAACTCAGGTATAATCTCAAAACTCGAAGAAATAATTTTAGGAGGGAGTTCCTGGTTGTCGACCGTTTCATTAGCAAGATCGCCAGGATAAAAATAGTTTTGACCCTCACTGACAGAAGATAGTAGAGCTATCTTGTATAATAGCGGCAAGAAAAGTGAGTGAGTAGGGAAGTTTGTTACAGCTTCGGATAAGTTCGTATTAAAAAAGAAATGATTCTTATCTGAATGCTTGACCAAGAAAGGATCTCCATTCCTTAGCGATATTATCGTCTCAAAATTACCACTAATCTCTCCTAAGCTCTTAGACGAAGGCACGTCATTTAGATCAGTTACTTTATCAAAAACACCCTTAAAGAGAGGGTGCTGAAAATCTACATCAAGCTCATAAAGGTTGGAATCATTCTTGATCTTGAAGCTCAAGTCAGACCATTGTTCATCATTTACATTATCGGCATCTGGAAAGATCACTACCGTCTTCTCAGAAATTTGAGCCAGTAGACCTGATGGAGCATTTTTCAAAGAGTTCAAAATGATCACATCGGAAGAACTAAGCAATTCATAGTCAATTGCATTAGGGTCTATTTTGTGAGATATAAACAACTCATTATTCTCGTAAATTGTCTGCAGAAATCTGTTTTGCTCCGCGTCAACCAACGAAATAACTGGCATGCTTCTTTCTTGGACGACAAATCGAAACGAATTGTCGTATAGAACATTGTCTCCTTCCAACTCAATAATAAACTCACCATGCAATCCGATCGGAATATCGAAAACAACTTTATCAAGATTGGCTATCTCCTTAACCACTGACGATAGCTGCCTATCATCTTTCAGTAGCCTTACTATTGCTGTGCCGTCAACCAGAGATTCTGAGCGATCTAAATAGACAATTACCTGTCTTTTAGAAAGATCGTCAGAATTAAAATCAATTGTTAAAGTATCTACATAGATATTTTTGCGGGAGTTGAGATCATCTACTAAAAATAAGTTTTTGGATACAGATGAGTCTTGAAAAACGAAGGAAAGTTCATCAAGACTAATGCCTTGAAAGTCACTAATCAGATTTGTATAAGCTTCAAGGAGTCTTAATTCGGATGGTAGCGAAATAAACCTCACCTCTTTTGCATCCCTTGTCTTAAATTTTTCACCACCGGCCTCACCACTTAGGCTAGGCCACCTAGACAGAATTTCTTCAGCACTTCCTTCTTCGCCGAAAAGTGACATACTTGGAGTTGAATCAATTAACAAGGAACCTATTTCCTTTTCATGTGCCGAGCTAGCTGATTCAAAAATCAGGTAAACGACAGATAAAAAGACAAAAAGTCGAGAAGTCAAAACAAGCAAGTGCTTAATCCTAGACCTTGACTTAGACTGAGTCTTTACTCTTCTTACAAACTTGAGAGTTGAAAATAGATGATGTCTCGCTCTCCTAAAGGAGAACAAGTGAATAAGGATCGGAGCAAGTAGGAAAAGGATATAAAACCAGGAATTATTCACTACAATAATTTGCTTTTCAAACGAACCCTAGATTCGGAAAGTTCTAAAAATAAAAAAGCCCCGAAAAGGGGCTTTAATAATAAACTGGCAACGACTTACTCTCCCACCTATTACGGCAGTACCATCAGCGCTGGCGGGCTTAACTTCTCTGTTCGGGATGGGAAG
>CAYYNA010000148.1:0-8950 GCA_964472815.1 uncultured Roseivirgaceae bacterium
AATGCTAAAAAACTTAGCAGCAAGACAAGTACAGAACGCACATACTTCAGCGTGCAAGTGCGTGGTTCGGTAGATAAATGCATAGCTGGTTTTTCCTTTCCGGTGTAAGATTATACAAGAATAATGAAACAATATCCTTGAAAAGTAAAAAAGCCTTGCTTAACAAGGCTTTTTAGTGATGTCAAGATTTAAACTATCTACCTAGTTTAATCAAGCTATATCCAATAGATATCTGAAATGTTCTATTCCTTATTGACTCAGCACCAGAGAAATCATTGATATCAGATAGGCCTAACACATACCGAGCATTAAACTGAAGGCCGAACGGAGCATCCCATCCAGCACCTAATGCAGCGCTAAGGTCACTACTCTTCAAAGTGTCAGATATATCTTCATCATCTTGCTCAGCATTTGTCAGAATACCAAACTGTGGTCCAGCCTGCAGATTCAAACCTAGCGGCAAGTAAAATTTAAGCATTACAGGAATATTCACATAGGTAAGGTCAACCTCGCTTGTAAGGCTTCCAACAGATAACTCATTCCCTTGTTTGGACCATAGTATTTCTGGTTGAATCCCGATATTAGCAAGCTTAATTAGTCCGTAAGCTCCACCATGGAATGCAGTAATTGATTCAGCATCTTCCACGTCAGTATTTGCAAAATTGGCACCTGCTTTGAGGCCTACCTCCAGCTTTGCTTGTCCGAAGGCCAAAACTGATGCACCTAAAATCATTAATGATAAAATCGACTTTTTCATATTTCTGAGTTTAATTGTTTGAAGGTTAGTTAACTGAAAGACTAACCACACCTAAAAAAAGGCATAAAAAAAGGGTGCTCAACACCCTTTTGATTTTTTCTTATATGGAAATCCCAATAAAGGATTTAAATGCCAATCCCATCAAACCGGTTATCAGCATGGTAATGCCTAGTCCTTTCAGACCATTAGGTACGTGAGAGTATTTTAGCTTCTCTCTAATAGCCGCTAAGGCAACAATTGCCAAAAAGAAGCCAGTTCCTGATCCAAAGCCAAAAGCAGTTGCTTCAACCACGGTATAATCTCTCTGCACCATAAAAAGCGAAGAGCCCAAGATAGCGCAGTTCACAGCGATCAGCGGAAGGAAAATACCAAGTGACCCATAAAGAGACGGGGAAAATTTCTCTATGACCATTTCTACAAGTTGTACCATTGCCGCAATAACAGCGATGAAAATAATGAACTGCAAAAAGGTCAAATCAATAGATGCAAAATCCGCACCTACCCATGCTAAGGCCCCTTCTTTCAAAACGTTCTCCTGAATAAGCCAATTGATAGGAACAGTTATCGTCAAAACGAATATTACCGCCATACCTAAACCAAAAGCAGTCTTTACTTTCTTGGACACAGCCAAGAAGGAGCACATACCTAGAAAGTATGCGAAAACCATATTGTCAATGAAAATGGCTTTTATTGCTATGTTAATTGCATCCATAATTTCTAGTGTTCTACGTAACCGTTTTTAGTTCTCTGAATCCAAATTATAATTCCCAGTATTACAAAAGCCCCTACGGAATCTACAAAGAGCCCGTTGGTCTGTAGCGTCGTTCCGAATAATGAGCCAAGCGACCCGTATACATCAAATTCCAATGGAGTACCAACAAAGACAGTTCCACCTCCTAGCAATTCTCTGAAAAAAGCGACAACCAAAATGATCCAAGCATATCCAAAACCACTTCCAAAACCGTCAAGGATCGAATCATAAGGTTTGTTCGCCATGGCAAAGGCCTCAAGACGTCCCATTACAATACAGTTCGTGATTATCAGACCAACATAGGCACCTAACACTTTGTACATATCGTAACTGTAAGCCTTCAATACCTCACTTACTAATGTCACCAAAGTTGCGATGATCGCTAATTGAACAATGATCCTAATTCGATTAGGAATCAGTTTCCTCATGAGCGATGTAATCAAATTGGAAAAAACAATCACAAAAATCACCGCAATAGACATGATCATTGTCGGCTTGAACTGTACCGTTACAGCCAAAGCGGAACAAATACCTAATACCTGAATGGTGATCGGATTATCCTCATTTAAGGGATCCGAAACGATGCGCTTTCGCCTCTTTGAAAATAATGGCTCTGCAGGCTCTTTTGCTGGAAGAGCAACAGCTGCTTCTTCAATTTCTGCTACTTCTGAACTCATAAACTTGCGACTTTTTGAGATTTTCTTTTATCAATAAAAGCTTGATAGAAACCCAAGTAACTTTCAAGCATTGCATTTACACCTTTTCCTGTAATGGTAGCTCCAGACATCCCATCCACCTGATGATCATTCAGTCCGGCATTTCCTTCACCTTTCAACATCATGATGCTAACTAAATCACCATTTTCATTAAAGATCTTCTTACCTACGTATCTCTGCTGAACAGTAGCCTCAGTAATTCTAGCTCCCAAACCAGGTGTTTCTCCTTTGTGATCAAACGCCACACCTTGAACGGTATTTAGGTCTTGTCCAAGTGCAACAAAACCAGAAATCCAATCCCAAAGACCTGCTCCGAATGTCGGAAAGATGTAAGAGTCAATCTCATCACCAGTCTCACTGAACATGAACACCGGGTATAGTCTTTCGTTGGGATCTAATTTTGAATTCTTCTGAATATTGACCTTCTCTGCAATCAAAGGGTTTCCGTCTTTGTCCTCTTTGATCTCATTTCCTGAAATATCAACTACCACTGAGCTTACTTTCTCACTGTACAAGGCCAGCAACTCGTTTGGATCTTCTATTGCAGAAATATCCATTACGGCTCCCAAAATCTTCTTTTTGGTATCTATTTCCACTTGCTTGTCCTGAAGCGGTTTCAACCCGACAGAGGCCAGAGATAGTGCTCCACCGAATACAATCGTGAGCCCTGCCGCGAATAGTATTACATATAAATTAGACTGTCGCACGCTTTAATCTTCTTTTTTTGTTTCCTTCTACTACATAAAAATCAATCAATGGAGCAAATACGTTCATGAATAGTATTGCTAACATGATTCCTTCCGGATATGCCGGATTAACAACTCGGATCAATACGGTAATTACACCAATCATAAAACCGTAAATCCACTTTCCAATTTCTGTATGTGATGCACTAACAGGGTCAGTCGCCATGAAAACAGCTCCGAAGGCAAGACCCCCAATCACCAGGTGATAATGAGGAGGCATATCCATAAAACTATTAGCTCCAGCCAAATTAAATATAGCACCCATGAATAGCGTTCCTAATACCACGCTCAAGATTATTTTCCAGCTTCCAACACCAGTAGCAACCAAAATCACGGCTCCTAGCAAACACATTAATGCTGAAGTCTCCCCAATACTTCCAGGGATTATGCCTATAAACATATTCCAGAAACTAAACATACCGTCGGCCCAGTGATTAGATGCCAGTTGCATCATATTCGTACCATTTGCTGCGGCTTCTGCACCATAAGCCAAAATGGTAGCTCCAGAATATCCGTCAACAGGTGTTTTGTCACCTAAGTACGTCCAAACATCTCCAGATATATCTGTAGGGTAAGCGAAATACAAGAAGACTCTTGCTGTCAATGCCACGTTTAGCACATTCATACCTGTGCCTCCAAACACTTCTTTCCCAATAATGACTGCAAATGCAGTAGCTAATGCTACTTGCCACAGTGGAATGGATGCTGGCATTATCAATGGAATAAGCATACCTGAAACAAGATAACCCTCTTCTACAGGTCGCTGATTTATTACGCAGAAAGTAAATTCTATACTTAAACCAACCGCGTACGAAACAGCAATGATTGGAACAACTTTAATAATACCAATCCAGAATTTATCTAAAAGAGTAGCTTCAATGCCAGTAGCAAGAAAATGCTGGTGGCCCACATTCCACATTCCAAAAATGAGACAAGGGATCATAGAAATGATCACCGTCATCATCACCCTCTTCAAATCAGCACCATCCTTGATTTGCGTTCCTTTATTATGGGTGGTCTCATCGGGAGCAAAAAAGATTGTCCTGTGACCTTCATAAATCGGATAAAACTTTTCGTACTTACCTCCCTTTTCAAAAAGAGGTTTGACTTGATCAAACTTATCTTGTAAAAACTTCATTCTTATCCTTCTTTCATTAAATCAATTCCTTCTCTCAATATCTCCTGCAGTGGATTTTTGGATACATCCACAAACTCGCACAATGCAACGTCTTCCTCCACTAACTCATAGATTCCTAAGGCCTCCATATCATCGAAATCCTCTGCCATGATTGCTTTGAACAAATACATTGGAAGAACGTCCATAGGAAGCACATCTTCGAAACTACCAGTAATCACAAAGTTTCTGTGTTCTCCGTAAGTGTTGGTATCCACACTGTACTCTTTTTTCGCATTCAAAAAAGAAAGCAAGCCAAAAGCTTTGTGAAAGCTTAGTTTTGCAGTTGTTGGCTTTATCCAGCCAAGAAACTCTTCTTTGTCTCCCTCAGGGATCACGGTAACTTGGTTGTGGTAATGACCTAGATAACCATCTGCTCCCACGCCTTCTCCGGTAAGAACATTACCGGATATGTATCTGTTATTTGCCCCTTCTGTGTTGTCTACTAACAACTTGTTTAAGCATGCGCCGGGATATGTTTGTACGTAAGCTTTATTTTTAACTTGCTCACCAGTCAGTGCAATAAGTCGAGATGTATCATATTTTCCTTCAAGGAAAAGCTTTCCAAGTTGTACTACACCTTGAGGACTCAAGGTCCACGCAATATCTCCTTTATTAATAGGGTCTAGATGATGAATTTGCACTCCAACATTTCCCGCAGGGTGAGGACCATTCACCGTATTTAATTGTACGCCATTTGCTTGGGAAAAAATCTGAGGTACTTCATCTTGCCCACTGATACTTAGATGAACGGTTCCAGATGTCAATTTCTTAAGGACGTCAATTCCAGCCTGGAAGTTCTGCTCCTCTCCTTTTAGGCAGTAACCAAAATCAGGTGCTAAAGGATTTGAATCAAAACCGGAAATGAAAATGGCCTTTGGTTCATCAGAAGGATTAGCAATAATGCCGAAGGGCCTTTGGATAAACTGAGACCAAGCACCAGATTTCTTAATCTGATCCAAGACATCTTCTTTCGAGAGATTGGAAATATCAGAAACCGAATGTTTCTTGAACGCTTCGAATTCAATCTCTTTATCAGCAAGAATCTTTATTTCTAGAACTTTTCTTTTCTCACCTCGCTTTATCTCTACAACTTCACCACTGACAGGGCTCGTGAAAAGTATATCTTCTAAACCGCGCTCATAAAACAAAGGTGAACCCGCCTTCACGTTATCACCTTCCTTAATGACCAATTTTGGTCTTTCTAATCCTACAAAATCAGGGGGTTTGACAGCAAAAGTATCTGGTTGGCTTATTTCGCTGATTTTCTTCTCTGCCTTACCTATCAGGTTTATATCAAAACCTTTTTTCAACTTGATTGTCTGGGACATATTTCTTTTTTGGAAAATCGCTTAAAAATCGAGGCAAACTTACACCAAAAAGGGTTTACCCCATTTAAATCTTTTAAAAAACCTTGCGTATAAATCTAATTATAAGTAGTACAGAAAAGATCTAAAGATTAGGCTACTAAAGCGTCCTTTTCTTTCAAGAAATTTGCCACCTGCTCCATCAGCCAAGTTGGCGTTGAGGTAGCTCCACAGATCCCTATTGAATCGTCAGGTTTTATCCAATTTGGATCAATCTCTTTTTCGCTTTCGATGAAGTAACTTCTAGGGTTATGCGATAGGCAGACGTTGTATAGCGCCTTCCCATTAGAGCTCTTTCTACCTGCAACAAATAAAATCACGTCGTGCTTCTGAGAGAAGCGTTCCATATGTGGTTCTCTATTCGAAACTTGCCTACATATGCTATCATTTGCATTAAAGTCTTCAGATAAGGAAAGTAGACTTTCATCTTGAATTCTACTTTCAATAATCTCTTTCAATGCATAGAACCCTTTTGTACTCTTAGTTGTCTGAGAATAGAGTGTGATGGGGCGGGAGAAATCAACTTTATGTAGATCTTCCTCTCCGGTAACAATGATGGCTTCATTAGCTGTCTGTCCGGTCAGACCTATCACTTCCGCGTGACCGGGTTTGCCGTAGATCACTAACTGACCACCCTTTTTCTTTACTAAATCGTAGGAATTTTTGACCCTATTTTGCAGCTTTAAGACAACTGGGCATGAAGCGTCAATAAGCTCAATATTATTAGCGATGGCTGTTTGATATGTTTCAGGGGGCTCTCCATGCGCTCTGATGAGCACTTTGCAATCTCTCAAGTCTTTGAGGTCATCTCTGGTAATAGTTCTTAATCCCTTATTATATAGTCTCTCCACCTCCATGGAATTATGAACAATATCTCCTAAGCAGTACAACTCCTTGCCTTCCTCCATTTCATCTTCTGCCATTTGTATGGCAAACTCTACACCGAAACAGTATCCAGAATTCTCGTCAATCTCAATTTTCATGAATCAAATTATTAGCCAGATTAACAATTTTTTTTACTTGTTCATTCAAAGTTAAATCAGAAGTATCGATTACAATCGCATCAGTCGCCTGCTTCAAAGGGCTATCTGATCTAGTGGTATCTATCTCGTCTCGTTTTGCAAGATTTTGCTCGATCGCTTCGTCATACTCTATAATCCCTTTTTTAGCTAATTGTTTCTTTCTTCTCTTAACACGAACACCCATTTGAGCCGTCATAAACAACTTCAACTCAGCCTCTGGGAAAACGACCGTACCAATGTCCCTTCCATCCATCACGACTCCTTTATTTCTACTCATCTCACGCTGTTGCTCTACTAGCTTCCTTCGAACGGAAGAAATGGCACTCACTTCGCTAACATTCTGATTGACCACCATTGACCGAATCTCATTTTCTATTAACTCTCCGTTCAGAAGAATACCGAGTTCATTAAATCGTAACTCACACTTTTCCATGGATTCTTCAATTTCCTTGGGGTTGGTCAAATCCACATTATTTCTTAAAAAGTGAAAGGTGATGGCTCGGTACATCGCCCCACTATCTATGTAAGTATAATTCAAGCCTTCAGCTACAAGTTGAGCAGTGGAGCTCTTTCCTGTCCCTGAATAGCCATCTATCGCAACAATGATTCTCTTCATTAGCAGTCTTTGATCGGACAGGGAATCGGCTTGCCCTTTTTTATCTTTTTCGTATTCTTTTTTGAAGTAGTAGGTCCCTTACGACAACCCTCACTCCCGAATAGAACAAGGGCTAGTAATGAAAATGCTAATAGTTTGCTGAACCTCATGAGATTCCGGTTGTACTCATGCTTCGGTCGATTTTCTTGATCAACCCTTGCAATACGCTTCCTGGGCCACACTCTGTAAACTCAGAAGCACCATCCTTGATCATACTTTGAACACATTGTGTCCATCTTACGGGAGAGGTAAGTTGCTTGACTAGGTTTGATTTAATGGATTCCACATCTTGATATCCATTTGCATCAACATTTTGATAGACAGGACAAATGGGCTGACCAAATGCGGTTTCTTGAATTGCCTTTGCAAGTTCTTCTCTTGCAGGTTCCATCAAAGGAGAATGGAAAGCACCACCTACTGGCAACATCAGGGCGCGCTTGGCCCCTGCTCCTTTAAGCGCTTCACATGCAGCTTCTACTGCAGCCACCTCTCCACTTATCACCAGCTGACCTGGACAATTATAGTTTGCCGCTACAACTACTCCATCTATACCTTCACAAACCTCCTCAACTTTGCTGTCCTCAAGACCTAAGACTGCAGCCATTGTCGAGGGCTGTAATTCACATGCGCTTTGCATTGCCATCGCCCTTTTAGATACCAAGGACAGACCATCTTCAAAACTCAAAGTCTTATTCGCCACCAATGCTGAAAACTCTCCGAGTGAATGGCCCGCAACCATGTCCGGGGCAAAATCTTCAGAAGTTTTGGCTGCAACTACACTATGAATGAATACAGCTGGCTGGGTAACTTTAGTCTGCTTAAGTTCCTCAGCAGTGCCTGAAAACATGATCTGCTTGATATCAAACCCTAAGATCTCGTTTGCTAGATCAAATAAGCGTTTTGCTTCATCATGACTTTCATAAAGGTCCTTGCCCATGCCTGAAAACTGGGCTCCCTGACCCGGGAATACATATGCTTTGCTCATAAGTTAGATGTTGATCCCGCAAAAGTAGGAACAAATCAATCAATGAATCTAAGCTTCATTTCAGGACTTGGAATCATGCATTGGTCCTTTCGACCGAACCATTTGTATCTATTTTTTGCAATGAAACTATACACCGCATCTCTGATGAATTTGGGAACAATCATGAATACATAAAGCAATGGCCATAACCCAGTAAGCTTCTTAGCCACCATTAATGCTGCAGTGCTTTTTTCGAAAAGTTGGCCTCCCTGATAAAGCACAATACTTTCCAAATTATCCTCCTGGGTCAACCGCTCTGGCAGCAGTTCTTTTGCTTTATTTGACTGCAGAGAAGCAAATTTCAGGCTACTTCTCTTATCTCTCTTGATCACAAACTGGACAGAGGCATTGCATAAATTGCATACTCCATCAAAGAAAAGAATTGGGTGTTCTATCGAATCAGTTGTACCCATCCCTTAATAACCTCTGCTTGGTCATTAGGGTTCAAAGTGATGTAGTTGACTTCTGCAGAGTAGAAATAAACGCCAGCTGGAAGCTCCTCTCCTCCATCTGATTCGCCATCCCAATTAATGAAAATGTCATTTCTTGCAGCAACACTTCCCTCTGTTCCATCTGACTGATCAGAAGAATCATAGAAGAAGAGTTCAACTCCTGCTCTATTGAACACTCTAAAAACAACAGACTCCACAAATCGTGGACACTGCCCATCTCTTTGAATCGGTGTGAAAGTGTCGTTTATTCCATCATCATTTGGAGTAAAGACATTTGGCAAAATGT
>CAYYNA010000149.1:0-2982 GCA_964472815.1 uncultured Roseivirgaceae bacterium
TCAATGAGCAATAAGTTGTAGTCAGCTTTGAATGCCTCTACTTGTTTTTTCCAGGTCGCGATGCTTCCACCTGCACCATGGAGAAACACGATCCATTCATGGCTTTCTGATACGAAATAAGTTTTGTGATTTAGCAATTTCAAACTGTCCTAAAAACAGCTTGATGCGGTAAGTGTTTACTATTTCTTCAGATGAGTGGTAATGGGTGTAAAATAGATCGAGGAACCATCTGAAAAATACAATAGGTCGTCTTTGACAAAAGCTCCCCAGCCATAGGGTATACCCTCTATTTTACTAGGTGAATACCACTCAGGGTTTTCTTTGGTACCTTGATTATGGCTAATCATCAGACCTTGCTGAGAGGAATCTCCATCCACATATTTTGTGAATATCAAGTAACTGCCGTCTGGACCAACAAAGGGACTAAATTCCGTATGCGTTGTATTAATATCCCTAAATCGATCTGTTATTTCCAAAACACTATTCACCAGTCTTCCCTTCACAAGGTCTCCTGCATTATCTGGGACATAGAAGTATAACTCGTCTTCAGCGAACCACTGAAAGTAGCCTCCCATAATCTTGGATTTCACTGAAAGATCAATGGACTTTGACCAGCCATTTTTGGTTTTTTTGGTCAGAAAGAGAGTAGTGTAATCTGCGTTTCGCACTGCATAAATGATTCGATTTCCAGAAGGAGAGATCGAGCCATTGTAAATCATGCCCAATTCGGAGATCTGTTGCACCACTGTGTCCTCACCGAAAGTGACTAAAAAAGGGATCTGATGCTCCCAATCTCTAGTTGCAGTAAAAAATCCCGTTTTGCCATCCGAGGTGAAATTGAACTTGTTGATTTCTAATCCATCCTCTATGAATTTGTTCAAATCTACTTTCTCAAAAAGCACTTCCTGTGTGTTAGCAAGCAGCGGAAATAGAGTAGCTAGTTGGACTAAATATTTAGACATATTCTACAAGTGTTGAACAAATATAAAATTCCTACGTATATTGCTTCTACAAATATTGAACAAATGCAACAATTAGGTTATTTAGAGGAGACAGTTTTGCTATTGATCATGATGATGGAGGATGATGCATACGGGTTTACCGTCAGTGAAGCATATCGTGATCATACGGGTAAGGCTATTTCCATCAGCGCAATCCACACAGTTCTTTCTCGATTAGAGAAGAAAGGACTGATCCAGTCAGAGATGAGAGGTGCCACGGAAGAAAGGGGAGGTAGAAGGAAACGCATCTTTGTTCCTACTTCAGATGGTAAAGAAGTAATTACTAGTTTGAAGGAGTCCCGTCAGAAATTATGGTCACAAATCCCTGATTTAGCATGAGCTCACTTCAACTTCCACCAAAATGGGCGACCCGTTTTCTTCGTTGGTTCTGTTCGGAGGAGTTGATTGAGGAGATTGAAGGAGATTTAGAGGAAGCATATCAATTTCGAAGAAAGCAGCACGGAAAGTTTAAGGCAGATATTTGGTTCATCAGCGATGTGATCAAGTTTTTTAAGCCGTATTCTTTCGAGAAGCACTCCAGGTCCAAGCAGTTTTTGCCTATGTTTAAGAACTACGTAAAGGTCTCTTTGAGAAATATTTCAAAAAGGAGAGGATTCTCAGCCATCAATACCATTGGCTTAAGTATCGGCATCACTTCCGTGATGTTGGTTGGTTTGTATATCCATCACGAACTCACGTATGATCAGTCTTTTCCTGACTCAGACAATATCTACCGGTTAGTCAATAAGTACAGAGATCAGACGTATTCCTGCATGAAGTTCAACGATTACTATGGTTCAAGCTATGAGACGCAGTTGCAATTGACCAACCATCTGAGGGAGTATGATGGAGTAGGAGAGGCTTGTCATTTTGTGCCGAATATGAGCGCTATCGGTCCTGCTTCCAAATGGTATGTACGTGCCGATGGAAGGGAATTCGTACGAGACGATTTCTTATTTACTAATACAGGTATGGCTTTTCAAACCATCTTTCCGCAAGACTTCTTATTAGGTTCACCTGAAAGTGCTTTCGCCACGTTTGAGACCGTAGTTCTATCAGAAACAGTAGCCAAGCAGCTTTATGGCGAAGAGTGGAGGTTTTTCGATCTTCTTTCTAAGGATCTCCAGATCCAGGACGAGACTTTCAAGGTTGCAGGAGTTGTTGCGGATGTACCGGGCAATGTGCACTTTGATTTTGGGATTTTAGTGCATCAAAAAGAAATCCCAAGTTGGGCAGGTTACACGTATTTCAAGACGATCCCAGGGGTAAGTGGTGAAGAAATTTTGGCCCAGGTAAATCAGGATGTAGAGTTATTTTATCCAGGATACAAAGAAGATGTTTTAAGTAAAGGGATCGAGATGGTGCCATTGCAATCTGTTCATTTTACGGAGGGAATGCTTTACGAGCTGAAAGCCACAGCCAACGTCCAGTATCTGCAAATCTTTGGTATTGTGGGATTGGTTATCCTTTTGATCATCTGGACAAACTACGCCAATCTGTCGATAGCAACTTATGCCGGAAGACAAAAAGAGCTGGGTATTCGAAAGGTGATGGGTGCACTATCTAAAGATGTCTCATTCCAGGTGGTGGTAGAGGCACTTCTACTCTCCATTCTATGTTTTCCATTCGTTCTATTACTCATCTATCTGACGCTACCGTCGATGAACGAATTACTTGGAGTTGAAATAGATATTTCAATCATTCTTCGACCGATTACGATAGCCATATTTGTTGGAGTCCTGCTCACTACCGGATTGGTTAGTGGAATATACCCTGCGCTGGTATTCGGAAATAAGTCAATGATGAAGCTCATGGAAGGAAAACTCAATGATGCTAAAGCTGGAAGATTCTTTTCCTTTCGTCGAGTGCTGCTAACTGGCCAGTTTTTTATGGTGGTCGGTTTGATGAGTCTTGCTTCCATCATTGGGAAACAAATTGAGTACATCCAAGAGAAGCCTTCTGGTTTTGAAAGGGAAGGAGT
>CAYYNA010000149.1:3082-7142 GCA_964472815.1 uncultured Roseivirgaceae bacterium
ACTGAACCAGAGTGGGAAAATGAAGAGTTTGGCAATGGGATTCCTCATACGATTTCAGGAATCATCTCAGACTTTGACTACTTCAGCTTAAAATATGAATCGCAATCGCTATTGATGGAGGTCCACAATAATCCAGGTTGGGTTTACAATATGTTGATCCGAGCAGAGACGGATAATTGGGTTCGAACGATCTCAAAAATAGAGGAGCATTATCTGGCTGTTGAGGAGGAGCGCCCTTTTGACTTGGCTTTTCTAGATGACTACATCGGAGAGCTTTACGAAAAAGAAGTCAGTGCGGTGAAGCTGGCCTCAGGATTAACCTTGATTTGCGTCATTTTATCCGTGATGGGACTAGTTGGAGTCGTGGGCTTTGTGACACTCACACGTAAGAAAGAGATCGGCGTGCGAAAAGTGTTCGGAGCTACTACCCAAGCCATTCTCAGAGTGATCGTGAAGGAATATGCCGTAATGCTTGCATTTGCTACAGTAATTGCGATCCCAGCGGCGATGTATTTAGGTGATCAGTGGCTATCCAACTTTGCCTACCGAATTTCACCAAGTTTTTGGACCGTCCTGCTATTCGGTGGGGTTACGCTTTGCATCGTGATATTGGTGGTGGTGACCCAATCCTACAAAAGTGCTAATATGAATCCGTCGGATACACTTCGTTATGAATAAGAGCTTTTTTGCAGCCTCCTTGATTTCTTTCGCTACCTGTCTGAACGGTCAAGATACTTTACAGTCGAACTATCCAGGGACCAACCAGCAATGGGAGAAGATATTTGAGGGAGGACAGAAGATTAAGGAGACCATCTACTACTCGGACAATTCCACTTGGATGCAAGCGGAATATGATGGAGATGTGGAGAGCTGGAATTGGTATTATGAGAACGGAAATTCGTATTTCAGTGCAACCATCGTAGATGATCTGATTCAAGGGACCTATCGAATCTGGTATAGAAACGGACAAATTGCCGAGGAAATTGAGATGACCGATAATCGAGAGAATGGACCTGCATCGTTTTATTATCCCAGTGGTCAAGTCGCAGCAAAGGGCAAATACAAAGAGGGAAGAATGGTTGGTGATTGGACTTTCTTCAACAATGAAGGTCAACTTTTTGATGGTGATTGGAAATGGCTCTTTGCCGCAGATTCAGCAAAGGTTCGAATGCAGGGAGAAGTTCGAGGAGGTAAGTTGGCTGGAAAATGGGAATACCGAACGATCGATCGTTTAGGGGATGGAGAAGAACCGAGGTTCACAGATGTTCATCCTGAGAAGCCAAAGCCAATCGTTGGAACTTATGATTTGACTGTTGAAGGTCTTAAGAGTTGCACGAATGGACTTCTGGAGATAGTGGGCGAGGATGGTGACTTCTTTGGCAAAATTACCTTCTATGCCAAAAGAGAGCGAGTTTACGAAGTGGGCCTGACCGAACACGTGAACGATTCTCTTTCATTTATCCTTCCGGGAAATGGAGGCTATTTGAAAATAAAGAAGCAGGGTCCGCTCGTTTCAGGAAAGTTCAAATACTTTGGGGTCAGAGCTGAGATTGAAGGTAAGAGGGTGGGACCTCCTGCAGAGGAGTTGATGAAGCTAGTGGCATTTAAGCCACTCGCATGGAATACGATTTCTACACTACAGGAAGAGTCATTCCCTTCATTCGATGTAAAAAATCAGCTACTCTATTTCACTAGAGATCAGAAGCTTTATTCCAGCAGCTTGGCTTCCGCTAGTTGGGACGAGCCAGAACAATTACCATTTTCAGATGATACAAATGATTCAGCACCCTACGTATTTAATGATGGAAATTCATTGCTTTTTACTTCGAATCGACGGACATCCGAGGAACAAGCAACAGGGGGGAAGAAGAACCTCTGGAGAATAGATAAAACGAAGAATCAATGGGGCCGGCCCCAGCTACTACCGAATCCCATAAATATTGATTCTGTTGGAGACTATCATGGTGCAATTTCTGAGAAAGGGAATATCTACTATGTATCGTACAATCGAGAAGGCGGATTTGGTAGATCAGATATTTATAAAGGTCAGATCAAGAATGAAGTAGGTGAATTTGAAAACCTTGGTCAAGTCATCAATACCTCCAAAAGTGAATCGGATGTATTCATTGATCCTCAAGAAAAGTACTTGCTTTTTGTCTCGACTAGCCGTGAGGATGGATACGGAACAGACGATATCTACATAAGTTATAAAGCGGGAAAATCTTGGAGCAAACCACAGAATTTGGGTCCGGCGGTTAATTCTTTCTCTTACGAATACGGGATGTGGGTTGATCATCAAAATGACTATCTATACTTCAACAGCTACAGAAGAGGAACCTCAGATATCTATCGCATTCGACTCCAAGAAATAGAATTGTTTGAGGATTACCTAAGCAACAAATAAATACGAACATGAAAACGCTACTAACATTTGGGTTATTAGTCTGCACTTTGATCGTTGGTGCTCAAGTTTCATTCGAAGAGATTGTCGAGGATAAGTCAGATATGGCTGATAGCTATTACGGGACTTTCAAATTTCAAGGAAAGGCTTATACGGGAGCCGCTATTGCCTATCACTCAAATGGAAAGATTAAAACCTTGCGGAACTTCAAAGATGGTCGATATCACGGAATGTGGACTGAGTGGTATGCCAACGGCTCACGAAAATTCCAAGGCGATCGCGTAGAAAACAAGGGGCAGGGACTTACCAAATGGTGGTATGAGAACGGTAATCTGAAGAAGCAAGGAACTTACGACCTGGATGTTCAAGAAGGTGTCGTTCTTTATTGGCATCCAAACGGGAAGATGAAGAAGGTTGCTCACTACAAGGCGGGTGAGCTAATCATACCGGTGGTTGAATTTAACGAAGAAGGACACCCGATTTCGTCCAACAATTAACTGGAACTTTGGTTTCTTGAATCATGAAACCAAATGCAATGTCTTTAACACTCCGACTCGCTGCAATTTACAATCTTCTTTGGGGTGCGTGGGTGGTATTATTTCCTCAACATTTCTTTGACCTGGTGGGTATGGAGCCTCTCCGGCATGAGTTGGTATGGCAAGGAATGGGTATGGTAATCGGGGTGTATGGTCTCGGATATTGGTGGGCTGCTCAAGATCCACTAACGCACTGGCCCATCGTAGCGGTAGGTTTTCTCGGAAAGATTTTTGGACCATTGGGATTTGTTATGAATTATGCGATAGGCAAGGTACCTTTTGGGTTTTTCTACACCTTGATCACCAATGACTTTATTTGGTGGATTCCGTTCTTTTTGATTCTTAAGGAAGCTAATCGGCAAAGAAAGATTCAGTGGGTATGAAGAAGATAAGTCTTTACTTACAAGCCTTCTTCTACATCTTCGCGGGCTTAAATCATTTCATAAATCCGGAGTTTTATTTTCCATTAATCCCAGATTACCTTCAGGATCTGTCGGGTTTTATCAATGCCTTTTCAGGAGTTGTAGAAATTGGGTTTGGGATATCGCTTGTATTTCCTAAATCTCGAAAGAGAGCTGCAATGGGAATTGTGTTGATGCTCATCGCTTTCATTCCGTCCCACGTATACTTCATTCAAATTGGAAGTTGCATAGATGGCGGGCTGTGCGTTCCAGAATGGATCGGATGGATTCGACTCATAGTAATCCACCCATTACTTATTTTGTGGGCATGGAGTGCAAGGAAGTACTGATTTCCTAATTGTTTGCATTTAGTTCAGCCACTTGGCACCACTGTATTCGCTAAACCGTGAGCTTGCTTCTCTATTAAACATCTTCAGATGGTTTTGATCGATAGATACACTTCGGTAGCCGAACAGGTGGAAGAGGTCTTTGGCCATAAATCGCGCAATCTGTTTATTGACCATCAAACCAGACTTCTTTTTATCTAGCCATTTCACTCCAGGCAAAAACACTAACATTCGATCCAACCTGTACTTCCTGATAAATGCGGAGAGACGAAGTAAAGGCTTCCATATTTGGCGAATGGTGAAATACCCGTCAAGACCTTGTGGTTGATATAGCGGCATAAAAATTCTTCCATCATCTGTTGCCTTGATTGGCTT
>CAYYNA010000149.1:7242-8903 GCA_964472815.1 uncultured Roseivirgaceae bacterium
ACCTGATCTTTTCTAAGGGTGCCGGCGTAGATCATGGATAGGAAAATGAATGAGACGCAGTTTTCAATAGAACCCATTTCATCGTGTTGTCCTGCTTCGAAACCAAAGGCAACATAGCCCAACTCATTCATGTAGCTAAGTATCGGTCCTTCCAGGTATTCCTCAATTCCTAAGATGGTGGGGAGTGGGTATTGAGCAGTGAAATTACGATTCAGCAGGCTGTCATTTACTGTGAGAAATGGGGGTGTCTCACTAGAGGTGGTATGCATATCAAAGAAATAGAATGGACCTTTTTCTGTCCTCAGTATTTTTTGAATTAATGCGTTGATTTGGATTTGTTCTTCTACGTCTTGGTTTGCCCTATCTTCTTCATCTCCAAGCCGCTTCATTCGTTCTTTTGTCCAAACGCGATTTAGGTCTTCTTTGTGGAAGCGGATGCCTTGGTTTAATGCACTGAGATTTCCGGCTACTGCGTAGAAATTCCCTTTTATCTTGACTTTTTCTAGTTGTGAAAGCACCCTTTTCAAGGCAAATACTCCAGCTGGTTCATTGCCGTGAATTCCACTCATGAAGATAAGGGTGGGGCCTGGGGAAGCTCCTTTAATTAGACCAATGATTCTATCTACTTCAATAGATTTATCCAGCGCACTGCTATACACTTTGGTCCTGGTCATATTTCTCTATGTCTTTGATGGTCACAATACCTACCAAGTGCTGATTATGAACGACGGGTAGGCAACCCACCTCATTTTGTTTCATGATCTGTATGGCTTCAGGTATGGGCATTTCTGTGTGTGCAAGCAAGACATCCTTCACCATGATGTCAGAGACGGTGTTGAGTTTACCGTTTTGAATAGACTCCTGGAATCTTTTCATGTGCGTCCATGTGAGCAAGCCAGTGATTTCTCCATTTGACTCAACTGGAAGATGATGAATATCCTTCCAAGTCATCAGTTGAGTAGCCAAGTCCGCAAGGTCATCCTCTTGCACCGTAAAAAGCCTGGTAGACATGATGTGCCCAACGTTGGTTGCATTTTCGTAGGAGTTCGGCTGCACCGGAATGGCATCCCATTCATGTACTGGTTTATCCTCTTGCTGATTTTTATGCATGTGCTTGGTAAGGGCAATGAGTGCATCATCCGTACGAAGTGATTTCTTCAAGTTTCTGTAGTTGGTAATAGCCCACTGTGCACCAGTTTGGGAAACGGCCCGCTCATCGATAATTTCCAGTAGTTTGTTTGCTTCTTCTTTATCAAGGCCCGCCTCAGATAGTCCTTGATAAGCGAGCGGTAACAACTCTCTTATGGTAAGGTCTCTTACAGATACATATCGATCCTTCCACTTCAAAACAGACTGCTTCCCAGTCCGTGCCGCCTTGATGAAATTGGCCTTTACGTTTTTGAAGTCCATTTGATTGGATAGATCCATATAAGAGGCTGATTTGCCAAGCATCAGCCCAATCCAGAATGCAAAGTTGGCCATCTGGTCCTTGATGCTAGGACCAGCCGGAATGTACCGATTCTCAATTCTGAGATGTGCCGTTCCATCTCCAGTTCCGTAGCACGGCCGGTTCCAGCGATAGATCGTTCCGTTATGGGTTCTTAGTGCTTTGAGCTTCGGGATTTTTCCTTCGGCAAGATCAGCAAGTGAGTCGGAATCAA
>CAYYNA010000150.1:0-8598 GCA_964472815.1 uncultured Roseivirgaceae bacterium
TCAAGAACAAATAATCCTTAAAAAGCAGCATTAGTATCGATGATATTTTTGCTCCGAGAATCTTTCGAATGCTGATCTCCTTGATTTTTAAGCTAAGCGTAAAAGAAGCTAAGCCGAACAATCCAAGACCTGCGATAATGATGGCAATGACCGAGAACGTAGTAAACATCGTCCCGAATTGTTGATCTTCCTTGTATTGATTATTGAAGTATTCGTCCATGAAGTGGTAGTCGAAAGGATTATCCGGAAAGAAGTCTGCATAATGAGCTTCGACAGCTGCCATCGTTTTGGCAAGATTCTCTGTAGAGACCTTTACCGAGAGGTTCTGACCAAATTTGGTGTAGTAGAATAACGTGGGAATTTTCTCGTCTTTTAAGGAGTTCCAGTGAAAATCCTTCATCACTCCGATAATGGGCAATAGGGTATTCCCCGACTTCATCTTCCTACCAAGTGCTTCCTCAGGGCTACCCAAGTTAAACTTATCAACAAGCGTCTCATTGACCACTACTTGATGCTCTATACTCTGAAGCTCTTCTTCATGAAACCGACCCGCCATCAGTTCAATACCATACGTAGTATGGAAATTGTCGTCTACAAACATCATTTGAATTCCTTGCGCTTCATCATCGGACCCTTCTACTTCTAAGTTGGTAGACCAATTGTATTCTCCGCCAGGAATTGCTGCAGATAGAGCCATTTCCTGTACAGCGGGTATAGTCCTTAACTTTTCTTTGAAAAGATCCATTTGTGCAGTAACGGTCTCCTCATTTTCATAGACAAATGGAGCCCTAACATTCAGCACCTGATCTACTTGTAGGCCCAAATCCTGATTCTGCATAAACCGAAGCTGTTGATAAACAGACCAGGTCCCAGAAATGAGAAATACGGCTATGATTAGTTGAAAGGTTACCAAGACTTGCCTCAAACCAAACTTCCTGCTTTTTGTGGAAGTCGCACCTTTGATGACGCTTGCGGGACTAAATTGAGACAATACCCAAGCAGGATAAAATCCGCTCAGAACAGTCCCAAATAGAAACACAGCGCCTAACTTCAACCAATAGGAATAGGTGATGTACTGACCTAGCGTAAATGCATGCTCCGTCAATCTTTCCAATAATGGCAATGCAAAGTAGGAAATGGCTAATGCCAAGAGAAGTGCAATAGCGTTTACGATGAACGCTTCCATACCGAATTGAATAACAAGCTGTGTCCGAGCCGCACCAACAACCTTTCTTATTCCCACCTCTTTTGCACGTTTCATGGCCTGCGCTGTAGATAGATTAATGTAGTTAAGCCAGGCTACCACGATGATAAAAAACCCGATAGTCAGAAAAAAAGAAAGCTCCTGCTCAGTGATACCTTTAGCTGGTGTTTGGTCTCGAAGGTGGATATCCAGAAACGGCGTCATCACCACGTTTGTTTCGACTTTACGCTCCGATTCATCCTTTCTGTCGTTGATGATGTTTTTCGCAGAGGATGCAATTCCATCAATGTCAGCATTAGGATCTTTTACCACGTAGGTGACGAAATTTGACCAACTCCATCCGTCACCTTCCGTGTACTGCTCAGCGGTCAAAAGTCCTTTCAAAGGAAGGAAAAAGTCGACACCAGCAAACTGAGAGTTCTGTGGTAAGTCCCGCAGCACTCCGCTGACTCTAAATCTTCCAGGGTACCGTCCGCCATCGATCTTTAAAAAATGTCCGGTGGGTTCTTGGATATTAGGAAAATATTTTCTCCAAGCCTTTTCAGTAATGACGACACTTCTTAAATCATCTACCAGCTGATATTTACTGCCTTGAAGAAGTTCAAAATCAAAGGTCTCAAAGAAAGTCTGGTCAACAAAAAACAGCTTTTCCTGCTCCTCGAAGAACTGTTTTTGCGAGCTTATGCCGCCTCCAGTGGTGATAACTGCCCCTCCTTCTAAAGGATGTGTCCTCACATAGCTTTGTAAGCCCGCAACGCTTTCTAGCAATTCTGGACCTAGTCCGTAGGTGGTACTGCGATATCTAGAAGGCTCTGAACCTTCCCTGATAATTGATCGATCAACCCGAAAAATATCCGCTTTCCGTTCGTGAAATGAATCGTAGCTAAATTCAAAACTCGTGTATTGCACAATTAAGATGACGGCTGCCATCCCTGTTGCAATCCCAAAAATGTTGATAAATGCATGCACCCGATCCTTCTTGAAGCTTCGAAATGCCATTTTGTAATAGTTCTTTAACATGCCTAATTGATTGAGTTTATTTTGACCATTTATTGACCTGAGTATATTGGGGCGAAAAAGCTTGATGACCTCCCATGCAAACCGTCTTCTAGCCGCCTTGTAGCCTCTCGTATTTACATCATCTTCAAACAGTTCCAGAAGATCCCCTTCCAGATACTTATGTAAGCGTGGATCACAGAACCATTTAAAGAACTTGAGGAAGAGATTCGGAGGACGCGTGCTATGCTTGCTCATGAAGCTTGCACCTTCAAATTCAAGGCTACCTTAGGAATCTCATTGTACAGCTGATTTCTTACTTCTCTAGCATATTCTATGGCATCTTTTCCAGACCGGGTAAGGATAAAGTAGAGTTTTGGTCGTCCTCCCCTTTCAGAGGTGGACTCCCCTTCTTTAGAGATCAAGTACCCTTTGGATTCCAGTCTTTTGAGTGCAGACTGTAGTGCACCTACACTGACCTTGCGGTTGAGTCGCTCTTCGATCGTCTTTTTTATGGAGACGCCATATGCATCACCAAACAAGATGCCTACCGTTAACAATACGATCTCTTCGAATTCGCCTAATTGATACTTTCCCATAGTAATTTCCTAATTGCAGTATTGCAATTATAGAAAGTATTTAGGTTAATTCCTAATTGCAGTATTGAGTGTCTCACAGTTTGTCCTCTACTGATGTACGCCTGTAATTCAGAACTTAGTCAGTCACTTCAACATCAAAAGCTCCATTAAGGATCTTTTGATTTCGCTTCATCTGGACGTAGATGCGGTATTGCCCGGCTTCTGGAAACGCATACGGAAATTTAACAACCGCATGATCTGGGTGATCGGGATCTTCTACGGAGTGATCCATGCCAATACCTAATAAACTATCTCTCTCTGCATATGGAAGACTGTTTAGCTCAGCAATCACTTGGTCGACGCTATCTCTAAATAGATGCTGCTTTTGAAGCTTGTCCCAATTGACGCGACCCCCACCTCCGTCAAAACGGGCTTCCATTACCTCTTGGGAAGCCATCGAATAAGAGCCAACCGGATGTAGATGAATGTACACGCTCCCATCCTCTTTAAATACAGCAGCATGCCCCATCATTCCAAGGTATGGCTCCAGCTCGGAAGGTGCACCATTTTCATCCTCGAATGCAAAGGTCAATTGGTAGAGTTGTTCGCTCTTGAACTCGCCAGATTCTGGCAGCTCTAAGGTCACATAGGAACTGTCAGGTAGTATGGTTTTTTGTCCTGGGCTTCCACATATGACGATATCAGCTCCGGGAAGCAAGGGTCGATCTTCCGCCTTCAAAATAGGATCAGTAATGTAGTAGGTGTCATCCTCATCAATCAGTAGTGAATCATTCCAATTCATCGCCACCTGAGGATCAGCTTCAGGTATTGAAATGGTATCTGCAATAGTCTCTGAAAATCCGCTTAATCGTGTTACATCTGTATACACGTAGTAGTCTCCTGCTGGTAATGGTGGAATGACCGCTTCAAATAGCGCGGAGTCTTTTCTCAAGGGATGTAAGTGTGCGAAAACATCCATGGAGCCTACCTTCAACAAAAACATGTGCATGATCTTACCGTGATCAGGAATCAGGTAATTGATACTCCTGGTCAAGTAGAGCTGTTCAAGACGGGTTGAATCTATGGAAAAGTTTAGTTTCTGCTTTGTACCATCATTTGTCACCCAGGAGGTGGCCGTGAACGGTTTATACATGTAGCGCTGATAGCTAGCTCCCCAGCTCTCCCACCAGCTGTTTCCTCCATATACAACTAGTACTAAAATCACTAGTCCGATGGAAGCACCTATCCACCGCTTTCTTCTGACCTTCGAGGTAGCTGGATCCCCTGGCTTTACCATCGAATCACTATTACTTAAACTGATGATGGTGACCATCAGGAATACCAAAAAGATTCCCAATCCAGCCAATGTCCAACCGAGGGAAGCTTCCATCTCTTTCTGGGCAGTGGAAACTGCCATCACCGGAAGCAAAATACTCCCCTCGCCTTTCTCTCCTACCACATTTACTTCGATACTCGCACTACCTGGACTCATCAACCAGATTTCACCTTTGTAATGACCTGCTTCTCCTGGCACTTCCAATGCCAAATCTGCTTTTGGTGTGCCCGAAGCACCAGCAAACCAATAGATAGGTTTGAGCTGAACTTCTGAAACCGTGGGATCGGTCAGGTAAACATCTACGGATGCTGTCCCGGGTATGACATCTGGAGAATTCACCACAACAGTCACCGTGTATGGTCCGGCTTCTCCTTCCAGCGTGACTCCAGGGCTGCCTATGTGTCCAACACTGAAGTGACTAACTAGTAATAAAATGATGAGGCTACTTACTATTCTTTTCATAACCTGATGTTATCTCATGATACTTTTCATCCATTTACCCCAGCGAATGGATAACCGAGAACTTAGGTAACCAACTGCCAATGCAATCAATAGTCCTTGCAATAAATCAAGCCCAGAGGTCTCCATCCAGTCTGCATAGGCGAAGCGGTATTGCCAATCAGGGCTAGAGCCAAAGTACCAACTCTCCGTACCAAAGAACCAGTTTCTAGCCGCATCGCTCATCAAGAAATCCCCAAATGGATATTGAAAAAGCATCAATGTCATGAGGAAAGCTACTGCGTACAACAAAGATGTAAGCCACGGATTTCTAGAACTAAATCGCTGTGTAATCAGGTCGATGGCTATAGCAGGGAAAATCAAAAGGAGCGGAAACTCAAAAGCCTGGAAATTAGTGATCGGATTTAATACTGGCCCCAGCAATGGCTCAGCAGGAAACAAGGGCAAGATCCAAACCATTGCAGCCATGAACACTGTATAGACGATAGCAGCCAAAGTAGCTCCCCATTTGCTAGGGGCAGAAATGGATATTGCAACCAACAGGAGTGGGAAAAGAAAACTTGAAACCTGATAAAATGAGACGCGGTGCATATCGTGCCTACCGAGATATTCGGATGCGATGGTGAAAAACATGCATAGGACGAATCCTGAGGAAAGAGCAAAGAACAAACGCAACCGTTTTTCAACAGCCGGATTGAACTGGTTGGACAGCTTCATCCGATTCTTTACTGAAAGCACGGTAATCATAGCCCCAAATTGAATGGTCACCATTCCTAGCAGTAAGACTGTATGCGGAGGTGAAAGAATGGTCACGTCCAGTCCGTACGTGTTATGCCACCAATCATCAAAAGGTGCAGAGGTGAGCATCGCAAATGCTCCCCAGATACAAAAAAGTGCTCCTAGAGATCCTTTGAAGATCCCCCAGAACGAGAGGCTTTCTTCCTTCTGCTGAGGAGTACCAGCAAACGAAATCTTCAGAACACGAATGCCAGAAAAAATACCCGCCAAGACACCTCCAAAATAAATGGCGACATGTGGTGCAGATAGAAGACCATCACGACCTATGCTAGTATGCCAACTAATATCCCACACTAGGCCAATCATGATACTGAAAGAAGCAAGCACAGTAGCATACAGATAAGTAGGTAATTCAACTCTGGCAGCTACCTCATTCGTTTGGGTTGCTGACTTACTAACAAGATCAGGATTATTAATGGTTAGGGTTTCCATGAATAGACAATTTCTTTTTCAGTTCCTAAAGCTAGGAAAACTTACGGGACTTATTGGAGTCGTAATAAATGCAGCAAAGATTAATCCTTGGAAGCTTTCTTCTTAGCCGAGCTTCTGCCTATGATAAAGCTTGCAATGACCAAAGAAAAAAGACCCATTCCCATGTACCAAAACTGCTTTGCTGGAAGTCCGAATATAACGTTCAGGTCTATAGAGGCCCAATGAGCGTAGCTAAGACCCCAGGTTCCTGCCTTAAGGGTCCACACCTCGCTACCAAGCCAAAGTGTGTGATCGTCTTCTTTTACCATGTACGACAAAATGGCCTTTGTAGCATCTAACATGGTAAACTGGGCGTCTGAAACCTCAGCCTCAAATTTGGTTTTTCCTTCCCAGCGACCAAATGCTGTGTCAATTTCAGACCTTCCCGAATAGCGATTGGTCTGCCCCGCGTACACACCATCATCATGAAACAATGCGCCATATAGTAAGGGGTGACCATTATAATAACCTTCAATACCCGGTTTCAATCGCATGAAGATTTGATCAAAGGCGAGCTGCTCCTCCTCAGATAGCTGTCGGTCAGGTATCTGTGCTTGAACTACAGAGTAAGAAAACAGAAATAGCAAGAATGGACGTAGTGAAGGTATCATGAGAAATCTACTAGAGTGGCCCTATTAAAGATAGCTATTATCTTATCAAAACGTCTTCAAGAAATTTATCCTTAAATGAGAGCTGCTTTGTCAGTCATCGTGCTCTTTAGAATAGCATTATTGCATCTTAATGCATTTGCTTACGTTACCATTTTCAAAAATCCCTTATTTCATGAATCAGAAGCAACTTAGCGCAATCTTTTTCCTTTCACTTTTCCTTACATCAACACTACTGACAGGTCAAGAACCTCAAAACCCTGAGCTCGCAAGGGAGATCAAGCAGATGCGAGATCTGGATCAGAAAAATAGAATTAAATGGTCTGGGATGATCAGAAAAGGAAAGAAAGACACCAAAAAATTCAAAGAGTACACTGCTGAAGTTATTGCAGCTGACCGAAGACATACTGCAAGAATGCGCGAGATTGTGAAAGAATACGGCTGGCCTACTTATGACCTGGTTGGCGAAGGTCCGAGCAACAGCGCATGGCTCATCGTTCAGCATGCAGACAGAAACCCATTGTTTCAAGCCAAATGTTTGACCTTACTAGAAGAAGCTGTGAAAAACCAGCAGGCAAACCCAAGCAACTATGCTTACCTCTACGACAGGGTGCAAGTGTCTCAGGGCAGAAAGCAGCGTTATGCTACGCAGAGCTCAACAAACAATGGTCTGACTGAAGGACAATTCTATCCATTGGAAGATGAATTCAACGTTCAGAAAAACAGAGAGGCCATGGGAGTTACTCGGTCCGTTGAGGAATACGCTAGCTCAATGGGTTTTGAATACAGCATTCCGACCCTAGCTGAAGCAAAGGAACGTGAGGAAGAACTTCAGGAGAGATATGAGACCAATCTTTCGCTAGCAAAAAAAGCAGCAGAAGCTAACGATCATGAAACTGCTGCTAATCATTACCTGGAAGTGGCGCAATGCTACGGCTGGGTAACAACCAACGACTTTCTGGAAGCCTCACGCGTGCTTTCAGTTGCTGAACACAAAGAAGTCAATCGAGCATATACTTACCTTACGAGAGCAATGGCTAGAGGATGGGAAGGTATTGAAACGATCACAGAAGACCCTCAGTATGATTATCTCAAGAGCTCCAATCCAGGAAAGTGGAGCGATCTTTTGATTACTGCGAGTGAGATGGAGCTAGATCGCTGATCGCTAAGTCCCTATTAGGGCCGTACTTGATATGACTTTGGCTGTACGAAAGCCCTGATTCCTTGTGAGGATAAAGTTGACCCAATGCCTGAATTCTTCCGCCCAGACCAGGGAACATTGGGACTTACCCGATCACAGCAGTTCCAATAGACTGTGCCTGTATCCATCTTGGAAAGGATATTCATTGCTCGAGCTTCGTCCGATGAAAACACTGCAGCAGTCAGACCAAAGTCCGTATCTAACATAAGATCAATTGCTTCCTCATCAGATCTCACTTTTTGTATTCCGATAATCGGACCGAAGGATTCGTCTCGCATCACCTTCATCTCGTGATTGACCGCAGTAAGAACAGTTGGCTCAAAATAATATCCCTTCCCTTCTAGCGCCTTCCCACCTGTTAGCAATTCAGCACCTTTCTCCATTGCGTCATCCACTTGTAGAGTAAGAATTTCTCTTTGCTGAGACCGGGTCACCGGTCCAACAAACGTGTCCAAAGAAGTTGGATCACCAATAGCATAGGATTTGACCTCATCTACAAAATACTGCACAAACTCATCATGGATTGTCTCATCTACATAAATCCTTTCTACGGCGCAACAGCTTTGTCCATTATTGTAAAATGCGCCTTCAGCAGCATTAATGGCTGCCTCCTTGACATCTGTTACATCGTCCATTACATAGAGAGGGTCCTTACCACCTAATTCAAGTTGAAAAGGCACCATCTTAGGAGCAATCTGCTGAGCAATGTACTGTCCAGTCTTCAGCGAACCGGTAAAGAAGTAGCCATCCAGATTCGCATCCAACAGGTTTTGTCCAACCTCTCCCGCTCCTATCGCCACGTCGAACACTTCTTCTGGTATGCCAGCTTTATATAAATACTTTTGAAACGCTATTCCTGTTAGTGACGCATACTCTGAGGGTTTATATAAAACACTGTTTCCTGCCACCAAAGCGTACAGAAACACATTGTAGCCCACATTGTAGGG
>CAYYNA010000151.1:0-8540 GCA_964472815.1 uncultured Roseivirgaceae bacterium
AAGAAGTGGAGAAGGGTAATGTAGATCTTGAAGCCGCTATTTCCGGCTACTTACCAGAACTGACGCAGACCTGGGCTGATTCGGTAACCGTCAAGCACCTGCTAAATATGTCCTCTGGGATTAGTGCTCTTGATAAACCGCTGTTATTTGAGCCAGGCAATGGATACTACTATAGCAACCCGGGCTATGGACTATTGGGTAGAATCCTTGCAAAGACTACCGGCAAACCCTATGCAGATAACGCCAATTCACTGTTCAGAGAATTGGGAATGAAAAATAGTTCTTGCTACGAAATTGATGGAATCAACGAGGGCCTGATCAATTCCTACGCGCTTCGAAAGGGAGAAACAGAAGTAGTAGACTTCAGTAAATTCGGTTTTGACAGAAACTCTTGGAGCGACTTTACCCCTGCCGGAGGGATCATTTCAGATGCGCATGACTTGAACATTTGGGACTCCAAACTTCATAAGGAGGGATTGCTAAACTCCTCATCCTATCAGCAGATGATTCAACCATCGAACTTCGGACCTCATGCTGTATTTGATTGCGATACAATTGGCTATGGTTATGGGATTAGAGTTCATGACAAACATCTAGTTAAGCACCTTGGTCATGGCGGAAGGGGTTTTGGCTTTGTCTCGGTCAAACTGCACATTCCTGAGCACGATGTAAATGTGATCGTATGGGAAAACATCTATCAAATGGATAACTTCCCCAGCAACGCAGACATCATTTATCACTTTGAGAACGAGATTAGAAAAATTGTATTAAGTAGTAGTTTGGTGGAATAACTTAGCTTAGTTCTGTCACCAGAATGAAGATCTTCAACTTTGATATAGAAAGAGGAGTTTACAGTTTCGAGTTTAGCGATCTAGAGACTGAGTTGCATGCCCACCCTGTGGTTGAGATTATTTCAGCTACAGAAGGTCACTTTTCTATTGAGTTGGACAGCCGACGAAAAGACGATCTCACGTTTGCCATCATTGATGCTAACACCAAGCACAAAGTATCCTCTCACCGTGCCGTTCTAAGCATATTGATGGTAGAATGCAATAATTCTCTATTGGCAAACTACCTATCTGGCAGGGGCGTGGAGATCAAAAAAGATGGACTCTTTGCAAAATCAAACTTCCCATCTAAAAACAAATTGATCGCTGAGGTCCACAATCTGGCAAATACCACTGACCTAAAATCACCAATCGACCTACGGATTAAAGAAAGCATCACCTACATTCAAGAAAATGAGATTGAATATAAAAGCTTGATGACTATTTTAACTTCCAAAGTCTTCTTATCCGAAAGTAGGCTCTCCCACCTATTCAAGCAGCATGTTGGAATCTCAATAAAAAAATATCTTGTTTGGGATAAATTGAGAAAGGCTGTCTCCAGATATTTGATGGATCAGGGTAGCTTAACAGAGGTGTCCTTGCAAAGTGGATTTTTTGATCAGGCTCACTTGAGTAAGTCCTTCAAGAGCCAATTAGGCATAAGTCCCTCCAAGGCATACAATAGCAGAATCTTACAATCACGCTGACCTTCATGATTCTAGATTTGCCTTTCAAAAAAACTGAAAGATGAGCAGACAAATTAGAAAGGTAATAGAAGCAGATGTTCCGCAACTGAAAAAAATAATCGACTCAACTGAACTGTTCCCATCTCATATGCTCGATGACATGATCAGCGACTATTTGCGAAATGAAGCATCTAATGATATTTGGTTTACTGCCTTAGAGAACGAACGACCAATTTCAGTCGGCTACTGTGCGCCTGAGAGGCTTACTGAAGGGACGTACAACCTATATGCCATTGGGGTAGATAAAAAGTTTCAAGGACAGGGAATCGGCATGAAAATGATGAGTTACATTGAAAATGTGCTGCGTGAAAATGGTCAACGAATTCTTATAGTGGAAACTTCTGGTCAGCCAGTGTTTGAACTAACTCGCGAATTCTATGTCAAGTGCAATTACGTCAAGCAAGCTAATATTCCAGAATTCTATGAAGAAGGTGATGATAAAATCGTCTTTTGGAAAAAGTTAAATTAACAAGGCCGGATGTGCTATGACCTTTGCTGATTAAGAGCTTTTCGAATCTAAAAGCTCGCAAATTCGGTCGGCAGATTGAATACTTTTAAGATCTTGGTTTTAGACATTTATGTACTTTGCATCTTGAAAGCTAATCAGTAGCAATGATAGCACATCATCCGAAATCCATCAGAACGTTTATAGGAGCACAAAACTTTGCGCTCTCGCGAAGTTTCTATCAAGAGTTGGGTTTTATAGAAAGAGTCATATCGTCTGATATGTCCTATTTCCAAGTTGGGTCCGTGGGTTTCTATCTTCAGGATTATTACGTGAAAGATTGGGTGGATAACTCCATGATATTTTTGGAGGTAGATGATGTTGAAAAGTATTGGAGAGAACTTAAAGCACTCGAGCTCACCAAAAAGTATGAGTCCGTCAACTTGACTCCTATAAAAGAATACGAATGGGGTCGAGAGTGCTTTTTGCATGATCCTAGCGGTGTGCTTTGGCACTTTGGAGAATTCTATGAAAACTGAGAACGAACCTAAAATCACAAACAATTGGAAAAGTCTGAAATCGAAGAGAATCCTGCATTTCTTGCCTACGTCTATGAGCTAAACGAGGGTAATGAACTTTCAGAAGCGCTTGAAAAAAGTCTGCAGGCCATCAATGACCTGGATATTGCTCAATTGGAGCGAATCGGTTTAAGGACCTACGCAAAGGACAAATGGACTGTGCACATTATCCTGCAGCACCTGATCGACTGGGAGAGGATCTGGTGCTTTAGAGCGATACTCTTTGCACGAGGAGAGGGCTCCATTCCTGATGCTCATGACCAGGAAATCATGGGGAAAAACTCCAATGCCAACGAACTGTCCATCGATCAGTTGGTCAATGAACTACGAACAGTCCGTCAGTCCACCATTCTTATGTTTAAATCATTCAACCAAAAGATCCTTGAGACCAAATGCAGATTCTTTGAATACCAGATGCCCCTTTTTGCTATTGGCTTGACCATAGCAGCACATCAAATCCACCATTTCAATGTGATCAAGGAACGATACCTTCCTTTGGATAAACAGGCGTAAGACAATAGATCACGGACCTATTCATATCTCAAAGATTCTACCGGGTTATTCGAGGAGATCTTCTTGACTTGAAAGAGAATAATTGTGAAATAGACCGTCAAAATTAAAGCAATTCCTAACACAATCGTATCCCACCCCAGCTCATTGGCATAAGCAAAGCCTTGCTGCCATTTATTAAGCAACAAATAGCTCAGCGGAACACCAATCACCATTGCCACGCCAATTAAAAGCAAAAACTCTTTTGTCAATATGCTGAGAATCTGTGTCAAGTTGGCACCCAAGACTTTGCGCACTCCAATTTCCTTCGTGCGCTTAAGAATCGTCATCATAATCAAACCATAAAGTCCTAGAGAAGCAATCAGAATAGATAAGAAGGTAAATACCTGCGAGACTTTCCCCATTTGTACATCGGCCTGATAGTTCAGCAAGTACTGATCTTTCAAAAAGTAATAGTCAAAGTAATTACCCGGAAAGACCTGGTCGTATAAACCCTGAACTCGAGAAAGTAACCCCTCATTTGGCTCTGATGTAAGTTTCAGCGAATAGTATTGACCCGTCTCGTAATATGGAATCATGAAGATTGGCTCAATAGGACTATGAAGTGACTTCTGATGGAAATCGTTGACCACTCCGACAATTGTCCAAGTCTTACCCCAAAAGTCGACCGATTTTCCTACCGCATCGCTGGCATTTGCAAACTTCAGAAGATTGATGGCCTCTTCGTTGACGAGGATATTCTTCACATTTCTTCCGTCCATGTTGTGATCTCCAGCTGTGAAGGCTCTTCCTGCTACCATCTCGACATTATAGAGAGAAGTAAACTGATGATCGGTGAATATGAAGTTTGAGGTTAGGTTGTTTGCCTCCGGATCAGCACTTGACTTAATTTGGAAGACTCGCCCCATCTGCTCACCAACCACACGGTTAGAAGCTGTGACCATTTCCACTCCCGAAAGCTTACCAAGTTCGGTTTTGAAGTATTCTATCTTTGGAATGAAAGTACTGTCAAATCGCGCATTGCCAGGACCATGAAGCACCAATGTGTTGTTGATGTCAATACCAAGGTCTTTATTCACCATATATGTCACTTGTCTTGAGATGGTAATGGAGGCAGTAATCAAAATGATAGCAATGCAAAACTGAAAGACGACCAGCCCTTTCCTTAGCCAGACAATCTCTCCTTTCAGACGAAAGCTACCTTTAATAATATCCTGAGTGTTGAATTTGTTGATCAAGTAGGCAGGATAGAGTGCGATGAGTGTAGAGCAAAAGATCAAAATGAAAAGAAAGAGCAGAGGAAATGGAATACCTGCAATACTAGCACCAAACAATATACCCAGGCCTAATAACTCCCCAGTCAGCTGATTAAAGAAAGGTTGGATTATTGCCACAATTATTAGAGAAACCACTAATGAAAGCAAGTTCACCAAAAGTGTTTCAACGATGAATTGACTAACAATTTGACGCCTCTGTGCCCCCATGGACTTTCGTACACCCACTTCTTTTGCCCGTTGTATTGCCCGACTGGTATTCAGGTTAATGTAATTGATCCAGGCAATGACCATGATAAAGATGGCAACCGCCAGCATGAGCCAGATTACCTTTCCATTCGTAACCTCTCCTATTTCATATTCCATCAAATGATCCAGATGGGCCTTTGCTAGTGGTTGCAGGTAGAATTCTTCCTCACCTCCAGAAACCTCTCCTTCTTTAAAATACCGAACACCAAACTCCGCTAATTTTTGATCTAATGAAGCTGGAGCCACATTTTCTTGGAGTTTTACATAGTGGTAAAAATCTGACCACCCCCAGCTATTGTCAGCGCCTTCACCTGCCCGAGCAATGAAGGTTTTGTAGGAAGCCAAAAGATCAAACTGTAAATGTGAATTCTCGGGTAGGTCTTTCAAAATACCCGTGATCTTGAAAGGAGTTTCCGTATCATTGAAATCGATAAGCTCACCGATAAGTTCAGAAAGTGGTTGGTCTCCCTCAAGCAATGCACGAGCCTGAGTCTCCGTAAGCACCACTTTGTATGGGGCATCCAAACAAGTTTTTGCATCACCTTCGAGCAATTCAAAGCTGAAAAAGTTGAGAAAATGTTCGTCGGCCCACAGCATTTGATCAGAAAGATGAATTTCACCTTGATAGGTAAGATTGTTTCTCCAACTGATAGTCATTCGAGTGTAAGCCTCCACTTCAGGAAAATCCTTTTTCAATGTTGGGCCGATGGTCGGGTAAGTGATCGTGCCGTGCTGCACAAGCTCTCCATTTTGGTAGCGATCGTTGATCACACGATAAATCCGATCACCATCCTTGTGAAAGTTATCAAAGCTTGTTTCGAAGAAAACGTACTGTAAGATGAGTAGTGAGACCGTCATCCCTCCTACTAATCCAATCAGATTAATGGTGGTGAAGGTTTTGTGACGCAGAAGATCTCTGAAAGAGACCTTCACGTAGTTTTTCATTAGTGACATATTCGTATTTGAGTTTTGAGTTTTTCTTAGTCTTTGATACCGTAGAAAAGCGACGGCATTAAAAAAGTAATTGGCCCTTGCTTTCTTCTTCCCTACCTCCTCATAGTCGCCTTGGTACAATTCATACAAATCACCTTCAATGGCTTCCCAAAGGGAGCGCTTGCAAAAAGTGGTAATAAGTGAAGTGAGAATCTTCGGAGGTTGATGGCTCATTTATCGAAGGCTAGTTTCGGAATGCCAGACCATAATGCATCCCTCATTTCCTTGGAAATCGATAGTGCCTCTTGACCTGAAGCTGTAACCCGAAATAAGAGCTTCCGCTTCCCCCCTCTTTCAGGCGTAGGATCGCTGTAGCGAGATTCCAGGTAGCCTTTTTCGCTTAGGCGTTGCAAGACGTTATGAACCGTACTAATGGTAATGGACCTTTTGCATTTCTCCTCTATTTCTGTCTTTATCAAGATTCCATACGCATTGTCGTAGAGGTTTGCTACTACGAGCAAAACGATCTCTTCCAGCTCCCCAAGATTTGTTCCTTTCATTGCTTATTATTTATTCGACAAAGACGAATTTAATATATTAATCGTAAATGTCGAATAAATAGTTTCAACAATTCGTGTTTAGTTTTTTTGAATGCACCAAACAACAAATTCAATTTCGACTTTATAAGGGAGACATAACTATTAACTGTTTAGTAGCTAAGTATTGGATAATCGCTTAAGCAACAACCGAAACCTATTGACCAAGAACCTTACCTATTTAATCCTGCTTTTTAGTTTTCTAATTGGCTCGGCACAGACCAACGATAAGATTAGTGCGTCCTTCACAGAAACACCTTTGGTTGATGTATTGGATGATCTCTCTTCCAAACAATCGGTTAAATTCTTTTATGACATTCGATGGCTAAAGGACAAAGAAGTCTCAGTAAGCTTTACTGATAAAAGTCTTGAGGAAGCCTTACTTATCATTCTAAAGGATCAGAAGATGCTCCACCTGCTACGTGAGCCGAACTATGTCATTCTTTTACCAGACGAAGGAAATTCCTCAGAACCGGTTCAAGTTGATAACACCGTAAGCAATCGGGTAAATATTGGCAAAATCGACCTGAGCCTTGACCGGGCTACTATCTCAGGATATGTACTGGATGGCACCAACAGTCGTCCACTCGAAAGTGCCATCATCAGCATCAAGGACAACCCCGCAAGGTATGTTACTCCTCCCGATGGTTCATTTGAAATCAATTTACCTGTAGGTGATTATTCATTGAAGTTTCACCACCCAACGATGGTGGATTACGAATTGGAAATTGGGTTGAATTCAAATGGTGAGTTGATGGTCAACATGTTTGAAGATGTGACCCTTTTGGAAGAAGTAGTGATCAAAACTACAGCTGTTGATCAGAATGTTTCCAAAATCATCAGTGGTCAAGATGTACTTGAGATCGCCACGATTAAAAGTATCCCCGCTTTCTTTGGTGAAGCAGATGTCATCAGCTCTGTGCTCGCTTTACCGGGAGTGAGCAAAGTAGGCGAAGGTAGCTCCGGAATCAACGTTCGGGGTGGTGGCGTGGGTCAGAACCTCATCAGGCTCGACAATGCCACAGTTTACAATCCTTCTCACCTGTTTGGGTTCTTTTCCACATTCAATCCTGACATTGTTAGCCGTGTCAACTTATATCGTGGATCCATTCCTGTAGAGTACGGTGGCAGACTCTCTTCAGTGATGAACGTAGAGATAAAAAATGGCAATAAAGAGAAAGTGACTGGTCAGGGAGGAGCTGGCCTCATCAACAGTCGAATCATGGTGGAAGGGCCTATTCGCAAAGACTCTACTTCATTTCTGGTGGCTGGTAGAGCCGCATACCCCAACTACCTGCTTCGTGAATTGGAGGACATTGAACTCAACAGTAGCCGTACATTTTTTGGTGATGCAAATGTCAAAATTGATCACTTACTGAACAGTAAGCATCGACTTTCTCTAAATGGGTACTTAAGCCGTGATCGCTTTGATTTTTCAGATGAATTGCAGTACAACTACGGCAATCGAACGTTAGGTCTGGAATGGAATGGTCAGCTGTCTGAAAGGATATTTAACCAAAATACGATCAATTATACCTCATACGATTACATCTTCAAAGAACTAGAAGATCCGACCCAAGCATCCACACTTGATGCCGAGATAAATCAGGTGGTTTTTGATAATAAGTTTTTGTACGAGAGTGACCAGCACAAAGTCACGTTTGGTGTCAATCTAACCTTGATGGATATTGAGCCAGGCAACTTTGAAAAAGGAAGCGAGCTTTCGATCATTGAGCCGCTAGAACTAGACCAGGAGGATGGAATTGAAGCTTCAGTCTACGTGGGTGATGAATTTATTTTGAATCAACGTCTATCTTTCTATGGTGGAGTGAGGTATTCCATCTTTAACGGAGGTCCTGAAAATGCAAAGGAGTTATACCATGGAGCCGAACCTAGATTTTCAGTGAACTACAAAACTTCTCTCAACTCCTCGATCAAGCTGGGATACAATCGAATGAGGCAATATGTCCACTTCATCTCCAATACTACTGCTGCTACGCCTATTGACCTTTGGAAGTTAAGCAACCAATCCATTCGACCGCAAGTGGCGGATCAAGTGACATTAGGCTATTTCCGAAACTTTGAGGACAACCTCTACGAGACATCTATTGAGACATTCTATAAGCGAACCAGCGATCTAATCGAATACCGAAATGGTGCAGAGCTGTTTCTAAATTCAAACCTCGAAGAGGATCTCGTGCAGGGCTCAGGACGAGCTTACGGTGTAGAATTTTCCTTGAAGAAGACCAGCGGCGACTTCAATGGTTGGATCAGCTATACCTACTCCAGGTCCTTAATTCAGGTGGAGGGAGCTACCGCACTGGCCACCATTAACAACGGAGACTTTTTCCCAACGAACTTTGACCAGCCTCACAACTTTAC
>CAYYNA010000152.1:0-3060 GCA_964472815.1 uncultured Roseivirgaceae bacterium
CCTTGCCATCTTTCGGTGACATAGGGCATATTAAGTCTTTGCGCTTCTGTCTCAACGACCTCTTTTGCTTGTTTCTTGGTAGCAACAAACATCACTTTTCTTCCAGATCTGACAACAGACTTGATGGCAGCTGTAGCTTCATCCAAGCATGCAATGGTCTTATGAAGATCTATGACATGGATACCATTTTTTTCCATGAAAATGAATGGCGCCATTGCTGGATCCCACTTTCTGGTAAGGTGCCCAAAGTGTACACCTGCATCTAAAAGATCTTTATGTTCTAAGTTTTGCATTTCCTCTAATTATCGTTTACTGAACTGGAATCTTCTTCTTGCTTTTCTTCTTCCTGGTTTCTTACGTTCAACCATTCTTGGGTCTCTTGTAAGAAATCCCTCGGACTTAAGTGGTCCACGGAACTCTGGATCAATCTCGGTAAGTGCTCTAGCAATAGCTAGCCTCGTAGCTTCAGCTTGCCCAGTAGGACCGCCACCGGCAACATTCACACCGATATCAAAGTTTCCATCTTGCTCCACCTTTACAAGCGGTTGCTTCACGATGGTTTGAAGAATTTCAGACGGGAAGTATTCGGTTAATTCCTTTTCGTTAACCTTTATGGAGCCTTTCCCGCTCGTCACATAAATACGAGCTACCGAGGTTTTCCTTCTCCCAATAGTGTTTATTCTATCCATTCAGATTTTATAGTTTTACTTCTTTTGGTTTTTGAGCAGCATGAGGATGCTCTGCTCCTTCATATACATGCAAGTTTTTGAGAAGTTGTCTTCCTAATCTGTTGTTTGGAAGCATACCTCTCACTGCTTTTTCTATGATTCTTGTTGAAGACTTAGCCATCAAGTCGTTTGGAGTTTCAATTCGCTGACCTCCAGGATACCCTGTGTGCCTTACGTACTGTTTATCCGTCCACTTTTGACCAGTCAATCTGATTTTGTCAGAGTTGATCACAATTACATTGTCACCACAGTCTACATGTGGAGTGTAAGATGGTTTGTGTTTTCCTCTTATCATTTTAGCAACCTCACTTGCCATCCGTCCAAGTATCTGAGAATCAGCATCTATGATGACCCAGTTTTTGTCTACGGTTGCTTTGTTTAATGATACAGTTTTATAGCTGTTAGTATTCAATTTTTAATGATTTTTATCTGTCAAAATCTAGCCTCCCGAAAAAGGGACACAAAAATAGAATTTTAGATTATAAAATCAAACTGAGGGGCTCAATTAAATTTGCGTAAGAGCTTGAGTAACACAGAGAAGTCTTTAGGGTAATCTGCAGCTGCTTCAACCACAGCTCCGTCTAAGTCCTTAAAGGCTATTTCAGCTGCATGCAGCGCAACGCGCTCTATCATAGGCTTTGGCTCTTCGTACTTCCCAAGATTGTAATTTCTTTTCAGCTCTGAAAGGTAGATTTCTTTACCACCGTATTGGGTGTCTTGAACGATGGGGGCTTCATGATGCGCTAGATGAGCTCGAATTTGATGCATTCTGCCCGTTACAGGGAAACATTTAATAAAAGTATGTCGCTTGAATAGCTCGATCGTTGACAAGAGCGTTAAGGAGGCCTTTCCACCCCTATAATCGACTCTTGATTTATTTGAAGTTGTGTAGAGAGGTTCGTCTGCTTCGAAATCCTGAAACTTATGAAGGCCGTGAATTACCGCGTGATAGACCTTCTTGACTTCTCGGTTTTCCAGCTGCATTGCAAAATTTCTGTAAGCGTCAGGATTCTTCGCGAAAATCACAATACCGGAAGTTTCCTTATCCAGTCTATGGCAGATTTGGTAGGATTGATTGGTCGCCTTTGCTAGACTTAGTAGGTTTTGAGCATCTGCACGATCTTCCAGACTTGCTAGGAATGGGGGTTTGTTGACAATTGAATAATTTTCCAAATCGCGGACAATAAGGTCTGGAAACTTGAGCTTTTTTAGTGGCTTACGCGAACTCATCATACTCATCTTCTTCTACCACCTTATCAATGTAGTTGGCTTTTTCCAGCGAAAAGTAAAACCGCGAACCCTTTTTGTATTCGCTTTCAACATGGATCATGGAATTATGACCTTCAAGAATATGCTTAACAATAGAGAGTCCTAAGCCAGTCCCACCCTTTTCTCTGGACCTACTTTTTTCAACCCTATAGAATCGTTCGAAAATGCGACTCAAGTCCGTATCAGGGATTCCTCTGCCATTATCCTTGACAGAGATTTCCACCTTCTCTCCAATCTCTTTAAAACTAATCCTAGCCCAGCCGCCTTTCTTCGTGTATTTGATTGCATTACTGATAAGATTGATCAGGACTTGATAAATTCTTCGATAATCTCCTCTTACAATTACAGGCTTGAGCTTCTTTGGGATTTTTAGCTCTACGCCTTTCTTCTCTGCTTTCCCTTCGATTTGATCAACAATCTCATGGCACAGCTCTAGGATATCAAAGTTCTCAAAATGCATGGTAATCTCACCTGACTCTATTTGAGAAATCGTGAGGATATCCTGAACAAGCAGGTCTAGGGCATCCATACTTTTCGCAGCTTTCTTTAAGAACTTCTTGCGGACTTCTTTATCATTGATGGCTCCATCTAAAAGTGTGTGAACAAAGCCTTGTGCTGCAAATAGTGGAGTTTTTAGTTCATGAGAAACATCAGCAATGAACTCCCTCCTGAAGTTTTCACGCTCTTTTAGTTCCTCTATTTCACGCTCTTTTGTTTCCGCAAAGCTCGAAATCTCGTTGTTAATCCTTTTTAGGGGGTTAAAAGATTTTCCCTTAGATGAAAGTGTCAGTCCACTTTCCTGTACCTTTTTCAATGAATCGTATATGTCCTCTATCTGTCTGAAGAAAAGGAATTCTAATACGAGTCTCGTAAGGATATATGATGATGAAAACGATAAAAGGAAAGCAATTATGATAGAGGTATTTGTAACCCCCGGAACTAGGTATAAAAAAGCTGTAGTAATGATAGCTATACACAATGCCAGCAACAGCGCGATGGCACGAGAATTGAATTGCATGAGCTTAAGTTAGTTCGAATCGAACTTGTAACCTACTCCTTTTAC
>CAYYNA010000152.1:3160-8526 GCA_964472815.1 uncultured Roseivirgaceae bacterium
TTTATTCCATCATTTGCCGTCTTTACTTCATAGCCTTCCTTTGACAGATTGTACTTCAATAGTTCGAGGATGTCCGATTCATCATCTACTACTAAAATTTTTTGATTGTTTTTAGCCATGATTTATGAAGTTGATTGAGTTAATCTTTAATTAAACCAAAATTCACTTTTTGATAAAATGGGTTTGTCAAAACTGTCCTTTGACCAAGCATTATGTACTTTAATCAACGTTATTCAAAATTATCCAAAAATCAACTGTATGTTAAAAAAGTAACAATTTCGTAAAGTGTTCCATTGGAAGAGATTAATAAATCCGAATCTATTAGAAACCGTTTAGTAATGGTTCGAAATGCCAATCGAACCTAAATTTGATTCATGAGAATTCTGAATACAGGATACTTGTTGGTCGCATATGCTTCACTAAATGTGATCGTTCTCCTAAGTATTTTCATATCGCCAAGTATTTTTTGGCCAAGTCTCTTTCTCGCTTATTTGGTTCTACCCTTGTTTTTCCTGAATCTTCTAGTCTGCGTGGTTTTCTTTGTTAGAAAGCCAAGAAGAGCATCATCATTATTGATTTTATGTTTTGTGATAGTTGCACTCCCCTTAGTTAGCAAAGTATGTCGAAGGCCAAAGGCTCCCCATGATACAACTGGATCGATTTCAATTTTGAACCACAATGTGAAATTATTTCGAAAATCTGGCGTGTATAATCAGTTTTCAGGGGAGTTGATTGAATGGATCGCAAAAGATTCATCTGACATCAAATGCATTCAGGAATTCAGTACAAATAGCAGATGGAAGGAATTGGACATTCAGTCGAAAATTGAGAGTGCAGGCTATTTCTCTTTCATATACAAAGCATCATCCGAAATCTATGGAGAGCACAATCCTGGGATGGCAATTTTTTCGAAGTATCCGATTCTTGAGGCTGGTCTCGTTGATTCAAATGATGAAGGCATCAATTCCATGATATACTCGGATCTATTGCTTGGCCAGGATACGATCAGAATCTATAACGTTCATTTGACATCATATATGTTCGATCAGATTTCGCCCGATGACTCATTCGTAGAGAAGCGAATAAAAGCCTTGCAAAGAGTTATAAACACAGTCGCTATACACACTAATGAAATTGAGTTATTGATGAAGCACATGAAATTGACCAACCATCCTGTTTTAATAGCCGGTGATTTCAATGAAGTTTCTTTGTCATACAATCTTAACAGGTTGTCTAGTTTGAATAACGCATTTGAAGAGCGTGGTGGTGGTTTCGGATTTACCCTGTCAATGCTGCCTCTGTTCCTGAAGATTGATCATATTTTGTTATCTAAAGAATTCAATATCCAAAGGTATGATGTTGATTACACTATGGACATCTCCGATCACTATCCTCAGCGATGCTGGTTCGAAATAAAGGACTGGAAAAATTACTAATATTTTTAGCTAAACTGTGTTTTCTTCAGATTATATGATCTATTTTTGAAGGAAATAATAGATCTACATACAGCAAATGGCCAATTCAGAAGAAAAGCAAAAAGCGCTACAAATCACAATAGATAAGTTGGAGAAAACCTACGGCAAGGGGACGATTATGAAACTCAATGACCAGAAGGTTTTAGATGTTCCTGTCATCCCAACTGGTTCGTTGAGCTTAGATATGGCCTTGGGGGTCGGAGGTATCCCGCGCGGTAGAATTATTGAAGTTTATGGTCCAGAATCTTCAGGAAAGACCACTCTAGCAATGCATTGCATTGCAGAAGCGCAGAAACAAGGTGGGCTCGCGGCTTTCATAGATGCAGAGCACGCATTCGATAAAATATATGCAGAAAAGTTGGGGATTGATACGGAAAACCTGCTGATCTCTCAACCAGATAATGGCGAGCAAGCGCTAGAGATTACAGAGCATCTGATTCGATCAGGGGCAATAGATATTATCGTAGTTGATTCAGTTGCCGCTTTAGTTCCAAGAGGCGAGCTTGAAGGTGAGATGGGTGATAGCAAGATGGGTCTTCAAGCAAGACTGATGTCTCAAGCATTGAGAAAGCTGACAGGTACGATCAACAAAACCGGCTGTGCATGTATTTTCATCAATCAGCTTAGAGAAAAGATCGGTGTAATGTTTGGAAACCCAGAGACTACTACTGGCGGTAATGCACTGAAATTCTATGCTTCGATTCGACTAGATATTCGACGCATTGGGCAGATAAAGGAATCTGCAGACAATGTGCTAGGTAATAGAACAAGAGTTAAAGTGGTGAAGAATAAAGTCGCTCCGCCATTTAAAGTCGTGGAGTTTGATATCATGTATGGAAAAGGAATAAGCAAAAGCGGAGAAATTGTTGATATAGGGGTAGAACTCGATGTGGTTCAGAAATCTGGCTCGTGGTTTTCATACGATGGAAACAAACTTGGTCAAGGTAGGGACGCTGTTAAGACTTTGATTGAAGACAACCCAGAGCTATTAGAGGAACTCGAGTTGAAAATCAAAGAAAAACTTAATGAGTGATTGAGTAATTAAGGATTTATACAATTGAAGGCTTGGTCGAACCAAGCCTTTTTTTGTTCCTTAACCAGTAGACCTAATTGCAATCACTGGGTCCATTCTAGCTGCCAATAAAGCAGGGACAATTCCAGAAATTACACCAATGATTCCTGCCACTCCAAGACCCAGAACAATGTTTCCGAAAGTGAGGATCAAATTCAAATTTCCCAAACTTATAAGAGATAACAGCCAGACCAGAAATATGCCGACCCCTCCTCCGATCAGACTTAGAAATATCGATTCGAAAAGAAATTGAAAAAGAATGAAATAGTTTTTTGCTCCTAAAGACTTCTGCAAACCAATCACGCTGGTTCTTTCTCTTACGGACACAAACATGATGTTAGCTATACCGAATCCACCAACCAAAATGGAAAAACCACCAATAGCCCATCCAGCAATTCCTATGATGTCAAAAGTTGATCCGATAATATTAAGAAATGCTTCTTGTCGCACTACTGAGAAATCATTCTTTTGCTTTGGTCCTAACCCTCGCTTCATTCGCAAAAGCCCAGTAATTTCTGCTTCTAGTTCCACCAATCCCAAGTCATCGTCAGAACCTTTGATTGTCACAAGCGGCTCTGCTCCGGAATTCCTACCTGCGTAGTACATTTTTCGAAAGGCTCGGTAGGGGATGTAGATGTTTTCATCTTTACTTGTTTCACCAAGAAGACCTGATCCTTCTTCTTCAAGATAACCGATCACAGTGAACTTTAGACCCTTTATCTTAAACTGCTTTCCGATAGGGTTTTGACCCCCAAAAAGCTCCTGTACTGATCGATGACCAATGATCGCCACGTTAGTCCCGGCATTAGCTTCAGGTTGGGTGAAGTACCTACCAACTAATTTAGAGTAGTCATTATATACTTCCTGATGTGTGTATGCGACACCTAGTAAGCTAATGTCTTCACTGCTATTGCTTTTGTGTTTAGCAATAATGGATGCGAAGCTGAATATTGTGATCCCCTCCGCATTTTTCAGGTTCTTTTTCAGGAATTCGTATTCCTCGTAATTAGTATATGGACGTTTCAAATACTCCCACCACGGAACATCAGGTCCAAATTCCAGAGGAAATCTCCTGATATCAAGATTGCTTGCGTCTAGAAAGCTCAGACTTTCCTTTATGCTTCGTTCTAAAGAATCTACAAGTGTAAATACAGAAATGATGGCGAATATTCCTATGGTAACCCCAAGCAGCGACAAAGTCGTTCTAAGTATATTCATTCGAAGTGCATTCCATGCAAATCGGAAACTTTCAAGTATTAGTTTTAGGATTATCACAGGTTGGCTGAACTTATGAATTCAAATTTAACAAAACGATTGACTGTCTATTAGGTTACTCAAAATCATTTGTTAATCGAACAACAAACTAGTTTGATTTTACAATGACGAGATTGGCAGGTGATTCGTTACAAACTATTAAGAATTTCGCTACTTTTGCGGACTTTTGATCACTAAATACCTCCTTTTCCTATGGGAATGAAATTGTCAGAATTCAAGTTCGATTTACCTTCAAGCCTAATTGCTTTACATCCTACTCAAAATCGGGATGAATCCAGATTAATGGTTGTGCACAAAGACTCAGGAGAAATCGAGCACAAGTCATTTAGGGATGTTGTTGATTATTTCTCGGAGGACGATGTTTTCGTGATTAATGATACCAAAGTGTTTCCAGCTAGGCTCTACGGAAACAAGGAAAAGACTGGTGCAAAAATTGAAGTCTTTTTGCTGAGAGAACTCAACCACGAAATGAAACTGTGGGATGTATTGGTAGATCCTGCTCGGAAAATCAGAGTTGGCAATAAGCTTTATTTTGGGGATGGTGAATTGGTTGCTGAAGTTATCGATAATACAACCAGCCGTGGACGAACTATCCGATTCCTTTTTGACGGTGATCAGAATCAATTCTACAAAATGATTGATTCTTTGGGCGAGACGCCACTTCCTAAGGAAATTAAAAGACCGACAGAACCAGAGGATCGCGAGAGATTTCAAACGATCTATGCCGACAAAGTAGGAGCAGTTGCCGCTCCAACTGCTGGTCTACATTTTACTCCCCAACTCATGAAGAGGCTAGAGTTAATTGGAATTGACGTGGCAGCCATCACGCTACATGTAGGCTTAGGTACTTTCAGACCTGTCGATGTGGAGGATTTGACCAAGCATAAAATGGACTCTGAAAACTATTGGGTGGAGAAGCCAACAGCTGATCGCGTAAATAAGGCTTTGGGCGATAAGTCTAAAATCTGCTCTGTTGGTACTACGGTGATGAAAACCCTAGAGTCATCTGTGTCAGCCACTGGCTTGCTCAAGGAAAACTCTGGGTGGACTGATAAATTCATTTTTCCTCCCTACGACTTCAAGATCTGTGATGCATTGATTACGAACTTCCACTTGCCTGAGTCAACATTGCTAATGATGGCCTCTGCGTTTGGTGGCTATGAATTAATTCAAGAAGCGTATCAAAAAGCAATAGAAGAAAAGTACCGTTTCTTCAGCTACGGGGACGCAATGCTGATCGTCTAACTTGATGGAGAAGTATGCCATAATCGTGGCAGGAGGTGTTGGCACTAGAATGGGTTCTCAGATTCCCAAACAATTCTTGCTACTCGATGATGAGCCCATTATCATAAAAACAATACGAAAATTTCTTTCCGTATTTCCTAAGATCAAGATCATTGTTGTTTTACCGAGTGAGCACCTAGCTAAATGGGATGCTATTAAGAAAGCTGTCTCATCTAGCACCGCGATCACAACAGTTGTAGGAGGCGATTCTAGAACAGCCTCGGTAATGGCCGGATTAGCGGCAGTAGATTCGGACGGCA
>CAYYNA010000153.1:0-1953 GCA_964472815.1 uncultured Roseivirgaceae bacterium
ATCTCACAAAATGAGCGATTAGAGGAAAAAGTGCAGCAGCGAACTTCCGAGCTAAACGCTTCATTAGAGAATTTAAAGTCAACCCAAACCCAGCTTATACACTCAGAGAAGATGGCCTCTCTTGGAGAACTTACGGCGGGCATTGCTCACGAGATTCAAAACCCACTCAACTTTGTAAATAACTTTTCTGACTTGAATAAAGAGCTAATTGAAGAACAGCTGGAAGAACTCGCAAATGGAGATCTAAGTGAGGTAAAGTCGATAGCAGAAAACATTCGAGAAAATGAGGCCAAAATAAACCATCATGGGAAGCGCGCTGAGGATATCGTTAAAAGCATGCTACAGCACTCGCGAGGTGGAGAGGGTGAAAAGGAGCTTACCGATATCAATACCCTGGCAGATGAATACCTGCGACTTGCCTTTCATGGTCTCCGAGCAAAGGATAAATCCTTCAACGCAGAATTCAAAACAACCCTAGATCCCGACCTTCCAAAAGTTAGCGTAGTACCACAAGACATTGGCAGGGTTATGCTCAACCTCATCAACAATGCCTTCCAGGCAGTTGACCAAAAAGCTAAGAGCTCAGAGAGCGACTTCTCACCTACTGTGGAAGTTTTAACCAAAAAGAACAAAAGCCAGATTGAGATCACCGTGCAAGACAATGGGCCAGGTATTCCTGAAGATATCAGAGACAAAATCTTTCAGCCATTCTTTACCACAAAAGAAACAGGACAGGGAACTGGCCTAGGGCTGAGCATGAGCTATGATATTATCACAAAGGGGCATGGGGGTGCTTTAGAAGTTGAATCGAGAGAAGGACAAACGAGATTGATAATTTCTATTCCCATCAAATGACTCATTTGAAACTGATACTTACAATCGCTAAATTGAATAAAGTTTCCATCAACGCCACTTCGCAGATTTGATCTCACCATCTAAAAAGCTCATCCTTCTTACTTTCTACCTTTGCAGTGCTGCTCTGTACTCGCAGGATTACGAATTTGAGAAGCTTTTTGATACCAACTTTATCATTTCTGACATGGCTATTGATAATAATGGGCTTGTCTGGCTCACCTCTATCGGAGGTGACGGACTCTACCATTATACAGGCAGTGAGTTTTTAAAAGTTGCATTGAAGGAGTACGGTTTCACAGACAGCACCTCCTTAGCGACTACAGCACTTACCTCTCTTGAAATTGATGCCGAGAATAACCTTTGGATCGGGACTAGAGGTTACGGGATAGAGTACTACGATGTGGTAGCGAATCAGTTTAGGCACTTCACTTACGACTCTTTGAAGCCCAATACCCTTTGCAACGACACGGTAACAGATGTTTTGCTAGATCGAAATCAGAACCTTTGGGTGGGCACATCAAATGGACTTTCAGTCAAAAGAAATGGTAATGATTCATTTGAGAATCATTTTCCTCTGCATTCAATTTCCAATCTTTATGAAGACCCTGATGGTAATATCTGGGTCTCCTTCGGGACACCACGTTCCATATTCAATCCGGGAGGAATCGCTTATTACGATTACAGCGAGAAGAGTTTTGAGAACCTGATTTCTCCTGATTCAAGTTTTTACTCATTTGGCAATGTCTTGGTAGATGGTGACAGTACATGGGTAGCAATCGAAGAAAAAGGAATCGCACTTTTTAACCTGCAAGAGAGGTCTTTGTCATTCCCAGCGGCATTGACCACCGATACACTTCAAGCCCGAGATTTCTTCAACACTATTTTGTTCAAGGATGAAGATGCGAACCTTTGGTTTGGTACTTATGGCGGAGGGTTGAAATTGTACAATTCGAAGTTAGATTCCATCACAAATGAATATGGCGAATATTTCGATGGGTATTTCAATCAGCTGGTGCACAAGAGTGGTTCAAAGCTAGAAAGCCATGTCACCTCTTATCTCTATGAGCCGGATTACGATATCTATTGGATCGGAACTAC
>CAYYNA010000153.1:2053-8454 GCA_964472815.1 uncultured Roseivirgaceae bacterium
TAGGTTCATTCACCCACGGGCTATTTAAAATCGACTACAGTGAATTATCAGATTTTCCGTTTTTAGAACCACTAAAAATTGTCAATTATCGTCATAATCCGAACAACGAAAAGAGCTTAATAGATAACAACATAAACGGAATGATTCTCGACCGTGAAGGTCTGCTCTGGATGGCTACTGACGGAGGGCTTTCAAGCCTCGACCCCTTATCGGAAGAATTTACAAATTACACCTTCAACACACCACTAGGACGTAATCAGATCGACAATTCCATCATCTGCGTCGAAGAAGGTTTTGGTGGTGATATTTGGGTCGGTGGCGATCAAGGAATTAGTCTTCTGGATAAAACCACGGGTAATTTCAAAAGCTATCCCATTGGATCTGTCAATGACATTTGCGTAGATCACTATGGAGCGGTTTGGGCAGGAAATCGCAGTGGCCTCTTCTACTATGATAAGCAAGCCCAAGACTTTGTTCGATTGACCAAAGAAGCCATCGGTATTGAATTGAGAAATGTCATTGGCATTCAAGAAGATTGGGAAAATAACCTCTGGGTTACCACCAAATACGACATTGTTAGAATTGAAGAAAGTAGGTCGTCCGCCTTGGTGTTTGGTGAAGAGCAAGGTGTGACTTTCAATCGCATGGGCTGGCAGGATAATCATTTAAGTTACGACGAAGAAATATTCATTGGGCACCACAACGGATACTATTACTTTGATCCAAAAACGTACGAGTCGCTGGAAATCTCTGAACCTATTCTCAACCTTTCTACTCTCAAAATTGGAAACGAAATTGTCACTCCGGAACAAGGCAGCATCCTTGAGGATGCCTTGGACAAGACCAATGCTATTTATTTGAACCACGACCAAAACACCTTCTCGGTTGAATTTACTGGAGTTGATTACTTCTTTAATAAAACACCTGACTTCACATTCATCCTGGAGGGTTATAATGCAGAATGGACCGACTTAGGTAATGACAACCAGGTTTTTTTCTTTCAAGTACCTCCCGATGAATATACATTGAAGATCATGGCCACCAATGAAGCTGGGCTAGTTGCTCGCAGAGAATTAGAAATTGTAATCGACAGGCCCTGGTGGCTTAAGGCATGGGCTGTACTTGTCTACATCTTTGCATTTTGCACCCTCATCATTGTCATCGATCGGGTACAAAGGAGACGAACCCTGCTAAAAGAACGAGAACGTGTGAAAGACCGAAGGTTAGCTCAAGCCTTGGAAATTGAACAGGCATATAAGAAGCTACGAGAGACACAAGATCAGCTCATCCATTCGGAAAAGATGGCTTCACTTGGTGAATTAACTGCGGGGATTGCGCACGAGATCCAAAACCCGTTAAACTTCGTGAATAACTTCTCGGAATTGAACAAAGAACTGATCGACGAGCAGATGGAAGAATTAGAAAAAGGAGATCTAGAGGAAGTAAAAAGCATTGCTCAGGATATCAGAGACAATGAAGGAAAGATTTTGCATCATGTGAAAAGAGCTGAGGATATTGTACGAGGAATGTTGCAACATTCGCGTGGAGGTGAGGGAGAAAAAGAGCTGACTGATATCAATACGTTGGCGGATGAATACCTGAGACTAGCATATCATGGACTCAGAGCCAAGGACAAGTCTTTTAATGCCGATTTTCAATGTTCTTTGGATGAAGAATTACCCGAAGTGGAAGTTGTTCCTCAGGACATTGGACGCGTGCTGCTAAACTTGATAAACAATGCATTTCAAGCAGTTTCTGAAAAGGCGAAAGCCTCCAAGAACGGCTTCTCTCCCACTGTAGAGGTTATTACGAGAAATCACACCGACCAGGTGGAAATCATTGTGAAAGACAATGGTGGTGGAATACCAATAGAGATACAGGACAAAATATTTCAACCTTTTTTCACCACAAAGGCGACAGGCCAAGGAACAGGTTTGGGGCTGAGCATGAGCTATGACATTGTGACCAAGGGGCATGGCGGAAATATTCGGGTAGCATCTGACGCTGGTTATGGCACTTCCTTTCACGTTGAAATCCCCGTCAATAGATGAAAAACTTGATCAGGTTTATTGCGGGGTTTTTGATGGCATTCGATAGCATCGGTCAAGATGAGGTGCTGGTTCTGGACACTTCTAAGTTCGAATCTCTTGAATCCATCTGGCTGGCTGATACGGGCAACTGGGTGTTCAAGAAAGGTCATGATCCGGCATGGGCCAATCCTGATCTCAATACCTCCAGCTGGGATACACTCCGCCCAACCCAAATCAAAACAGAGATGGCGGATGAAAACGGTCGATTTGAAGGTTGGTTTCGCGTGAGAATTAAGCTTGACTCAACTTTTGAAGGATTGCAAATTGGATTAATGCAAAGGGTTTGGGCTGCCACTGACATTTACATCAACGGCACCTTGTTTAAGTCATTTGGAAATACTGGTGCTTTTGGTGGTGAGTATGAGAGCTACAAGAGAAATATCTTATATCCAGTCCCGCTCAAGTTGGAAACAGGTAAGGAATATGCAATTGCAATTCACGTAGTTGATGAAGTTGCTCCATTCTACGGAAGACTGAAGTCTGAAATTGATGTGCTACGAGGCTTCCTCAATATTACTAAACCAGAGTACTCGCTTAAGATCTACGAAAATCGATTTGATAAGCAACTGCTCCGATACACCATGGGGATCAATTATTTCCTTACAGTAACTATTTGGCTGCTCTACTTTTCAAATAAACGGGAAAGACATTTCCTTTTTGTTGCCATTTCTATCACAGGATTTTCCATTGGAGTCACACCTAACTTTGTTCCTACCTATGTAGATATTTCATTTACGAAGCAACATGTACTTGACTATATGGGGTTTTATAGCCTGGTCAGTTTTTTAGTGCTTTATCCACTCACCATCGGAGCAATATTTACAAAAAAGATATCCAAGCTGCATTGGTCCATAGCAATTATCTCCCTGGTTCTCATGCACATCAGCCACTTTCGGGAGTTTTTTGAAGCAGTGTTTTTCGAGATTAGTATTGCGCTCTCTGCGGTAATGTTCACCATTTACTATGTGACCTCATCTTCGTGGAAAAAGATCAATGCTGCTAAAAAAGCAATTGTCATTGGGCTTGCTGCCCCGCTGATCATAGCTGTAGCTGCGATGATTTTTTTAATGATTGCAGTTACTGCATTCAATTATCAACCTGAGTTCGGTGGCACAGAGCTAATTATTATCATGTTTTTCTTGAGCTTTCCCATAAGTCTTTTTGCTTATGTGATCCTCTGGTTTAATGATATGCTTGATCAAGACCGTGCGAAATCAAAGAGCTTGTTGGTAGCGGCGGAGGAGAAAGAGCTTATACTTTCCACTCAAAAGGAACAGCTTGAATCACAAGTAGAGGAGCGTACAAAAGAACTAAATCGATCTCTGGAGAATCTTCAGAGCACTCAGGACCAGCTGATCCATTCTGAAAAGATGGCCTCCCTCGGAGAACTGACAGCCGGTATTGCGCACGAAATTCAAAACCCGCTCAATTTTGTCAACAACTTTTCTGACCTTAATAAAGAACTGTTGGAAGAACTTCAGGAAGCCATTGAAGCGAATGATCAAGAGGAGGTCCAGGCCATAACTAAGGCTCTTCTGGAGAACGAAGACAAAGTAATCCACCATGGAAAACGCGCTGAAGAAATTGTCAGGAGTATGCTGCAGCACTCCCGAGGCGGTGATGGTGAAAAAGAGCCTACAGACATTAATGCGCTAGCTGATGAATACTTACGGCTAGCCTACCACGGATTGCGAGCCAAAGACAAATCGTTCAATTCGGCCTTCAGCACAGAGCTGGATCCCAACCTCCCGAAAATCAAGGCGGTTCCTCGGGATATTGGAAGAGTATTGCTTAATTTGGTCAACAACGCATTTCAGGCTGTAAGAGAAGTGGACGATCCTCAAGTAGTCGTAATCACCCAAAATAAAGAGGATCATATTGAGATTAGCGTTAAAGACAATGGAGTAGGAATTCCGGAGGTAATCCAGAATAAGATATTTCAACCCTTCTTTACTACGAAAGCTGCAGGCCAGGGAACTGGTCTTGGGTTAAGTATGAGCTATGATATTATAACTAAAGGCCATAACGGAAAGTTGATGGTTGAAAGCAACAAAGAAACTGGCACAGTATTCACAATAGTATTACCACCTAGCTAAAGAAAAATCTATGAAAATTTTAGTCGTCGATGACGAACAAGACGTACAGCAATTGTTTGAGCAGCGGTTTAGAAGAGAAATAAAATCCGGTGAATTCACTTTCGCTTTTGCGTTTTCTGGAGAGCAAGCACTCAAATACCTTGACTCGCACGCCCATGATGGAGTTTTGATTCTTTCAGACATCAATATGCCTGGTATGAGCGGGCTCGAATTGCTTGATCAAATAAAAAAAACCTACGAGAAGCCGCCACCGGTAGTGATGATGATCACTGCTTACGGGGATGACGAAAACAAGAATACCGCATACAATCTTGGCGCAGATGGCTTTCTTACTAAACCAATTGATTTTAAATTACTGAAAGAAAAGCTAAAGGAAATCGGATCATGACCAAAATTCTTGTTGTGGATGATGAGCCGGACTTGGAGACCCTCATCAAGCAGAAGTTCAGGAAGAAGATCAAAAACGAGGAATACAGTTTTCTATTCGCGGAGAACGGAAGGCACGCACTAGAGGTATTGGATGAAAATGATGTCGATCTGGTACTTACCGATATCAATATGCCAGAAATGGACGGGCTCTCACTCCTTTCCAAACTCAATGAAACCGATTACTTCCTGAAAACAGTCATTGTCTCTGCCTACGGCGATATGCAAAATATCCGTACGGCCATGAACTTAGGAGCTTTCGATTTCATCACCAAGCCGATTGATTTTCAGGACTTGGAGATCACGATGCTCAAAACGATTAAGCACATTCTGCAGCTTCGACAAACTGCTGAAACACTTCGTGAAAACGATACATTGAAGATTTACCTGAGTGAAATACAGGCACAAAAGAAACTGAAAGATCGATTCTTCTCTATCATTTCACATGACCTGAGAGGACCAGTGAGTTCTTTTCATGGAATCACGCAGGTCTTCAAAATGTATCTTGAAAAAGGTAAGTATGACCAACTCAAGCACACACTTACAGAGGTTGACAAGGCTTCTACGAACCTCTCCAGATTGCTCGATAACCTTCTCAATTGGGCCTCACAGGAATTGAGTGAAATCCCATACAATCCTGAGATTATCAATGTAAAATCAATGATTGATGAACTCTTTGAAGGATTTGAATCCGCTGCAAATGCCAAGCATATTAACTTGAAGAATGAAGTGGATGGAACAATTGAGACATGGTCTGACGTCAATAGTACGGTGACTATTTTCCGGAACCTGATTCATAATGCACTGAAATTTACGCAAGAAGGAGGAGGAATTATTGTTAGCGCAGCTAAGGAAGAGGATCAGGTCAAGATCTCAGTTGCCGACTCAGGGGTAGGAATGCCGCCAGAAAGAGTTGAGTCGCTTTTTGTACTTTCCGACAAATCAAGCACCTACGGAACGAAGGGCGAAAAAGGCGTGGGCCTAGGGCTGCAATTAGTAAATGAATTCACCAAACTAAACCTTGGAGAGCTTACGGTGGAAAGCGAGGTAGGTGTAGGTACCACCTTTCACATTTTGCTTCCAACTAAATCAAAGTAAGATTTCTTTCAGCCGCTTTTCTAGGCTCTCCTGACTATTTACATCTGACTTGTTGATAAATCCTGCTGCATTCTTCAAAAGTTCTGCAGGAGGATCAGTAAGTGAGGATATCACAATAATTCGAGGTGGGTTATCCATTTGCTGCAATGTTGGCTGTAGCCAGTCAACCAGGTACTCTCCGTCCATGTAGGGCATTTCAATATCCATCAATACAACATCTGGCTTAGATGCTATGATGGCAGTAGCTCCTTGCACAGGATTGTTGTAATCCTCCTCTATGGTAATCCAGTCCAGTTCGTCTGTAAATGCTTCCAGCTTTCTGATAAAAAGTGGATCATCATCTATAGAGATGCATTTTAGGTGGGTCATGGAGGTGAAATTAACGCAAATACACTGGTCGTGTAATATCATTTGATAATATTATTTGTGTTTTAACTTAACAACCACATAATAGAATATTTTATCTTGGATATTTATAAATCCATTAGAGGAACTCTCGAGTATGAATCAAGAAAAAATCGACAAAATCGTCACCTTGCAAACGGTGACTTCCTTTCTGGAGGCAAATGGCCAACTGTGGAGATCCATCCCGATCATTGAAACCTATGCCAATCATCTTGAAGAGGTCATTAAAGCAATTGATGAAGCAACTGCAGACGAAAGTGGCCTTCCAAAGCTCACCAATACTACG
>CAYYNA010000154.1:0-8434 GCA_964472815.1 uncultured Roseivirgaceae bacterium
ACCCAGACTATGTGGATGATATTGAAGGAGACCTCTTGGAGCGATTTGACAAAAGAACACAATTAAAAAAGCAGGCGAGGTGGAATTTTATGCTTGATGTCATAAAACTCTTCCGACCTGGCATTATCAAAAACTTTGAAGGAACTCAAAAACTCAATTATTACGGCATGTTTAGACACAATCTTTTAATCACATTTAGAAATTTCAAGCGTTATAGAAGTTCATTTTTGATAAACCTAGTTGGCTTATCCAGCGGATTGACCGCAGTATTACTCATCTACCTTTGGGTAAGTGACGAACTAAGTGTTGACAAGTTCCACACCAAAGATGACCGCCTATATCAGGTGATGGGTAACTTCAGGGATGTTGACAATATCAATACATGGAATGGAATGCCGACAGGCATCTCAGCTGCGCTAAAGGATGAGTTTCCAGAAATAGAGTATGCTATCGGTGCAACTGATCCAGGGTGGGGTCTAGATTTTACGCTAAAGACTGGGGACAAAAAAGTAGTGAAAACTGGTCGGTTTGTCGGTAAAGACTTCTTTAATCTATTTTCCTACAAGCTCGTGAACGGCACGCAAGATGAAGTGCTAAAAGGGAAGGAATCGATCGTCATATCAAAGTCACTGGCGAAATCTTTGTTTGGTACTTACGATGTGATCGGTCAATCGCTCGAATGGAACGTCATTGACAATGGTAGGTCGTCTATCATCACCGGAGTTTTTGAGGAACCTGCATCCTTTGGAACCGATAAATTTGATGTGCTGGTGCCCTTTGAGATTTACAAGGAAGCCAATGGTGATGATTTACTCAATCTTTCTTCCATAGCGTATGTCTTACTCCGAGAAGGCGCGAGTAAAGAGGTAGTAAATGCCAAAATAAAGAACTTCATCGCCGATAGGGTAGAAGATTCCAACACTGAATTATTTCTTCAGAAGTATTCAGATCAGTACCTCTACGGGAATTTTGAGAATGGCGTTCAATCGGGTGGAAGGATCGAATATGTTCGATTGTTTTCTATCATCGCGCTATTCACATTGTGCATTGCATGCATCAATTTCATGAATCTGTCCACGGCACGCGCTTCCAGGCGAATGAAGGAGGTCGGAGTAAAGAAAACCTTTGGTGTATCTAGGAATTCCCTCGCCTTTCAGTACCTGGGAGAGGCGACCATGATGGCTTTTTTGTCTTGCCTCGTTGCATTGATCTTGGTTCGTCTAGCCTTACCTGCTTTCAATAATCTCACCGATAAAACCATTGTGCTTTCGCTGGATCTCAACCTGATTTCGGCTGGGTTAATAATTACGCTGGTTACAGGTCTACTAGCAGGAAGCTATCCAGCACTTTACCTATCTAGCTTCAAACCGGTGGCGGTCCTCAAGGGAAAGGTGACAGAACTAAAGGGAGAATCATGGACGCGCAAAGGGTTGGTGATCTTTCAGTTTTCCATATCTATCATCTTAATTCTGTCAGTTTATGTTGTTTACAAGCAAATAGATTATGTGCAAAACAAGAGCCTTGGATACGATAACAGCCACCTAGTACGTATCAGAAACACCTCGAAAGTCGCACAGAACCTGGAGACGTTCCTTCAAGAAATAAAGAAAATCCCAGGTGTAGAAAATGCATCAGCATTCATCAATAGTCCTTACAATCCGCCAGGAACTCCAGACTTTAGCTGGCCCGGATCAGAAGGGGTCAATACCAACCTGAGTCGCTTCATTGTTCATTATGATTTTATAGAAACTTTTGGTCTAGAGCTGACAGATGGCCAAACCCTTTCGAGGAATTTTGCTAAACCACAAATTGTGATCAATGAGCAGGCGGTACAGCACATGGGCTTGTCTGAACCTGTCGGCTCCAAGGCAAGACTGTGGGGTCAGGAAGTGACCATCGTGGGTGTGGTGAAAGATTTTCACTTTAAGTCACTTCATCAGCAAATTGAACCTATGCTTTTTCATATTCTCCCAGCCGATTACATGGCTTATCTTATTGTAAGGTTGGACAGTGATGTGCAGGGAAGTATGGAGCGGATAGAGGAGTTCTACAAAGAATACAACGATACCTCCACTTTTGAGTACCAATTTCTTTCAGACGACTACCACTCACTTTATGAATCGGAAAAGAGAGTTTCTTCCATCTCCAAGTACTTTGCAGGGATTGCGATCATCATTTCATGTCTAGGTTTATTTGGTCTGGCCTCTTTTACTGCCGAACGAAGAATTAAGGAAATTGGAATTCGCAAAATTCTGGGTTCTAGTATTCTGGGTATCATTAAGCTTTTGGTAGAGGACTTTACCCGACTATTAGCAGCATCGATAGTAGTCGGGCTGTCTGTCGGGTACTTAATTACCAAAAATTGGCTGGACGATTTTGCTTTTCGAATTGAATTGGAATGGTGGTTTTTCCTTGTCGTAGGATTGCTCACTCTCGCCACCGCATGGCTAAGTGTAGGTTATCAAGTCATCAAAGTCGCCAGAGTAAATCCAGCTGAATGCCTAAGGGATGAATAGCACTCCTCCTAAGTGGGCACTACAGTTCTTCCGCTGGTTCTGCGACCCAGAATATGTGGATGATATTGAGGGAGACCTGCTGGAGATGTTTAACAAAAGAAACTCAAAATGGCATTTCATAATCGATGTAGCTCGGCTTTTTCGGCCAGGGATCATCAAAAGCCTCAGTGGGCTTGAACGACTTAATTACTTTGGTATGATTGGGCATAATTTGCTGACTGCAATCCGTGGCTTCAAGAAGGAGAAAGCCTATACCCTCACGAATCTTTTTGGACTCACCTTATCCATCTCTGTGAGTCTAATGATCTGGCAATATATTGAAAATGAACAAGCAGTAGATAGCCTTCATCTCAATGCAGCCAACAAGTATCGAATGAACTATTCTTACTATGCAGGAGAAGCATTGCAGACTAAGACCGCAACCAATACCTCCGCTGTAGGACCTGAAGCCTCGCAAAACTTTGCAGGCATCAAGAATATGGTCAGGGTTCGACCGCTATTTTCTGACGAAGGCCTTGTTGTAACCAATCAGTCTAAATCGAAAAAGTTTATCGAGTATGGGATTTACTATGTGGAAGATAGCTTCTTGGACATGTTCAATTACCCGCTTGCAAAAGGTAGAAGAAAAGATGCCCTATCCGATCCAAACAGTATTGTCCTTACGGCAAAAACTGCAGAAAAACTATTTGGAGCAGACGAGTCTTTAGGAAAAACAGTCATCATAAAGGGAGGAACATTGACCGGTGAATTCATTGTAACTGGCGTGCTTTCAGAGTTTCCGGTCGGAACCCATTTAGATTTTGATTACCTCATTCCGATTGAATTTATGCTATCAAATTACGGCTTGTATCAACGATCGGACGGCTGGCAGTGGCAAAACATTAGAACCTATTTTGAACTAGAGGGGCAAACGAGCATCAATGAACTTACTGCACGTATTGATGAACTTTTAGCAGCACGCTTGAGGAAAAGTCTCGAGGAGACAAACCAAACTTTACAAACCTCACTGCAACCAATATCGAATATTTATCTAGACCCATTCATGGATGGAGATAGTGGTCTCAATAAGGGAAATGCTGAGAACTTAAACGTTTTCTCCCTAGCTTCCCTGATGATCTTGATCATCGCTGGCATAAACTACATTAATCTGGCTTCCGCAAGATCCTTTAGAAAAAGACAAGAGGTACAAATACGAAAAGCCATTGGAGCACATCGCAATCAACTAATTTTTCAGTTCATATTTGAAGCTCTCCTCTTCAACGCGATCGCATTTCTTCTCTCGCTACTCATCATTACTATTTCTACCTCCAGCCTCCAGCAACTGATTGGCATAGAGTTACAGCTGACACTTATCAAATCGATGGAATTTTGGGTGATTTCAGGAGTTTCTTTGCTTGGAGTAAGTCTAGTTATTGGCATTTACCCAGCACTTTTAGCTATCAAATTGAGCGGATCAACAGGAAAATCAAAAAGCAATGACGGAACTTCCAGAGGCGTTTTTTTCCGACGGTCTCTGATTACTTTCCAATTAGTGGTATCACTGTTAATGGTGGCTGGCACTTCCTTGGTCTATCATCAAGTCAATTTCATGAAGAATAAAGAGCTGGGTATTGACATGGAAAAGCTGTTCATTGTCCAAGGACCAAGAGTGGTCCTTGAGGAAGGAAGAGATATCATGAAGGTCAAGCAAGACCGCTTCAAGAATACGCTACTAGACCATCCGGGCATTACGACCGTGGGTGTCTCCAGCAATGTTCCTGGGACTGGATCTATTTTTTCAGGAGGGTTAAGAAGGTTGGGATACTCTCGAAATAAGGAATTCCTTGCAGATGCCGTTTTAGTTGGAACGGATTTTTCAGAAGTCTATGACTTGGAGTTTCTGGCTGGTAGTCCTTTTTCTGATGGAATGGCAGACTATGAAGCGGCAATTATCAATGAGCAAACCTTAAATGAACTAGGCTTTTTAGCACCTCACGAAGCTCTCAACAAAAAGGTGGTGCTAGAGGACATGGACACCATCCGAATACATGGGGTGGTGCAGGACGTGCACTGGAACTCTCTCCATGCGAAAGTACGCCCTACCCTATTCTGGGTAAATGATTTTCCGGCCTTTCTAACAGTCAGGCTAAACACAGAGAACTTAGCACAATCACTGGAACTAATCGAAGACACCTATCGTGAGCTCTATCCTAACGACCCCTATGTTTCCTTCTTTCTTGATGATGAATTCAACGTTCAATATGAATCAGAGCAGGGTTTTGCTAAGCTTTTTGGAGCATTTTCAATGGTGGCTATTGCAATCTCAGGATTGGGTTTACTTTCCATTATTGCCTTCACGCTGAGTCAGAAAATGAAGGAGATAGGTATAAGGAAAGTACTGGGTGCCACTGCCAGCCAACTCTTCCATCTCCTATCCAAAGAGTATCTCCTGATCTTTATGATCGCGACAGGTTTGGCACTGCCTATTATATATATGAGTGCGAATCACTGGTTGGAGAATTTCGCTTACAGGATATCGGTCAGCTTCAATTTTTTCGTTCTGCCTGTAGCAATCATTGGGTTGTTCACCTACCTGATCATAGCCAGAAGAATCATCATCGCTTCTAAAATCAATCCTGTAGATCAGCTCAGAGATGAATAGCTATTAGTAAGCTAACCCAGCACTGAGCCTTTAGTCTTCTTGAAATAAAAAATATTACTACAAATAGGAATTAATAAAAAGATTCTTTTACTTCGTAAATACTACAAATAGGAATTAATTATTAAGACCCATGAGTAACCCACCTAAAATCTTCCGCAAATTCTTTAGATGGTATTGTCATCCTAGGCTTGTAAAGCCCATTGAAGGTGACCTCATGGAACTCTATGAAGAAAGACTCAAGGAAAAGGGAGCCCGATACGCAAACTGGCTATTTGTGAGAGATGTAGTAATGCTTATGAGAAAGGACATCATTCGACCAAGTGAAGGTGCATCTCAACTCAACTACTACGGCATGTTTAAGCATCACTTAAAAACCGGATATCGGGCGCTACTTAGAGACAAAGCTTATGCGAGCGTAAACATTCTTGGGTTAGCGATTGGTATGGCAGTCTGCCTAATCATTTTCCAATACGTCCATTTCCAATTAAGCTATGACACGTTTCACCCAAATCATACGCGAACTTATCGGGCTGTATTTAAAGAGGTCAACAGCAACACTCAAGAAGTAGATCCCTACAGCATGGGTTATGGGTTTGGACCTGCAGCAGTCACTGAGATACCTGAAGTAAAACAAGCGATTCGCAAAGAGCATGTCAATCGTACTGCCACTGTTACTAATCCTGAAAATCAAAATGTCTTTTATGAAGAGGTAAACAACCTGCAATTCGTAGATCCTTCCTTCTTTGACGTCTTTGGTTTTACTGTGCTTCAAGGTAGTAAGGAATCGCTCCTGAACGACGACTACAATATCGTAATCACAGAAAGAGTCGCGAAGAAATACTTTGGAAAGCAGAACCCGATCGGCAAGGTGCTAATCATAAGTGGACCCCCTTTGCCTGGAAAGTATACGGTCTCAGGAGTCCTAAAAGACCCTCCACTCAATAGCCATCTACAATTTGATTTTCTGATGCCGATGAACAACTACCTAGAGCACGGTTGGGGCGGAGCAGTAAAGAAAAACGGTCTCTGGAATGGCTTTCAAGTAATTACTTATCTCACCTTAGCTGATCACGCCACCCTTACTGAAGTAACTGAAAAACTCAACGAGCTAATAGAAAGAAACACCATGGATTTGGATATCAAGAAGGAAGTAATGCTGCAGCCTGTAGCTGACATCTATCTCCATTCCGGTGACTTTTCCTACCCCGGTCACTTCAATGAGACAGGCGACATTCAAGACATCATTATTTTCTCCGTTATCTCGCTTCTTATCTTACTTATCGCTTGGACAAATTATATCAACCTAGCTACCTCACAGTCACTAAAAAGGGCAAAAGAAGTAGGGATTCGAAAAACGATGGGGGCGCATAAAAGAAATTTAGTGAGCCAGTTTATTCTTGAATCTATTCTGATTAATCTATTCGCAGCGGTACTTTCTGTTGCAATCGCATTTCTACTACTTCCAGTTCTAAATGGGTTCATTGAAAAGGAATTGGAAATGAGTTTATTCCAAATCCCGCAATTCTGGTTAGCCTTCTCTTCGTTAACACTGCTGGGTGCACTACTGGCAGGAATCTATCCCGCTTTTGTGCTTTCTGGCTTCCGTCCAATAAGTGCACTCAAAAGTCAATTATCTGCTGCAGGAAATGTGAACTTCAGAAAAGGACTGATCGTATTCCAATTTCTTTCCTCAATTCTCTTGATCTCAGCTACCTATCTAATCTACAAACAAGTCACATTCCTGAAAGACCAAGAACTCACAACAGATCTGGACACAATACTACTGATCAAAGGCCCTAGAGTGATTGAAAGTCACGAAAAAGGAATGCAGACCTTTGCTGTCTTCCGGGAAGAGATGGCTAAACATCACTCCATCGAGGCTGTATCAGGTTCATTGTGCATCCCGGGTGAATTTTGGGAAGGGGGCAAAAGAAGGAATCTGAATATCCCTTCCAGTGAAGCCCCTCACTCCAGGGGGTTTTACGTGACACAAGGATTTGAAAAGACGTACGGGTTTGAGTTTTTAGCGGGAGGGCCCTTCACCAAAGACATGAAAGACGAGGGAAACGTGATTATGAATGAATCTGCACTGGCACTTTACGATTTTAAATCTCCCGAAGATGCCATCAATCAGAAGCTGTTTGACGATGGAGACGGAATCACGCAGACCATTGTCGGAGTGGTAAAAGACTTCCACTGGCATTCGTTACAGGAAGATCATAAAGGGTATGTCCTTTCGGTATACGAAGGCAGGATGACCGAAAATATCTCCATTCGAATAAAAACAAATAACCTGATGGAGACACTAGAACACGTCGAAGCGTCCTTTGAAGCATTCTTTCCTGGTAATCCGTTCGAGTACTCGTTTGCAAATGAGGTCTTCTACCAGCAGTACAAGTCAGAGCAACAATTTGGACAACTCTTTTTCTTTTTTTCTGCCCTCGCCATCTTCATTGGCTGTGTTGGACTTTTCGCTTTGGTTTCATATGCAGTGGATTCAAAGACAAAAGAGATTGGTATTCGAAAAGTCCTGGGTGCCAGTGTGCGTGGCATTGTGTTCTTACTCTCCAAAGATTACTTCAAACTCATCCTTGTCGCTTTCGCCATAGCTATTCCAGCTATTTGGATTGGAAGCAAGAATTGGTTGGATAACTACGCGAACCGAATTTCATTAAGCCTGGAGATTTTCCTGTTCCCTGCAGCGATTATTACATTAATTGCCATCTTGACGGTTAGCCAACGGACAATACGATCTGCTTCGGCCAATCCCGTGGATTCTCTGAGGGATGAGTAAATAGCTTACCACAAAAAGAATATTACTACAATTAGGAATTAATCAACAAAGTGATCTATATTCGCAAATACTACAAATAGGAATTAATTACAAAAAGATGAAGAAGTTTCAACTAGGTGAGTTTGAAGAAATTGTAATGCTTACGGTGGCTATTCTTTATGACGATGCATATGGTGTCTCCATCAAGAAAGAAATCGAAAGCAGACTCAATCGTAATGTGAGTGTGGGGGCATTGCAATCTGCGCTCAGAAGATTAGAAGACAAAAAGTACCTGGAATCTGTGGACAAGGACGCCACACAAGAACGGGCAGGCAGGCCAAAACGCTACTACAAGATTACTGCTGTGGGCAAAGAAGCAATGGAGTACACCAAAGAAACTCGCAACTCACTTTGGGATGCTATTCCGTCCATCTCACTCGATGTGAAGTTTGCTAAGCTCTTTGCTGAGAAGTAAATGAAAGGCCCTCCTAAACTCTTTTTGAA
>CAYYNA010000155.1:0-4673 GCA_964472815.1 uncultured Roseivirgaceae bacterium
CTTCTTTATCATGAAGAACTAGAGTCTTTGGTGAAAAACTACCCCACGATTAAGAGAGCAAGGTTTTGGATGACTTTTGGGGATGAGTATTTGACACATCTACGGGTGATTCAGAACATTGGTATGGCCTCCATAGAGCCCGTGACATATGAGGGAAAAGAAATCGTTCCATTGCAATTTTTGAAGGCAGTGCTGCCAGACCCTGGTGATTTAGGTGAAAACTATGAAGGTGAAACTTCTATCGGATGCAGGATAAGAGGTATCAAAGACGGGCAGGAAAAGACCTATTATATCTGGAATAATTGCAGCCACAAAGCAGCCTTTGAGGAAACTGGGGCGCAAGGCGTTTCTTATACAACTGGGGTCCCAGCCATGGTAGGGGCAGCCATGATGTTAACGGGTAAATGGACTGGAGCAGGAGTTTTTAATGTGGAGGAATTTGATTCCGATCCTTTCTTAGAAATGCTCTCAAAATCAGGACTCCTATGGCATGAAGAACACAACGTAGATTTAGAAACGGACTAAATGGAAGTGAAAATAGAAGACGTACCCAGTTTTTATCAAGTGTACGTGAGAAATGTGATCAATGGTGGTTTGATGGAATCTCTGCAGAGTAGTGGGGAAGAGTTATACCATGTCTGCAAGGATTTGGATGAATCTCAAGCACTCTATAGATACAAAGAGGACAAGTGGAGTATCAAAGACTTAGTCCAACACTTAACAGATTCCGAGCGTGTCTTTGGTTACCGGGCTATGAGGTTTGCGAGGAATGATCAAACAGAGCTTTCTGGATTTGATCAGAATGATTTCGTGGATGTAGCCTTTGCAGATAAGTTCGGTATGAAAGATCTCGTGAGATCCTTCCAAAATGTAAGACAAGCAAGTATTGATTTATTCTCCACATTTAGTGAATCTGATCTAGCCAAGAAAGGTAAATCCAATGGGGTCGAGATGAGCGTGGCAATGATTGGGTTGATTATAAGTGGTCATACGCTTCACCATCTTAATATCATCAAGCAACATTATATATGAAAATCCCTTCTCCTTGCTTTGTCCTGGATGAAAAGAGATTAATCAGGAATCTGGAGATTATCGATAAGGTGCAAAGAGAAGCTGAGATCGATATTATTTTGGCATTCAAGGCTTTTTCGATGTGGAGTGCATTTCCGCTTATAAGAAGCTATGTAAATGGTGCAACAGCTAGTTCCTTGAACGAAGTGAAACTATGCAATGAAGAGATGCAGATGAAATCGCATTCCTATTGTGTGGCTTATGATCCAAGTGAATTTGCAGAAATAGTAGCAAACTCTTCTCACATTACATTCAATTCACTTTCACAGTATGATCGTTTTGAGGCTGAAGTGCCCGAAGAAGTAAGCATAGGTCTTAGAGTGAATCCTGAATGGTCAGATGTAGAGACCGGTCTTTACAATCCTGCAAGTCCCGATTCGCGATTGGGTATAACAAAAGATGGCCTAATTGCTATGCCGGAAAGAGTAGAAGGACTGCACTTTCATGTGCTATGTGAGTCTTCCTCTAAGGCACTTGAGAAAGTACTCAAGTTTTTTGAGAACAAGTTTGGTGAGTTTCTACCAAGATTGAAGTGGATTAATATGGGCGGGGGGCACCTCATGACTAGAGATGACTATGATCTGAATCATCTGATCAATCTCTTAAGATCATTCCGAGAGAAGTACAATGTTGACATAATACTGGAGCCAGGAAGTGCATTTGCTTGGCAAACTGGAGACTTACACGCTACGGTCTTAGATATTGTAGAAAATGGAGGAGTCAAGACAGCAATATTTGATGGCTCCTTTACCTGTCATATGCCAGATTGCTTGGAGATGCCTTATAGGCCCGAAATACAAAATGCTTCACCAATACCTATCGAAGGTTGGCATGCTTATAGACTAGGGGGGGTGAGCTGCTTAGCGGGCGACTACTTGGATGAGTATTGGTTTGAAAATCCTCTAGAGGTGGGGAGCGAGTTAGTATTTAAGGACATGATGCACTACACAATGGTGAAGACTTCTACTTTTAATGGTGTAAAGCATCCTTCTATTGGAATTAGAAGAATAAATGGAGAATTTGAACTAAACCGAAGCTTTCAGTATTCAGATTTCAAGTCGAAGCTTTCTTAGCAAAGACTATTTTGCTTCCAGATCCCCTCGCATAAATAGGTTATAGTCTTCGCAGGACAGATAACCTTCACCGGCGGAATAAGGACACGTTTTGTACACCTGATCAAAAAGGCCGGTTTGAATGACTACTCCAGACCCATGACACACAGGACAAAGCATTTTTTCCAGGCCCCCACAGTCGTATTCCGCACTGCTGAGATCTACTTCAAGTTGTTTCGCTGCTTTGCGCTGTATCCTTAAATACTCATCTTCTGCAAATTGCAAAAACTGAATAGCAGGCTCATAGTATCTTCCTTTTGTGCCCTTTAGCTGGATGTATTTATTGAGCCAGTTGATGCTTTGCTTATACTTCCTCAAGTGGTAGCTATTCCTGCCGAAGTAGTAGGCCATTTCAGAGGGCAGCTTTTCCATATTCTGCAGTACAGATTGGAAAAGGACTTGCGCGCTATCGTACCTACCCATAGCCATTAATTCCGCACCTTTATCCATTCTTCTGCTTAGTTCAGATTCACGAATGATTTGGCCAGATGTAGCTAGAGAAAGAAAAAGAAGAAACGAGGAGATGAAAAATTTCATTGAATCGGTAACGCCATATTTGCTTTTTTGGTTTGTTATCACCAACAGCTTGGAGCAAATAAACAGCCAATTGTTGATGAAACTTGAGTTCTTTTATGAATTTTGACAATATTTATTTTTGCTATCGTTTAGCACATATGATTTTGAACCGCTTTTTGATTCTTATCTTTTTTTGCTCCTCTTCTGTTCTCTGTTTTGGACAGGATACTAGGAATGTTGAGGCACCTAAGCCTCCTAGGCCTGCTTATCAAGCATATAAGAAAGAGAAAAAAGGATTATTTGCCTTCTTAAGGAAAAGTGAGACCAAGCGGCTTAAGACTCCTGAGGAAGAGTCAGCAGCTTTTAGAGCTAGGATTCGGCAGGTAAATAAAGAAAATGCCAAGGAGCAAAATAAGATTGATCGGATGGAGCGGAAAAAGGCGGGCTATTTTGGCCACAAAAGACCTCCTAAAAAAAGGCCGCCGGGAAAACAAAAGTTCTGCAAAATCTGCAAAATCAAGCACTAAAGTAATCAAGTGCTAAGCACTTCTTCGGTATAGCCTTTGAGCTCTCAGTTTAATCTTGAAGAAACTAAGTACTCCTCTTTTTATCGATTGGCTAAGAAACTCGGTATTGGTCTGATTTCCTGAAACTGCATATCGTAGAATTGGTCGCTGCACCTCTTTGACTAGAGATATTTTCTGTATCCAGTGCTCATACATTGCCTTCCAATCTGTGTCATAGACTTGCATATGCGTCCTACCGTCCCACTGAAAAGCTAATTGATTATCCCCATGATCTAATCTGTAGATTGCCGCGAGAATGTTGTAGGGCTCTTCAAGTAACTCCTTGGCACTAAAGATTTTCCTCTCCAATTCTAATGTGAAGTCATCTTCTAAACCCATTGGGTTGTGCTGAAGGTTGTATGCATTAAGTATCTCATGCAACCACTTTTCTAATAGGCTTTCCTTAGAAAAAGCCTGGACCGTCTTAAGGAGGTAATTTTTGTCCTGCAGGAAGTATTTGTCCTCAATTTGCACATCGCAAAAATACGGAAAACCAGTATTTTATCCTTGCTTAGTAGAGTATGGATACAAAAAAAGCGATCCGCCAATTGGCGGATCGCTTTCCATGAAATTCTATTTCTGTTCTAGAGATTGAATGTAAACACCCAAGTTCCAGCAATTCCATTTGTTCTCGCAGTTGGCTCAGCCACGTCGAACTGTAGTGTCAACTGAGAACCAGAAATTGAAGCGGTCATGTCAGTTTCAACCCCGTTTTGAGTTTTGGTGATTACCGTTCCGGAATCATTTCCAAAGACCCAAGAACCACTTGACCAAACATCACCAAATCCATCAGGAACATTGCTAACAGAGTAGCTACCTCCTGAGGTAGATCCTGTGAAAGTGAGCGAAAAGCTTGACCAATCACCATCTGGGGTTCCACCGTCAGTGGTAACATTGCTTGGTGCTGACCATCCTCCAGCAACAGTTAGATTGTCAACCTCATCTTGAAGTGGATCTACAGGGGGATCACTCTCACCGCCACCGCAAGACATGAAAATAACTAAGGAAGCAAAAACTAAGGCAGCTAATAAGTTTGATAATCTTTTCATAATTAAAATACTTCTGTCGAAATCGATTTTTTTGTTGACCAAAAGTAGGTCATTTTCTCATTTATACCTACTAAACTAATTATTCGAATCTAAATTATTAGATCGCTGGTCTTTTTTTAAAGATTAATCGAATTAGGGCACATTGCTATCTCATTAGACTGGTTACTGGCAATAATTACGGTACTTCCTTCCATTAACTCCAATTCTTTTTTCCACCAATGAAAACCCTCTTGATCGAGGTTGGAGGTTGGCTCATCCATGAAAACCAAGTCGCTTCTATAAAAAAAGGCAGTGATCAGTTTTGCTCGCTGCTTCATTCCTGTTGAGAATTCACCGATTGTTTTTGATAAGGGTATTGA
>CAYYNA010000155.1:4773-8434 GCA_964472815.1 uncultured Roseivirgaceae bacterium
GAAGAAATAGCAAAGTTCAGATCACGAAATATCCAGTTTCTTCCGTACTTTTTGCCAATATTGATTCCTCGAATGTTCAAAAAATTTCAGAGAATTTCCTTTGGTGCGCATAGATAATGCTTTTTCACAATTTTGCTCATGGCTTTAATATTGGGTAGGTCTGAGGCTTCCGCAACATCAATAACATCTCCACTTTTTCTCAGAATTTTTATCGATTGCCCCGAAGCGATGTATGCCGAATTACTTACACTACCAGTTTTAATAAAGTATTGAGCTTGATCAGGTCCTATGTTCCATTTGTTTGTCAGGCGATGTTTAAGATCGTCCGTAATTATTCTTCCTATATCCTCATTGGCAAACGAAATCCCAAGTAACCTCCTTTCTAGGAGCATTTTGCTGTAGTTTCTCAGTACAAAATCATCATGCTCCTGCCAGAACTTGATAGAGCCCCAGATGTCATTGTCATCAAGAAGTGAGTAGATCTCCAGTATGTCAGGATCCTCCTGAAAGTCTTTCATTGTGATGTTTCTTTCAAGAAAAATGGAAAGCGCAGGGGTAGCCATTAAACTTTGTCCATCTTGTACCAATTCCTTAGCTCGTTTAATCAACCGGATCAACATGACTTCCGCACTAACGGCAGTTTTATGTAGATAAACTTGCCAGTACATCAGCCTTCTTGCACTTAGGAAACTCTCTATGCTGTAGATCCCTTTAGATTCCACAACTAGCTGCTCACTTACCACATTGAGCATCTTGATTATCCTCTCAGATCCAATCGATCCTTCATACACACCAGTAAAAAATGAATCCCTTTTCAAGTAGTCTAGTCGGTCAATATCCAGCTGACTTGAGACAAGCTGATGGAAAAATGTTCTGGAGTACTTATTTGTGAAGATTTTAAGAGTCAGGTCCAGCGCACCATTAAACTCCTTGTTTAGGCGCTCCATCATCCAAATGCTCACCTGTTCGTGGCTGATGTCTTTGAATAGCGAGAATTCAAGTGTGTGAGAAAAGGGTCCATGCCCAACGTCATGTAGAAGAATAGCCAACATACTAGATTGCCTCTCTTCTTCACTGATCATCACACCTTTTTCTTCCAAGGAACTAAGTGCTCTCTGCATAAGATCCATTGCGCCAAGTGCGTGATGGAAGCGGGTGTGCAGTGCTCCCGGATAGACAAATTCAGAAAGGCCTAATTGCTTTATCCTTCTTAGCCGCTGAAAATAGCGATGTTCGATGATATCAAAAGTGAGATCGTTGGTGATGTTAATGAACCCATAAACAGGATCGTTTAGGATTTTCCTTTTGTTCAAGTGAATAAGTGCTTTATTTAGTGATCGCTAAACGGAAATTATGCAGCAATATAGAATCTTGTGGGCGGACGATGAAATTGAACTCTTAAAGCCTCATATTTTATTTCTTGAACAAAAAGGCTACCACCTCACGCCCGTAAATAGCGGTTCTGATGCATTAGAAGAGATAGATCATAATGCCTTTGATATCGTGTTTCTCGACGAGAATATGCCTGGTATGAGTGGACTAGAAACACTGAATTACATCAAGTCTACCCACCCTACTTTGCCAGTTGTGATGATTACCAAGAGTGAAGAGGAAGAAATAATGGAAGAGGCGATCGGTGCTAAGATTGCTGACTATTTGATCAAACCGCTCAACCCCAATCAGATTCTCTTATCAGTTAAGAAAATCCTAGATAATAAACGTATCATTTCCGAAAGAACCAATCAAGGTTACCAGAGGGATTTTCAGCAGCTGGCCATGCAAGTGATGGATGCACAGGATCATCACGATTGGGCGGAAGTGTATCGAAAGCTCGTGTACTGGGAACTGCAGATCGATGAGACTCAAGACAAGAGCATGGTTGAAGTCTTGCAAGCGCAGAAAGTCGAGGCAGACAACAGTTTTGCGGATTTCATCATCAAGAACTATGAAGATTGGATTAGCGATCCGGATGTAGATAGGCCACTTCTATCTCACAATCTCATCAAAAGCAATGTACTTCCATTGATGGGTGATCAACCAGTCTTTTTGATTGTAATTGACAATCTTAGGTATGACCAGTGGAAGATTCTGGAGCCGGAAATTTCCCAGATGTATACCATCGATTCCGAGGAAATGTACTACTCCATATTGCCTACAACAACCGCATACGCACGAAACAGTCTTTTTGCTGGCCTTACACCTGTAGAGATTACCAGGAGGTATCCCGAGCTTTGGGTGGACGAGGAGGATGACGAAAAGAAAAATCAATTCGAGAAGGAACTCTTGGAGGCAAATCTGGCTAGAAATCGAAAGACGGATAAGTTCTCCTACCATAAAATCTTAAGAGCGGAGGAAGGCAAGCAAATGAGTGAGAGCGTTTCAAATTTGATGAGTAACAGCTTAAATGCAGTCGTTTACAATTTTGTGGATATGCTATCTCATGCAAGAACCGATATGCAGATGATTCGTGAACTTGCTCCTGATGAATCTGCTTACCGATCGTTGACCAAGTCTTGGTTTTCTCATTCTACATTTTTGGATACGCTAAAGGCACTTTCAAAGCACAAAGTGAAAGTTGTGCTAACCACCGATCATGGAACTATACGAGTAAATAAGCCGCAAAAGATCGTTGGAGACAAAAAGACTAATACAAACCTCCGGTATAAAGTGGGGCGGAACCTCGCATTTGATGAAAAGAACGTATACTTCCACCGGAACGCAGAACAAATTGGGCTACCAAAATCACACATGAGCAGCACTTTTGCTTTTGCAAAAGATGATCACTTTTTTGCCTATCCGAACAACTACAACTACTACGCAAGGCACTATAAAGATACCTTCCAGCATGGAGGTATTTCGATGGAGGAGATATTGATTCCACTCGTAGTGATGAGCACGAAATGACCTATCCAAATTATGTAGAAGATGAATTGCAGGAGGTAGCCAGAAAGCTGATAAGCAATTTTGGAAAGATAAAGGTCTGGTGCTTTTATGCCGATATGGGAGCAGGTAAAACCACGCTGATAAAGCAGATATGTAAGGAACTGCATGTTTTAGACGAAATGAGTTCTCCTACCTTCTCCATTGTGAATGAGTACGAAAGTCAGAATGTTGGGATTATCTATCATTTTGACTTCTACCGACTGGAAGATTTTGACGAGACAATCAATATTGGAGTGGAAGACTATTTGTACTCTGGAAACCTATGCTTGCTGGAATGGCCAGAGTTGGTAGAGCCACTTTTACCTACGGAATACCTGGAAATTAATATTAAATTAGTAGGTGAGAACGCCCGATCATTAACAGCCCAACCTAAATGAACGACACCTCTAAATCAGGATTTGCTCAGCTAGCAAAGGAGCAAAGTCTGTATCCTCAAGAAGCACCAGCTAAGATTGCGAAGAGTCACAAATCCATTCAAATTGGTGTACCACGCGAAATCGCTGAACAAGAAAAGCGAGTGCCGCTGAAGCCATCCTCAGTTGGGGTTTTAGTTGCCAATGGCCATGAAGTAGTGGTGCAATCCAAGGCAGGGGAGGCTTCAAATTTTTCCGATCGAGAGTATAGTGAAGCTGGCGCAAAGATTGCCTACAGTGCGCAAGAGGTATTTGAGTGCAATACTATTTTGAAGGTAGAACCTCCTACCATTGAGGAGATTAAC
>CAYYNA010000156.1:0-8224 GCA_964472815.1 uncultured Roseivirgaceae bacterium
GAAAACCCCCTAGTCTCTCCTTCTTGCAGGAGGAAACTTACTGAGGTATACGAATAACCAATGATGACCATCCCTCCGACCAGCCAAATGAGCATATGATTGGTATTAAGAAAATACCCTAGCGATGCAACAACCAGAGGTGCCAGAAAATGAATGAAAGAGTTTCTAGTCTTCTGATAGAAAAAGGCTTTGAAATAGTAAAAAGAAACAATGACAATCAATGAAATACCAGATGGCAAGTAGGCAGTCAAGTTCAAAATTTGGAGTAGTATAGCTCCTTGCAATGAGAGGAAAACCACTCCCAGCCACCTTCCTGAGGGTGATTTGCTAAGCAGAAAAATCAAACTGGCAATGATTCCAATAAGGAATGAATTGACCACAAATGCCTCTAGCCAAGGAAAATCAAGCCAGTTTTCCATGAATCAAAAATGGAGAAACTTCACCACAATTCCATTTTCTCTCATCTTCTCTGAATTTTTCCCAGAAAAGGGTTGTGTGCTAGAACAAGAAGCCCATTCTTACAAAGAAGACTCCTGTGTCATCATTATTGGAGGTCATGTAATCTGCTGAAATGACGGCTATTCCAAATGGCGAAAACCAAATTCCACCGCCATACCCTCTATGCCAGTCCTCAAAGCTTTCGTCTACATTAATGGTGTTTATCTGATCCGTCCACACTCTACCTACATCGTGACTTAGCACCACTCCAAAACTTCCTGGGAATATCGGGGTGTAGAAATCAAACAGCTTCACCCTAAGGTCAGTATTCTGGTAAAATGCTTCATCACCAGCGAACCTGGTTCTCCTAAAACCTCTCAGATTCGTTTGTCCGCCCAGCCTTGGCGCCTGATAAAACTCAAACTCTCCAAAGTTTACTTCCCCGCCTACTCGCACCGCGAGCGTGGTTCGGACGGAACCTCCAAAAGTGAAGTAGGTAGAAAAATTGCTATTTAGTGATTGGTATTCATTTTCTTCATCACCAATCTGCTGCACTGCTCGGCCTCCAAAATTGAACCTAACTCCACGTGTAGGGATACTACGTGAGTCCCTAAAGTCTGCGGCGTAATTGAAAGACAGGCCAGTGTAGTGCCTTCTTTCATCCAGTAGCGGGGATTCAGATCCAGCGCCCCTTCCGACCGCATCAGGATAGGAAGAAATAAAACGGTTGGGCTCCTCGTCATTTTGATCAGAATTAATCTTCACAGACCGATAAAATCCACCAATATCGATCGAATGGCTGTCATCATTCCAGGATCTATTGACTCCTGTGCCTAGCCTCCATTGGCTATATCTGGCACGATATACTTGGCCGTCATCTTCTCTTAAGTCTTCATTGCTTATTGTCTTATTTCCAAAACCATAGAAGAAGTCCGCAAAGCTTGGTTCCGATATGGTCGCGTTAAAACCTAAACCCCATTTCCCGAACACCTGGCTTAATTGGCCATCATATTTAAAATTGTAAGAAGACGATTTTGGAGCCAGAGATGCTGAAAAGGTATGCTTGCTTGCAAAAGGATCTTTACGAAAGCCATGCTTTACCATAGAGACCCCACCACCGATGAAGATTCCATCATCGGGATTAAAGCCACCTGCGACTACAGGAAGCAACACATCAAATTTGGAACTGTGCCTATTGTAATCGTTTACCGTCTTGTCCTTCTTGCTGACCTTATTCTTCACTTCACCCTGAGAAGCAGAGACTTTCGCTTTAGTATCATAGACGATCGTTTGCTTAGACAAACCACGAACAGATGAGTCATCAGTAATTACGTCCTTTCCTTTCCCGCCAATGATCCGCACCTTCATTCCATTCTTCACATTTCCTTTTAGCTCAAATCGATCGTCATCTCCAAAACCATACAACCTGATTTCCTTTGTTTCATTGACATTAAAAACCCTGGTGTAAGCAAGCCGCTGGACATCACCACTTTTCTCCTTTATGCGGTACATCTTCACCTCCGTCTCTCGATCATTGAGTCGATTGATCTCAAATAACTCTGCCTTGTTGCTTCCCACAACATCCACTGTCTTTGATCTGAATAGGTACAATTCATCCGCATACCTGGCTAGATCGTCTCTACGTTTCTTGAGCTTCGCTATGATTTCTTCGCCACGTAAGTCGTACAGCGGCTTAGGAAATTTCTTGATGGATGACTCAATGACTTCATCCGTCAAATTGCTTTGCATCTCTTTTGCAATCTTTTGCCAGTCTTCCCGCTCCGCTTCGGTCAAGAAAGTAAGGTCAAAGAAATGACCACTCAATTGCATTCCGGGAACAAACCGAATTTCATCCTTAAATCCCTCAAATCTTGGAATGGCCCATTTTCGAGACATCACATTGATCAAACTTCCATCACCTAAGAAGAAGGCTTGATCTCGATCCCTTGGAATTGGTCGGTAGAGATTAGTACCGTCCTCTTGTTCATACTTCGCCCATCTCCATTGATCATCATGCCTGTCCCAATCACCGATCCAAACATCAAATAACCTGGATCTGATGGTCTGCTCCTGATCAATAAAGTGCTTATCATTTTTCTGCAGCTTCTTGACCAGATTGAGTGTACTGATGATATCATCCGGATTATCGAAACTATCGTTATCCTTCCACAGGTCATCGTCCGGTCGCTCTTCGAATAGGAAAAGGCCGTTTGCAAAATCACTTCGGTATTTTCCTAAGCGTGGATCATCGGGCAGGTATACCAATTCAGGATTTGCGTGATACACTCCAGCCGCCTCCGCCAAGAAGGGCACAACCAAAGCACCATAAGGATGGGAAGCAGAAACCTGATCTTCTACAATCTTTGAAGCAATTGTACCTCTCAAGATGGATGGGACGGCTTTCTCTGGAAACTTCTCCACCGAACGTAGCACATATTGTCGTCCTGTTTTAGCCTCTAGTCGCAGCGACTTTGTTTGAAACCCTCCTCCTTTTTTCACGATTTTTAAACCACCCTTTTCTTTGCCTAGATCAAAGACTCGGACATCTTCAATAATCGTGGACCACTCCTTTCTATAATTCTCACCAAGCAACCCAGGCTTAGTCTTTCCTTCTTTCCGATTGAGCTTATCGGTGGCCTTGGCTGTCTCGACTTGCCCACTAAAATCCAGATTGGCATAGGTCTCCTCCTTTTCTACTGATTCGTCATAGATATGATTAAAAAGTACTTCTTGATAGGCTTTCTTTATTGCTCCGTCTTCTTCCACGTAAAAATCGAGCACAACATCTCCGCTCTTATACATGGATATCTTCCCAAAGCCAGGCCTCCCGTAGGCAAAAGAAGCGCCGTTTCCTTCAGCAACTCTGGTTGCTTTTCCCATCGTTCCACTGACGATGTAATGCTGGTCGCCTATCGCGTGATATTGCTGCGAACGCTCATGACCAGACAGGTAAATAAGACTAGGATGTTGCTCAAAGACCTTGGTTAGCCCTCTTCTCATCAGTCTGTAGCGGATTTCGGCAAGATCTTGGAAGCCGCCTAGGTTCTTTCGATACCATGCTGCGACAGAACCTAAGACCGGAGGTAGTAGATGGGTTGAAGCGGGTGCAAATCCTCCGTAAGGACCATTGCTAAACATGGGATGATAGCCCACGACAATCAGTTTCTTGTGTATGTTTCTTCTAACTGCATCTTCCAATTGAATTAGAAAATCGATGCTGCTCTCCATGTCACAACCTGTATTCGGATCGGGCTTATCATTACGATGCAAATACCATTGCGTATTTAGGAGCAGGACGGTCAAATCCTTGGATAGCTCGTACTCTACCGGGCCTGGACAAGCATGTGAAGGCAACACGATATCACGATCTAATTGATCTTCAATAAAATCTTCAAGCTTTATCACATCATTCCAACCTCCTCTTCGGCCTCTATCCCAATCTTCATATCCGGGTATGATGAAAGACTCACCCTTGTAGGATTTAAATAGCGATACCAGCTCATTTAGCGAATTTTGGGTGTTATCGTCATCAGGATCAACTAATCCTGTTTTCGGCGTGATATTCCCAAGTACGATGACAGAGGACTTCTCCTTCTGAGCCTTTATCTGGCGCTGCGCCTCTGAGAAAATTGGGCTCTCTGATTCCTCAATAGTACCGGTCCCGCCAAAAAAGAACACCGACTGCTCAATACTGCCATCGGTGTTAAGGTCCTTACTCTTTTCCTTATAGTACGGTCGATATGTTGCACATTGCAAAAACAGACTTGCACATAGAACAATGATCGCAAACCTGCGCATGGAACGCCCTTTGAAGAGTGAACTAAACGAAAATGATCGTTGCTTTTTGTGCGGTTGAAAAGTAGAGTTCAAAAACATATGCTGATTTCCAATTGGATCAGCATCAATTTAATCAACACATGACAATTATCTTAATCCTTGTCAGAAGAGATCAGCGAACGGCAGGAACAGGGACCTGTTGTTAACGGAGTTTAAAAGACTTATTAATGAAAAGACCGCTAGTTGTTAGGAGTCTTGGTCTTAGTTATGATAATTTTTCTTTCTCTAATGGTCCGGTGAATCGAACGCATGTCTTTTGGACTTTCAGGGATGATTTTGTCTTCGTCAACCGTGTAACGGATATTGCCTTGGGTGTCTTTAACTACTCTCATTCAACTTCTCTGTTATGTTTTTCAATAAATAAATCCGACGACCAAAGCTGATCGCCAGATTTATTTTCCAACTCCACTTTTCAATCTGCACACTCAAGAATCTGTTTAATCAAATTGTTTGGTAGAAATATATTTTTTATAAAAAAAGCCAATCGAAGATTCGATTGGCTTTTCATTTTGAGGTTCAAAGTGATCTAATTCTTGCTGAAGTTGGCGTTAAAAAACGGTAGCCACCTGAGTCCTTTAGGGTTCTCAGGGTTATGATTGAGTAAGCCAATTTGAATTCCTTTTCCACCTTTCGATAGGTTCAAGACTCCAATGGATACACCATTATTTTTTCCCCTGACCTGATTGAATGGCGCAATAGCAATTCCCTTTAATTCCGCATCTTCATCACCCTTATCGCCTACTTTCACCCAGGCAGGTGCTAAGGCGATCCCCGAAACTTCGTCACCTCCAACGACGGAAGCCACGCTTATTCCCTTTACGGTCGGAGCTCCCAACCCCACGATCGCGACATTCAATCCTACCAATTTTTCACCAGCTCCTACTCCTATTCCGCCAATATTTATTCCTTTGGCTGTTCCTCCAGCGCCCATACCGATCCCTCCAATGTTGATACCTGAAATATCATCACCTGCTCCTACGCCAATACCACCAAAATTGAATCCCTTCACATCGCCTCCTGAGCCAACTCCAATACCGCCGATGTTGATGCCTTTAAGCTCCTCACCTGCTCCCACACCAATGCCTCCAAAGTTGAATCCTGATACCGTCTGTCCGGAACCTAGGCCAACACCTCCTATATTAATACCAGTCAGCTGGTCACCAGCTCCTACGCCTATTCCACCGATATTTATCCCTCTTGCACTGCCTCCAGCTCCAGCACCGATTCCACCGATGTTGATCCCGTTAAGCTGGTTATTTGCACTAATTCCTGCTAAACCTAGATTGATTCCATTTCGCTGAGCTGTTCCGCCAGCCAAAGGAACTCCGAAGCTAATTCCATTCACCACTCCCTCTCCTGTGTCGTCTTTTGGCTGCCAAATCGTAAAGGATACGCCATTTACCTTTTCAACATCTTTATCTCGAAAGTTGAAACGCAAACCCGTGAAGACTGGGGAATTTCCGAATCCTAAAAACCATTTCTTGGCAGGAAGGCCAACTCCAGGATCGTTTGCAAATGAGAGAGAAGGAAGAATGAGTGCTAGTGCTAAAAGTCTTTTCATGGTCTAATAGATTTTGAGTTTACCTATTAGATTCAATAATCGCGAAATGGTTGCACTAGTTATTCACTCTATGCTCTCGCTAGCTTTCTCACCGAGAGTAACTGTCGGATTTCGGAGCAGTCAATGGTATTAAATCGATCTTCGAAAAGGTAGTTTAGCTTGACTCTGACCTCATTACTCTGCGGGTCTACTTCATAAACTTCCCAGTATTCATCGTAGTTGCTTTTGCCTGGGGTGTCATGGAAATAGACTAAATCTCCTTTCTGAATTTCCTCAATGGAGTAGTTGGTTTGGGTGTTCATGATATTGGCGGTTTAACAATGTCATTCTACTTAATAATAGCTATCAACGAAAAATGTTCGATTTATTGATAGATCTATTTATTATTTAGTTAGGACAATTCTGCGACGGATACCCCCAATCCCCTGATATAAAACCTCAGAAATTAGTTCTTGCCATATAGCTCATCTCCGGCATTCTCAAACTTATCTCCTTCAATCCAATAAGGTGTCTTTTTCCAATTCCCGATCAACTCAGCAGCTCGGATATAGGCTTTCCAGTACTTATGTATGTACTCCAAATCGACCGTGTGAAATTCATCTGAAGGACGATGATAATACTTGGATATTCTTTCATCGAACGCCTCCATGGACATTTTAAAGTTTATGGCTGGCACACCTTTCTTCGCAAAGCTCACCTGATCTGAGCGCTCATAGTAGTTTTGGTCAGGAATGCGATCACCCATCACCTTTAAGCCCACTTCTTCTGCCGCCTGATAAATCATTTCATCAATATTCGTTCGATTAGAATCAAGAAGTGTGATGTACTCCGTATCGGTGTAGCCGCTATTGTCAATATTCAAATTCATCACGGTCTCTTCCAATGGTATTTTAGGATTGTCTACATAATAGCTGCTTCCAAGAAGACCTTTTTCCTCTCCAGTCAAGGCGATAAAAATGATCGACCGCTTGGGAGGATTCTTTCCAAAATACTTAGCTGCATTAATGACTCCTGTCGTTCCAATGCCATTATCTCTCGTTCCGTTGTAGATCGAATCAGGATCTTGAGACTTCTGTATACCGACATGATCGTAATGAGCAGTCATGACGATGTGCTGATTTTTTAGCTTTGGATCAGTTCCTTCGATTTTCCCGACGATATTAAATGCCTTTACTGGGTCCTCGGAAATACCCTTTATCTCCATCTCAATTGCCTTATCGGATGACTCCTTGATCCGATTGACGTACACTTTTGCCGTATCATTTATCCAGATATGTGGAAGCAAGCCTTCTTCCTTTTCTGAACTCCCTAAAGCCATCTTGCTTCTATTGAGGTAGTTAGCAATCAAAGGCCAAGGGTAACGCCATCCTGGTCGATAGATCTGGACGAGTCCTACTGCCCCCGCATCTTGCAGGCTTTTCCCTGATACGTTAAAGCCATTGTCACCAAGGACCGTGACGATCACTTTCCCTGAAACATCGGTTGATTTGTAATCGTCAAGTTTTTCCAAGTAGATCAAATCAGCAGAGATTTTTGTATTAGAACCTGAAACCACCAAAAGATCAGCATTTAGCTTAAACTGCTGACCGACCATGTCTACTGTGGCATCTGATGCAGCTGTGGTGTTCAATAGTGGAACTCTCTGCAAGTAATCGTCTTCCGCATCTCCCAGCGGAGTTACCCCAGAGCGACGAAACTGCTCCGCAATGTATCTCCCAGCAATTAGCAATTCTTCTGACCCAGTATCTCGCCCCTTGAGCTCATTAGAGGTCAAAAATCTCAGATGCGATTCCGCCTCCAGTGGATCTATGGTCTTCTCTATTCGATCCAGCTGTCCATATGCTATCAAGGTGCTTAGCAAAAAAGCGAAAGAAAGGGTAATTAAATTTTTCATAAGTAATTAGGTTATTCAGTATTCGAATCTAAAGTATTTCATTCTCATCTTATTTGCTGTGGAATCTCATTAATCTGATTTATGATGAGCGGTAACAAAGCAGTTTATTTCCTTTGCCCCCAGTACGTAATTGAATGACTAATGAACTTGGAAGAAAAAGTAGATCGCTCAGACTATCAGGAACTAATAGAGATATGGGAAGCCGCTGTTAGGGCAACACATGATTTTTTGAAGGAAGAGGATATACAGTACTTCAAGCCTTTGATACTGGAAAAATATTTTGATGCGGTTAATCTTTCGGTAATTAAAGATGAGGATGGAAAAATTCTGGGCTTCAGTGGTGTTGCTGAAAACAATCTCGAGATGCTGTTCATTCACCCTGCCCGTTTTGGAAGCGGTATTGGCTCTAGACTTTTAAAACATGCCATAAACAAGTTCAGTATCACACAGCTAGATGTGAACGAAGAAAATGTTCAGGCCCTAAATTTCTATAC
>CAYYNA010000157.1:0-8173 GCA_964472815.1 uncultured Roseivirgaceae bacterium
TGGCCTTTCTCGATTTCGACTCGGATGCTGCCTGCATTTTCATTACTGGTTGAAAGGACCCGATCTATTCCGACAATTCCTTTGAGATTATCTTCGATTTTGAGAATGATCCCTTGTTCTACTTCAAAAGGGGAGGCTCCTGGGTATACAAGAGCAATGTTTATGACTTTAGAGTCGACCAGAGGAAAGAAGGAAGACTTCATCTTCGACATGCCAATCAGTCCGAAGATCACTATGGCAATCATCAGTAGATTGACTGCTGTAGAGTATTTAATGAAGTACGTGATCAGCTTTCTCATGCGCTATTGATCTTTGATGTTCGCATCAGAAATCATCTCTACCGGCATACCTGGGTATCCGCCTGCTACCGGTCTCATGATCAGCTGTGTTCCGTTTGCCAAGCCTTTGACTACTGCAGTCTCTTCAGTGAAGTGTACCGGATTTATCTCTTTTACCGTTAATTCATTCCCCTCAACAACGAACACTTCTTTTTCATTGATCAGCAGGTTTCTTTCTATTTCTATTGCATTGGTCTCCGGCCTTGCTGTAATGTTTGCCTCTAGATACATACCTTCAACAAGCCCTTCGCCACTAACTCCTATGTAAACGGTGACCGTTTGGGTTGTTAAGTCGATTCTTCCATTCACGCGCTTGACTGTCCCGATCCACTCTTTTTCATTTCGCAAGTCTGAGAGCAGTACGTTCTTTCCTACTTTCATTATCTCTATGTACTCTGCATTTACTGCCACTTCCAATTCGAAATTCTTCATGGATACAAACTCTCCAAGTTTTTGCCCAGTCCTTATGAGAGTTCCCGTATTCACTAAAGATTCGGTGAGTACACCATCAAATGGAGCGGAGATACTGTACTTGCCGAGACGTTCTTCCAGGTTCTTGAGATTATAATAGGAGGTGATGACCTGCTTTCCAGTGATGAAGTACTTTTCCTTTTCCGAGGTGATTTCAGGAAGATTCCTGACTCGACTATTCAAGTCAAATGACTGAAGGTAGACGTTCCATCGTTCAAATGCCTCCGGATAATCAAACTTCAGGTCGGGCATCATCGCAGCAATTAGGTCATACAAGGCACTTCTTTGGGCAAGCAGGCTAGAATAGTATTCCTGATCATCCATTTTTAGTAGCACTTCTCCTTTTCGAAAAACCTGACCAGCTTTAAAGGATTTTCCGGATTCTTTTAGAATACCTTGTACCTCAGAATAAAGCTCAATTTTGCGCGAGGCAACCAAGTTTCCACTCGCATTGATGATGATGGGTACTTCTCCATTTATCACAGGTCGAGTGTATACTTTCTTGATGGATTGAGGGACTTCCTGTCGAGTTCTTTGATTTGAATTTACCAGCGATTTTGCTGCGTAAAAGGCACCTGAAAGTAGCAAGATACCTATGACAACTCCTAAGATTTTTCTGGTCATATGCAGGGGTTAAACTCCAGATCTGGTTTATTGGTTGGCAAAAGTTCAACCCTTAGGGATACATTAATGCAGTATTTTACATGGATGGTTTCTTAGCTGTTTTTGGAGAATGGGCGCAGCAACAGATAATACCAGCCTTTCATTCCTTCAATAGGAGGTTTTGATTTGCAAAAGAAAGTTCTCAATGGCCTGTTTTACTTCCTGTGTTGGCCTGGTGTAGTGATTGTTCATCAGAGAAAAGATTAGTCGCTTTCCTGACTGAGTAATCAAGATTCCACTGAGGTTGTGGTTGTTTGAAAGAGTTCCAGTCTTCGCGTAGATAAATGGTGTCTCTGAGAGATAAAGATCTTTCAGTGTGCCCTCTCCTCCGGTAGGAAGGATGTTGGTAATTCTGTCCCAACCGAACTCATCTAGGCAGCTTTTTAGTAATCTGACCTGATCATTAGGAGCAATCAAGTTGTATCTTGATAAACCTGAGCCATCCACCCATACCATCTCATTCAAATTGGATAAATGCACCGTTCTTAAATACTCGATGTATTCGTCAATTTTGTCAAAACCATTCTGCGATGCTGACATGATTAGTAGTTGCTCTGCGAGGAAATTATCACTTGGCTTCATCATCCTTGCCAAGACCGTGTCGATATGCTGACTGTAAAGAGTGTCTTTTTCTGCTATGTGGTTTTCTGTCTGTGCTACCGGAACCTTAAGTGTATCTGACAATAGCTGCAAAAACAATTCTTGCGAATAAGCAAATGGAATTCTTTCATCGATCTGACTTGTATCCTGAGGGCTATTGACAGTAAACTTATTGTATCTCAGATCACGACTCAGTAACTGTTGTTTAGAGTTGTCATTTGAGAACTCGATGTAGTCACTGAAGAATGGGGGAGTTATCGACACAGAAGAATCGGTTTTAATGATTCTCACCATGTTACCATAAATGGGCCACCAAGTTCGCGACGCTTGAAATGAATAGCTATAGTCATCCCATGCCCATCCGGGCCCATAAGAGGCAATGCTCTCGGGAAATAGAATTTCTATGGCTTGTTGGTTTTTGAGGAATTTTAATACTGGTTGATTTCCGAATTCAGGAAGAAGGAATGTGGGATCTCCAGTAGGATAGATACGCAGTATGGTGTCCACTTTGGAGTACGTGATTCCGGGTATAGAATCTTCGAAACTTTTAAGTGCAGCATACATCGTTAGCAGCTTGGTGTTTGATGCAGGCGTGAAAAGAAGGCTGGCATTGTAGTCTGAAAGAAAGCGATCTTCTTCCAGGTCGTACAAGCTAAAACCGGTATGATGCTTCGAAAAAACTTCAGACTTTTTCAGAATATCTGAGATATCCCTTTCTACAGCCAGTTGTTTCACTGAACTGCAGCTAGCACCAATCATAAAAAACCAAAAAATCAGAGGTGTATTTCTTAAACTCATTTGATATGCAGGTTTTTTTCGTACTCTTTTATTACTTATTTTGGAGACGCTAATCTAAAACGTACGTAACTACCGACACACAGCCAAATGAGTATTCTCGAACTAATCACCTTCCTAATATTCCTGGCCGCAGCATTTACACTTATCAATATAACCGTATTAAAACTGCCGTCCACCATTGGTCTTATGCTAATCGCTCTGATGATGTCATTTGCGATTTTGGTTCTAGGTTATTTCTTCCCTTCCATTACCGAAGGCGCGGAACATATCATGGAAGAATTTGACTTTGAGGAAGTCTTGATGAATGTGATGCTCAATTTCCTGCTCTTTGCGGGTGCACTATCTACCAATCTGACCAAGCTAATCGAAGAGCGAGTGCCTGTGATTATTCTCGCAACAGTGGGTACTTTGATGTCCACCTTCATTGTGGGAGGTTTAGTTTGGTGGATCTTCCCGATGCTTGGGTATGAAATGGAGTTCATTTATTGCCTGCTATTTGGTGCGCTGATCTCTCCTACGGATCCTATCGCAGTGCTAGCTTTGACTAAGCAATTCGGACTTTCAAAGAAGCTAGAAATTAAGATTGCTGGGGAGTCGCTATTCAATGACGGAGTTGGAGTAGTAATTTTCCTTACGATTTTGGCAATCGCTAAGAACCATGCAGGGATCCATGATGTAGGAGGTCACGGAGGGGGTGAGGTTACGGCGCTTGGTGTGGCAAAACTTTTTGGTATAGAGGTTTTCGGGGGATTGGCTTTGGGAGCACTCCTAGGTTTTGTAGGATTTAAGCTATTGAACTTCATCGACAATGACCATGTGGAACTTGAAGTATTGGTCACACTTACCTTGGTGATGGTAGGAGGGCGAATTGCAGAGTTACTTCATGTATCTGCACCACTAGGTATGGTTGTGATGGGGCTTTTTATAGGCAATGAAGGGAGAGATGAAAAGCTTGCTAACGCCACAGGTGAATATGTTTTCAAGTTTTGGCACCTACTGGATGAAGCATTAAATGCCATTCTCTTCATCCTGATTGGTTTGGAGATTATGGTGATCGCAGAGTCGTTCACTTTAGGTAATCTGGCAATTGGAGGTATTGGTATTGCCATTGTCTTGTCTGCTCGCTTTTTAGGAGTTAGTATTCCAATTACCATCATGAGACCGTTCAGGACATTTGAGCCCAAGACCATTCAGATCTTAACGTGGGGTGGTTTACGCGGCGGTATTTCAGTTGCACTGGCCTTATCTCTTTCCGATATCGCTTTTCCAGATCTAGTTAAAGAAACGATTCTGTTCACCACCTACTGTGTAGTGGTATTCTCCATAGTTGTCCAAGGGCTCACTATTGGTTCTTTGCTAAAAAATTAGCGTTTCTTTTTCTCAGTTTTGCAGATTTTTTGTGAACTTCGCATTCGCTTAGATAATGTGTGTTGAGAACAAATTAAGCAGTTCATTATCTGTGATTTAAAAGACTAGCTTTAAACCAAAAGATACGTATGAAACTTAGTATTGCAGAAGGATTTTATTTGATCGCATTAGATGATGAGGAGGGGAGAATACTAGCCGCTGCTGAAAAAACCGTAGTTCCTGGAGTGATTTCAGCATGTATTTTAGAGCTGTTTATTCAGAAGAAAATTACACTATCCGGCGGAGTTGTTAAGGTAGTTGATACCATAGGCACAGGAAACGGCATATTAGATAATGTGCTGAAAAAGTTGAAGAGTGGTGAGCCAATCGTTAACCAAGTAAAGACTGTTTCAAGTAAATTCAAGGATATCCAAGAGGATTTGAATGCGTTATTGGCGCAGCGAGGTATTCTCAAAAAGGAAGAAACTAAACTTCTTTGGATTCCACTATCCGATCGCATGGATAATGCAAACTATGCCTTCGAGCAGGAAATCAGAAATCATCTGAAAGCGATCGTTTTCAAGAATTCTAAGCCTTCAGCTTCCTTCACTGTGCTTTATTCTTTGATTGATTACTGCAATATTTTGGATGAAGTCTTTAAGGATCGAGATGAATTGATTGATGCTGAAAAGGTAGGAAAGGACATTATTCAAATTTCAGGAGTAAATCCAGAGCTAGGAACTGCCTTGACGCAGCTAAAAGAGCTCTTCGCTAGTTATCAGAAGTAGGTCTTCCTATACTGCACTTCGCAAGTTTTTTAAGATCAATTGGTAAGCTCTTGCTTCTCCAATTCTAGCAACTCGTCAATTTCTAGAAGCAGAAATTCCTCAAAAGTTTGGTTGAATTGGTTTTGTGCTTCTTCCTCAGAGAGATTGAACATGCGAGCGTACATTTTATTTTGATACACCTGCATTGCCTTGAGGTAGGAAATAATAGAATCTTGTTTTTCTAAAACCTTGTTGGCGCGGAAGGCCATGAAGCCGAACCCTTCGTGTGGGTTGTTGTTGTCACGTTCCATCATGAGGTATTCTACCCCGTCCACCGTGACCTTTGTAAAATGAGAATCATCGAAGCTGTCTTGAACCGCTCTGGGACGGAATTCTTCCCCCTCATTGATGTCTCGGTTACTGCAACCGAAGGCCACTAGTAGAACCAATATGAAGGCTGCCCACTGCTTCATTTGCTGTCCTTTAATGTTCCTTCTTCTACTCCAAATATCTTCTTCAGAACTTTGAAAGCCTTACCACTTAAGATGATAATAAGGTAATCGCCCACATTTAATTTAAGATCGCCAATAGGGTTTTTAATCAGCTTGCGATTTCCGAATTTGTCGCGTTTAGTAACCCCGATCAGAATGGAATTGTACCTCTTCTTCAAATCAAAAAACACATCTTGATAAGCTTTCCCGACGTAGGGATTTCTTTCCGTTATGACGAGTTGCTTAATGTCATAATCTGTATCAGACTTGGCGTAGGAGAGAATGGATTCACTGTAGGTAGCAACGTCAGGCTCGAACATGTATGAAGCCAGTAGCTTTGAGGAAATTTCTTTCGTAGAAATCGTATTGGCTACACCTGCGGAAAGGAAAGTACTCTTCAGGTCGCCATTTTCTAACGTCACCACACAATCAGTATTTGGAAAGACTTTCTTCAGGTTCAATACATAGACCAGTTTATCCGTATCATCCTCCAAATTGATAAATGCAATATTTGCGTTTTCGATATTAGATTTCTTGATCAGTTCATAATTTGTATAGTCGCTGAAGAGCACGAAAACGGTCTTTTGTGAGTACTTTTCTCTGATGAGATCTACATCATCTTTTCGGTTTGTAACCACAGCAACCTTTCGACCCACGCCCACTAGTTGATCTACAACGTGCCAGCCGAAATCATTCCAGCCAATAATTACTGCATGGTTAGTGAAGCTTGTACCGGAGTAACCATGTTTTTTATTTTCCCGAATTGTCGTCATAAGCGTCGTTAGTTGTCCTATTAGTAAACCGAAAATAAAGATACTTGTCAGCATCAGGATGTACCCAATAATCCTTCCATACATCGTCCCTGGAAACAGGTCTCCATATCCGACAGTAGTTAGTGTCGCTAAGGAATACCAAACGGCATTAGAATAGGTTGTTAGGTTGGACTGCTGACTGTCCTGCTCTACATATACCAGTGTCCAAACTAGCACTGCATACACTCCCAGTACAAGGAGTATAATCAGGAACATTCTTAGTTTGGCGTTCTTTTGGAAATTAGTTGGCATAGGGTGTAGGTTATGCCAAATATAACATAAACAAAAGTTTACCTGAAGTAGTCAATTACTAGATAATTCGGTAGCTGAATTGACTTTATCAGCAGGCAAACGTTATGAGTAGGTCCGTAGCTAAGATTCCAATACTATTGATTAAAAGCCCTGAGTTTTATCTGAGTGAGCCTTCGTTTGGTATCTAAGGGGAAATCACCCTTCATCATCCAATCGTAGAAGCTAGGTTCTTTTTGCAATACCTCCATCACCGGCTTTCCTCTATGCTTTCCAAAATTGAATGTCTCCACATCATCCTTTAGAATCATCCTTCCCGCCAGATCCACTCTATTGCTTGTGGTCAGATTGTGAAGAATTCCCATGTCATTTTCAATGGTGGCCAAGGGTTTTCCTAAGTTGTCGAAAGCTTCTACTCCTTCATACTTTTCAATTTGAGATACTAGCACTTCATAAGTGGCCTGTGTATCGGCCATCGCGGAATGGGCATTTTCCAGTTTTTTATCACAATAAAATTTGTATGCTGCAGTCAAGTTTCTCTTCTCCATTAAGTGGAAGATCTTTTGTGCATCTACGATCTTTCGGTTTTCAACATCAAAGTCTACGTTTGCCCTGAGGAACTCTTCGACCAGCATGGGAACATCAAAACCCAGCACGTTAAATCCTCCCAGATCACAGCCTTCAAGAAACTGAGCAAGCGACTTGGCCACTTGCTTGAAGGTAGCTTCATCCTTCACATCTTCGTCATAAATACCGTGTATTAAGCTTGTTTCCAGCGGGATCGGAATAGTGGGATTGAGCTTTCTGCATTTTTCTTCTATAGTACCATCGGGCATGGCCTTTACCATGGCTATTTCTACTATTCTGTCTTGGGATATATTAGTTCCTGTGGTTTCCAAGTCGAAAACCACCAAAGGATTTTTTAAATTGAGCTTAAACAAATTGAGAGGTTAAAGGGTATGAAAATCTTTGTAATCAAAGATAACACAATGGACAAAAGCCGTACAGATTTCGTTGTGGATAAGTGAGGGGATAACTCGGTGGAAAGTCCATTAATCATTCTTAAATAAGAAGTAACATTGGATCTAAGTTTGTAAGCTACAAAAGACCCAAAAACATATTTGAATGGAAGGAGCGCAACAATCAGTTTCAGCAGCTAAAAGTAGGAGATTAGGCATCACAACTTTAAGTGATCATCTGGGAAAGTTGCCTCCACAAGCAGTTGAAATTGAGGAAGCTGTTCTGGGAGCACTGATGCTGGAGCGTGATGCTTTATCAAACGTGATAGACATCCTCCATCCTGAGAGTTTCTACCGTGATGCTCATCAAGAGGTTTATTCAGCAATTGTAGATCTCTTTAATGATAGCCAACCAATAGATATTAAGACGGTTACGCATCAACTCAGGAAAGTTGGAAAACTGGAGCTGATCGGGGGAGCCCACTACGTAGCTGAACTAACTACCAAAGTCAATTCTGCGGCTAACATTGAATATCATGCGAGGATTATTGCCGAACAATCCATCAAAAGGGAATTGATCCGTATTTCGTCAGAAATTCAGAAAGACGCTTATGAGGATACGATAGATGTATTCAAACTTTTGGATAGAGCGGAGCAATCCTTATTTGATGTCTCTGA
>CAYYNA010000158.1:0-8113 GCA_964472815.1 uncultured Roseivirgaceae bacterium
GATAAAGAAAGAGGACCTTACCGCCTCGATCAAAAAATACAAAGACCTTCACCAAGGTACTGATGCCACGCCTCAACCTTCGATACAAGAAATCTTAAGTCAAATAAACCTGGGGTCAAGTAATCAATACAAATCTCGGTTTCTGGTAAAGCAGGGTGAGAAGATGTTGGCCATAAAGTCAAAAGATATTGTCTGCTTTCAAAGCAAGCATGGAATTGTGCATATAGTAACGAGCAGTGATAAGTCCTATCTGTCAGATTTCACATTGGATGAACTAGGGAATCAGCTTGATCCCATATTCTTCTATCGAGCTAACCGTCAGTTCATCGTTAATATCGATTTTGTAAATACCGTCCATAGGTATTTCAAAGGAAAGTTGATGGTCGAGATGGATCACTTTGATGGTGATCAGATCATTGTAAGTACCGAAAAGGCCACTTCATTTAAGAAGTGGATAGATCAGTAGGTTTTCTTCTTCTTTTTCTTTCGCCCGGTCAGGAAGCTGAATGCATCAACCATCTTGTAAGTACCGATGATTCCAGTTGCGCCACCCGCTACCAATAATGCTTGTCCTAAGTCATCATTTGATCGTCCAAGCATCAGCCCACCTGTGATAGTGGTAGTATAGCCTATTGTAGCAATCAGAATCCCCACTTTAAATTTTCTCTGAGAAGTTTCCAGGTTTAGTTGCACATCCTTGATCTGGCTATCGAGATTAATGATGGCTTGTTTTAGAGAGTCGTATGAGTTTGTTTGCGCAGTTGAGGAATTGAGGGCAGATACAAAGAATAGAAGCGCGATTAACCTGTAAACCATTTTTTGAATTGTGTGACTTTTTCTCTGCTCACAATAATATCAAAATTGCATCTAACCGCGATCTCAATATTCAACCTTTGACCCAAATGAGGTTTCATAGCGGTGATTGCTTCCATATTGACAATCTGTTTCCTGTTGATTCTAAAAAACTGATCGGGGTTGGTTTGGTCCCGTTCAATCTCTTCTAAGCTAAAGTCTGTGAGGTAGGATTTTCCATCGTTGATGTCAATGACATGCACTACCTTATTATCAATATAGAAAAGCGCGATCTCATCAATTTTTTTGGGAATCAGCTTCATTCCAGACTTCACCAGGAAGTGCTTCTTTGTTTCCTTGGGGCTTGTAAGAAGATCTTTTAAATCAGATAGTCTAAAATTTGTATTTCGGTTACCCTGAAGAATCTCGTACTTCCGAACAGCATTAATCACATCACTTTCTTTAATAGGCTTAAGTAGGTAATGAATGCTATTCACGTTGAAGGCATCAAGCGAATATTGATCGTAAGCTGTGGTGAAGATGACAGGCGTCTTTACATCAACCTGATTGAAGATCTCAAAACTAGAACCGTCAGCTAAATGTATATCACAGAAGATCAGATCTAGCTCTTCCTTGTGCTCAGACAAATATTCGACACCATCTTTGACTGTGTCCAAGGAATCCATCACCTGCATCTCTTGAAAATTCGTTTCAATAATGCGCTGCAGTCTTTCTGCTGCCAAGTGCTCGTCTTCTATGATCAGTGTTTTCATTCTATCAAAGACAGTTTTACAAAGAACTCCTTATCAGTATTTGATATTACAGGAGGAATTGCTCCTAATAACTGATACCGCTTCTTAATGTTGGCCAACCCGATCATTTCAGATCCTTCAGGTCGACCCTTTGGGTTTTTATTGTTTCTGATGATCAATGAACCATTCTGCCTTTCAAGGGAAACAGTAAGCGGTTTCTTTTTGGACACCTCATTGTGCTTGATGGCATTTTCAATGAGTAATTGTAGTGTAGAGGGAGGGATGCTACTTTCAGTATCCGCAATGTTTCTTTCGAATTGAAGGTTATCTCCAAAACGGATCTTGAGAAGAAAAATATACGACTCAATGAAATCTAGCTCATCATCTAAAGGTATGGTCTTCAGATCTTGCGTTTTTAGCAAATACCTATAGACCTTGGATAGTTGCTCTACAAATGCAACTGCCAGTTTTTGGTCAGTTTCAATAACAGAGGAAAGAACATTGAAACTATTGAACAAGAAGTGTGGATTGATCTGCTTTCTTAATGCTTCAAATTGGGCTTCAGATGTTTCCTTTTTAAGCATTTCTGCTTCCAGCTTAGCATTGCTGAGTTCTTTATTGTAGACGAGTATGGCGTTTATGCATTGAAGGAATAGGTTAATTCTGAAGCTGAAACCTAGCAGCTGGTTAAAGCCGCTGAATAGATTTTCGGTAGCAATGAAATAGTTGAAGCTTACGCTGAAGATGGGAGTGACGATTGCCACTAATAGGACACTTGCTAAAAAGTGTCGAAGCAGTTTGAATGATGTTTTTCTGGCTCTAATGCTACCATTGATCTTTTCTAATAGGTAGTTACCTTCCCAAATCACAAAAACAATCAAAAGAATGATTGCATAGAAGATTAGATCAGAAATGGGGTGTGATAAAAGGGAATCTCCTTGAGTGAACTTGATATTCAAGAAAGAGTATGAACCTAATAGGAAAACATACAAGTACCGCCACTTATTGCTAAACATCGAATTCTAGTTAAAGCAAAACCCATCTACATAACTGAAGATGGGTTTTGTTGTTAAAAAATTTGTTTACGGTAGGATTACTTGATCAATAGCGTGAATCACACCGTTTGTTCCGAGTATGTCTACTGTTCCTTCAGTTGCGATGATTGACGCATCATCAAGACCAATAGAAAGAACTGCGTCCGTTGGAGTAATGCTCAAATCTGAATTTAGATCCCAAGTACCACCAGCAAGTGGGGTCAATGTAACAGACGCATTACCGTCAAGAACGTTAGGGATATCGGTAGAGAATACTCTTCCGCCGAAGACATGATATTGCAATACCGTAGCGATGGTTTCCAAACCTGCGGCAGCAACCAGGTCATCAATGTCACTATCCTCATCCTCATCCTGGTCACCAACCGCATTGTATAGGGTTTGGAACGCAGCATCAGTTGGAGCAAAGACTGTAAAAGGTCCGTCTCCTTTCAATGCTGCTACTAAATCTGTATCTGTATTATTAGAAACTGCTGTTAAGGCAGCAACAAGTTGTCCAAACTCAGCACCTTCCGAAGCTGAAGAAGCAGCGATTGCTATATCAACTACATCGCTAGATGCTGGAAGAAGTGTTCTGTTGATCACGTGTACTACGCCATTATCCTGATCAATGTCTGTAGCAGTCACCTGTGTAGTTCCATTTATGAAAACACCGTTTGAATTGATACTTAGGTAGAAGTCACCACCTAGTGTAGTAACTGCACTACCTGTAGCTGGTAATCCTGCCTCTTTTACTTCCGAATTCAATACATGGTACAAGAGAATTGGAGATAGGTCATTTGCAGTCAGACCCTCGAGAGAGTTGATTCCAGCAGCTGCAAAGGCGTCATTTGTCGGTGCAAATACAGTGTATTCGTCATCGGTGCTTATTAGCGTCTCAAGTAAACCAGCAGTAACTACTGCTTCAGTAAGTACTGTGAAGCTAGTATTGAAGTAAGCAGGCTCAACCACCGTGTTGACGATACTTGTTTCTAAGTCTGGAGTCAATACACCATCAACAATATGTACCACACCATTGGTAGCAGCTACATCTGGTGCTGTCACTGTAGCATTATCTACTGTCACTGAAGCACCTACTCCCACAGTAATTACATCTCCTTCGTCAGCAAGGATAGGATCCACCTCTTGTCCATCCATCAAATCTGTAGATAGTACGGCAGCCCCGGAAACTACATGATATTCTAATACACGTCGCAACACTGATTCCGGTATATCATCTAGCTCAGTTTGTCCAATCACACCCAACAACGCTGCGAATGCATCATCAGTTGGAGCAAAAACAGTGTAAGTTCCATTTACGTCTGATAGTGCTGAAACTAGATCAGGGAACTTAGTTAGTGCAGTTACAAGTATGCTCAAGTTAGCTTGAGATTGAGCAAGCTCAACGATATTTAACGTTGGTTCTGCTACTGGAATAGAGAGTACTGAACCGATTGTGTGGATAGTACCGTTGCTGGCTGAAACATCGAATGGCTCGATGATAGCCACTCCGTTCACCGTAAGGTTAGTGGCATCAATTGAAAGGTTAGAACCTTCTACTGAAGCAACATCTCCAGTTGTTAGGTCACTTGATGTGACGTTTCCAGGTACTACGTGATATCTCAAGACTGCACTGAGTTCATCACTGGATAAACCACCAAAGCTGTTTTCTGATGTAACTCCAGCTGCTTCAAATGCTGCGTTCGTTGGAGCGAAAACCGTAAATGGCCCAGTTCCTTGTAAGGTAGTTACCAATCCTGCTTCAGTCAAAGCGTCAGCAAGCCTGCTGTAACCATTTGCTACAGCCACATCTACGATATCTTGTGGCTCCACCACATTATCATCGTCATCCCCACAACTAGAAAGGAGGGTGACCATTCCTAGCAAAACCAAAATCAAGGTGAGTTTGGTTACATTGAATAATTTAAAGTTTAATTGAAAAGATTTCATGACATTAATTTTTTGTTTGAATGTGGCTGGATGAACCTGATTACTCAGAAATGTTCTCCTGTTTTGGATAGTGAATGGCTAGATTGCTAGCCGAACTGATTAAATTTTGATCTGAATTGATTTTCTGATTTCAGGCAGATGGACAAATTCCCCATAGAAACCACAGAAAAAAGAACAGTAAAGCGAATCACTGTTCGCCAATCCGTAGAAGACTTTTTAGATGCTTTCAATGTGGAAAGAGGGCTGGTCTTCACAGTCAAAATGTTGTTTCGAAATCCAGGAACGCTTATTCGGTACTACTTATCGGAGGGACGATTCAAAGTTGTCAATGCATTTAGGCTATTGATTATTTCCACTGCACTCAGTTTGGTAATGATGAATTTGACAGATTCATTTGAGTTGCTATTTAATGTCACTGGAAATACGCCGGAGGAAACCGATAAGATGTCTGAGTTGATTCTTTATCTGTTTACCGATTGGTACAACTTGCTAGTGTGGATATCGATCCCCGTTTTTGCCTTGTTTTCTTACCGCTTGTTTAGGCGCTATGAGAAGTTCAATTATGCTGAGCACTTGGTCATTCAATCCTTCATTATTTCAGCAGCTAATATCATTGTTGTTGCCATAGTACCAATCGGATTCATTATCACTCACAAGATCGCCTTTCTGATTTCCTTTGTCCTAGGCCTGCTATTTTTTTTCTATCTCTTTTATAGCTTGTACAGGAAGAAAACTGTTTGGTTTTTCCTACGCATGATTTTGTGTTTTTTCCTTAGTTATATGGCCTACACACTGGTGATGTCTGCCACCTTCGGAGCGCTGATCTACTTTAATAAGTAATTCTACCAATCAAAACACCTTGTAGGTAGTTTACTATGAGTGTGGATTTTAGTGATTTTTTTGACAATAAATTTCAATCAGAAGATGAACCCAGTGAAGGAGCATTTGTGGAAGGAGAGAGTACTAATTGTGACGGCTTCATCTCCAACGAACGTCGGATACAAGCGGCAAGATCAGTTATTAATGAAAGGCCGGAAAGGAATGAAGGAGCGAGATCTAGTCATCTATCGACTTTATTCAGACCATTGGTTGAATCCTGACAATCACAGAATTTCTGAAGAGCAAGCTAAGGCGATGTATAGAGCTTTTGACATTGATCCTGATACTTTTTCTGTTTTATTAATAGGAAAAGATGGCGGTGTAAAGATGAGGAGAGACGATATTGTCTCCACTAGAGAAATCTTCCAGCTCATTGACAGCATGCCTATGAGGCAACAAGAAATGCGAAAAAGCAAAGAGCCAGATCACTGACCTGGCTCTTATATATTTGATATCAATTCATTTATTTGACGTCCAGCATTCCATCAATTTGGAAATTGCCGTAAATACCTCTCATTAGTTGTTCCAGCTGATCATTGTATGGTTTGATCGGTTCGCCCATACCCATATAGTCCACTGGGGTTCTAAATGGTTTTTCCCCTCTTGGTAGGCTAATCAACTCAAGCACCGCATCTGCCACCTTCTGTGGATCTTGCTCTGGGTTATTTGCTAGCGCTTCACCAAACCCTTCTCCCATTTGTTGGGGAGCATTCATGAAGTCACCATATGCCTCCGCTCTACTTGTATCACTTGGCTGAATAAGGCTCCCAAAGAAAGTTGTCTCAAACCCTCCTGGTTCGATGATCGCATTTTCAATTCCGAAACCTGAAAGCTCTACACGGTAGTTTTCAGCCATGGCCTCCAATGCCCATTTGGTCGCATTGTACGGTCCGTAAAATGGAAGAGACATTCTGCCCAAAAGACTGGAGATGTAAACGATCAAGCCAGATCCTTGATTTCTAAAATGAGGTAACACCGCTCTGTTTACCCGCTGAACACCAAACACATTTACGTCAAATACTTTTTGCCAATCATCCACAGTAAAGTGTTCCTGCATTCCTGATACTCCAACTCCCGCATTGTTGATGACCACATCTAATCCACCAAGTTGTGAAATGGCATCATTTACGCCAGCTTCAACACTGGAGTCTGACGTGACATCAATTTCTACCACTACTGCCCCGGCAGCTTTCAATTCTTCTGCAGCTTCTTTGTTTTTGCCGTTGACACCTCGCATGGATGCTGCCACTTGGTGTCCTTCTTTTAATAGTAGTTCTGTTGTTAGTTTACCGAATCCACCATTGGATCCAGTGATTAATACTTTATGTCCCATATTTTCTTTTTGGTTAAGTGTAAATACAACCTGATAAAAGTGGTTCAAGTTCATTTTGAAAGAGCCTAAATGTAATAGGCAGTAGATGAGCTGATATCAATATTTTATACAAAGTATGAATAAATGAAACCTGATCTCTATATTCGCGTAGGTATTTTTTATACAATTAGTGAATAAATATGAAGGGAACAAACCTGGGAGAGTTTGAAGAAGTGGTATTACTTACCATCGCATCCTTGATGGAGGAAGCATACAGCGTCAATATCGTTGATGAGATTGCTAAAGTGACGGGAAGAAAGACGAAGTTGGGTGTAGTGCATGCGGTGCTAAACCGGCTGGAGAAGAAGGGACTCATTGCATCAGAGCTGGGAGAACCCACTAAGGAAAGGGGAGGAAGGCGTAAGCGTTTTTTTTCTATTTCCCATGCAGGGAAGGTGGCCCTATGGAAGTCTAAGGAGCAGAGGGATCGCTTGTGGGGAAATATTCCAGAATTAGTATTTAAGGGAATCGGATGAGCAAGCGAAATCGTCCTCCTAAATGGATGGACTGGATTATTGAATTTTACTGTCATCCAGACCTTCTTGAAGATCTTCAGGGAGATCTCCACGAATATTATTCACGAAATACTCCAAAGGGCCGACTCAAGGCTGACTTCATTTTCTTTTTAGATGTATTGAAGTTTTGCCGGCCTTACACTATTCAAAAACCAAAAATTTTAGGACAAATGACATTTTTTAATTTACTGACGAACTACCTCAAAACGTCAGTTCGCAACCTATCCAGGAACAAACTATTTACAGGGATCAATATTGTAGGTCTTTCGGTCGCCATGTCGATCGGTATTCTGATGATCACATATATAGGTCAGCTCCTGAGCTTTGACGGATTTCACGACAATAAGGAACGCATCTACAAAGTCTATTCTCATTATACCGATTTAGAAGATGGCACTAAAATGGACTTGGCATCTACTTCAGTTTATATCGGAGATAAACTTAAAGAGGAATGTCCTGGCATAGCTGAGAGTCTTCTGATGACAGGTGGGTGGTCCCAAGATGATTTTACATTTGGTGAGAAGACTCTTTCTTTAGATGGCTACAACTCCTCTGATGCTTTCTTTGACGTCTTTTCAATAGGTCTTATCTCAGGAAACCCGGAAACTGCACTTGTTGAGCCCTATTCTATTGTTTTGACAGAAACGTCTGCAAAGAAATTTTTCAAGGATGAAAACCCTGTTGGAAAAACGTTACAGTCGGGAGAAGATTCCTATCAAATCACCGGGCTGATGCAAGATCCGCCTCCAAATACCCATTTAGGAGATTTCGATATGCTGATATCTTTCTCCACGCTGAGAATAAAAGAGAAAGACAACAAAA
>CAYYNA010000159.1:0-3858 GCA_964472815.1 uncultured Roseivirgaceae bacterium
CTAAAATCTTCTACTCGACAGACTTTCTGTATTTGTGTGAAGTCTTTTCGTAGCATTTCTCCTAATGGGGTAGGGGATAAACCCAGGTGTCTTTCCGTACCATCTCTGTCTACATGAAAGGTGGTTAAGTATACCTTATCCTTGTTTTCATGAAAATCATCGATCGTCATGTCAAACTCTATGAATGAGTATACGATCAGACAAACACCGATTGCCGCTGCAAGTCCAAACAGATTGATAAATGAAGTGAGTGGGTTTTTGGTTAAACTTCTGAAAGAAGTTTTTAAGTAGTTTTTGAGCATGCCTCCTTTAGTCTAGTCCAGTGTTAGGAATTGAGTTTCCTTACATGAATAGATTATAATTTCAGAAAAAGGTTGCTTTGGTGTAATAAATCTTCGGAAGGATTAACAAAACAACGATTATTTGAAGGGAATTCTATAGGATAATGAGGCGCCAAAATACCCAATGGGGTCCACTTCAAAAAACTCGCCAGGTAAGGATACAGGTATGCTGTAGGAGTAGTTTAGAATGATTGAAAAATGGTTAATTGATGCAGTAAGCGGCAGGCTGAAAGAGTAATTCATCAGTCCGAATGCATTTCCTTCCTCAAAAAATGTTTCCTCAAACCCTTGCTCTAATAGCGTCTGTAGGTCTTGAACGTCTCCTTCGGTTAAGCTTTGTGCTGTAGCAAGAAGCTGTAGGAATTCATTTCTCCTTTCCCTGGTGATTCGTCCATTTTCAAAAGCACTTTGAATAGATGCAATTAGTGAGTTTCGCTGATTTGGCGAAAGATTATTTAGTGTAATCAGCCGCTCCGTTTGAGTCCTTTGTCTATCGGTAAGCTGCGCTTGAGTGATGCGGAGTTGGGTAATATTATTATTCCCAAAAAGGATAATAGCGCTAGGGTAGAGTGAGATGCGATCGAATATCCACCATTTACCTAAATCAACTGTTTTTCCTAAGCTACCTAGAATTCTGTGAGCACTTTCATCACCAAATAGAAATGAGTAGTCTATTCCTAGATTTACAATTTTTAGATCGTAATTGATTGATGCCCCAAAGGAGTTTTTGAGTGGGTTATCTGCTGAGTCTTTCGGGTTAAAAAACCACCTTTCATAATCAAAGCTGTAGCTCCACCGTGGACCTAAGTCCCCAAGGTAACCGGTAGACCATACCGTCGGATTGTAGTTAGGCTCAATGTCACTGTTCCAGTAGCCTGTAATATCGCTAAACAGACCAGACTTATGATAAAATGCAACACCTGGAGCAATGCCTCTTTGGTCTAAGTCATAATCTCGCCCGGCACTAGTCACACTGCTAGTGAAACCGAGGTGGAGCAGTAGTTCACTTCCTGGTGCAGCTTCCGTGGCTAATACACTTTCAATAAGACTAAAGATGGATAAAAAATCCATCTCAGCTTCTAAGGCTGCTAGCTGTTCAGCATAGCTAAGTGTGTCTTTCTGTGATTTTAGATCTAAGCTTAGTAGGAACAGCATCGATATGATTACCGCTCGAGACATCAGGTAGGTAGGTTGGTTCAGTTTCTGCGATCTTGCAATCGATCATTGTTTCTCTGGCGCATCTGCTGTCTCTTCATTTGCTCTGCACGTATTCTTTTTAGTAACATTTCTTTAAAGTCGCTTTCAGCTTTTCTTAGATTATTCAACTGCCTTGTGGTAATTATTTGTAGGATTCTTTGAGAATATACCTTCTCAAGTCCTAATTGTTGTTCCTTCACAGAAGTTGCCATCTCAAGCATCTTCTTGTTTTCTTCCTCAGATGCCTGGTTAGGATTAAAATTCCTTCTTGCTTGATCAAAGTCTTTGCTGATCTCCTTTCTTTTTGTAGAAAATTCCCGATAAATAGGCCAGAACTTTTCAGCTTGAGCGGGACTTAGATCAAGCCTTTCTGTGATCAAAGCAATTCTTGCTGCTTCAATCTTTTTCAGAGCTTCTGGGCTTGGCTCTTGCGCTATTCCGAGTAGGCAAGAGGCTAACATCGCTATCGTTAATATCTTTTTCATATCTCTAAATCTTCTGCTTCTAAATTGTATTCTAGTAAAATGTTGTCTATTGATTCATCACCAAACTCTATGGCGTCCAGCATTTCCCTTTCTTCAAATATCAGTTCATTGGTGGTCTCTGGAAAGGCACTCGCCAAGTCGTATGAGTCAAGTTCCAACTCGCCTAAATATGCTATGAGGTCTTCCTCTGAAATTTCTGCCAATAGTGATTCGGCGGTGTTTTCACTTCCGTTAAAAATGAAGAAAAAAGTTACGATAAGTACAATGGATGCCGCCATCGCAAATGACCAAGCTGGAAGCATAAATGTACTTCTTGTCGCTTTTTCCTGATCGATCCTTTGTTGGATCCGCATAGGAAGATCCTCAAAGTAGCCCTCTGGCACTTTATAATCTAGCTTTTTGTCAATATCGTTTAGATCTCTTTTCATCTTGATTTCTCCTTAGAGCAGTTTTCTATAAAAAGGTTTAATCTTCACTTATAAATTCTTCAATTTTTTTTACTGCATGATGATAGCTGGCTTTGAGCGCTCCTTCACTTGTACCAGTAATCTCAGCAATATCCTTGAACTTCATGTCGTCAAAGTACTTCATGTTAAAAACCATTCGTTGCTTATCAGGCAGTTTCAGAAGTGCTTTTTGCAATTTCATTTGTACTTCATCACCACTTATGTTTTCATCATCTTCCAATTTCCCGGCAAGCTCACTTTGCACATCATTGATAGGAATGAACAGCTTTCTCTTCTTCTTTTTTAGAAATGTGAGACATTCATTTGTGGCGATTCTATAAATCCATGTGTAGAGCTTTGAATCCTCTCTGAATGATTTCAGGTTCTTCCAAACTTTCACGAAGATTTCCTGAACGAGATCGTCTGCATCATCATGATCAATCACCATCTTTCTCACATGCCAATACACTCTTTCTTGATATTCCCTTACCAACAAATTGAAACCATAATTTTTGGTCTCTTCATTCTTAAGTTTTTCGATTATCAGCTCTTCCAATGTCTTTCAGGTAAATCTGACACTTAGAGTCTAAAGCTAAGCGAAGGTTTAATGCGAAAACAAATATTGTTTGAAATGCAACTAAAGTTTTATAATGTTGTTACATTATATGTATTTGTATTTAATGAGAACATGGGCATAGCAGAAGACATAAAGCAGGAGAGGTTTAGTAGCGAATATTCGAAATCCGTTATCAACGTGATTTATACCAGCTCGTGGCTACACCAGCGGCATTTGGAGGTGTTCAAGGAGCATGGACTTACTACACCCCAGTTTAATATCCTTCGAATTTTAAGAGGTCAGCACCCCAACCCATCCACGGTTAATTTGCTGATTGACAGGATGCTTGATAAGAGCTCCAATGCCTCTCGAATTGTAGATCGTTTGGAGGAAAAGGGACTTGTCATCCGTAAGCAATGCAAAAATGATCGAAGAGCTGTTGATGTTTTTATTTCTGACAAAGGAAGCGAGCTTCTTTCGATGCTAGACGGCAAAATGTCAGATTTTGAAAACGCAACAAGAAAGCTTTCAGAGGAGGAGGCTGAAACACTAAACGCTTTGCTGGATAAGATGCGACAACCTTAGTCCAGCGTTTCTTTTAGTGTCTCTAGTATTCCTGCAATAGCACCCTTTTTCCGGATAATCATCATTGGGATCTCGTTGTTTACCCTGATCATGCGCTCCGCCTTGCTCCCAATAAAGATCGCAGAAGCAGACGTTCTGCCTTTAGCGCCCATCACAATCATGTCCACACCTTTTTTCTTGGATTCATTCCAAATGAGCTCAGTGATCTTCTCGCCCTTATCTAGTGTGAATAAAGGCACCAGTTTCTG
>CAYYNA010000159.1:3958-7974 GCA_964472815.1 uncultured Roseivirgaceae bacterium
GCCTTTTCACTGTTAGCAACACTTAATATCTCCTTAGTAATACTTCCTTGAGAAACGATAAGTCGCTGCTTGATGTCAAGCGTAAAGTGGTCTTCTATCATGCCGCTCATCTCGTTCTTTCTTTCCTCTATGGCCTTATCGATAAGATGAGGAAATTCCTTCTTCACCTGCTCAGGAAGGTTAAATTCTTTGATGACATTGATAAAAATGATCTCCTCAGTTCCAGATATTTCACTGACTGTGCAGGCATTCTCTATTACATCTGGATCCTTACTTGAATAGTCCAGACAGACGATTACTTTTTTAAGTGGTGTGCCCAATGTCTTATGTATTTATTTTCTGCAAAATTAATTGACAAAACGACAATAGTGTCGATGATCGTAATGGATTCAACGAATTTATTTCGTCAGAAGTTTACTTGAATAAAATAAAATATTAGGTACGTCGACTTATTTGTTTTAAAACCGAATATTATTCTAATTCTTTTAAGTTGTCAACTAAAAATTCTACAGATTCTCTAGAGTGGGTTGGGAAGTTCGCAATTCGAATGTGTTCGTCCTTGTAAGGTCCGTACCCTTTGCCTAAGATCATCCCTTTCTTTTCAATTTCATTGATGAACAAAGACTGGTTTTTTGCTTCTGCTACGATGGTGGATCTTGATCTATTTTCTTTTTGGGTAACAAAATGGTTTAATGATGGATGAGCCTCTACTAGTTGGTTAAGCAGTGTGGCTTTGTAAACAACGTCATTTTGAAGTCTCTTTACTCCATAATTGAGCATATCCTGGGCGATCTTCCCGATGATGTAGATGTAAAGCATGTTTGGCGTTTCTGGTGTCTGAAACTTCAAGGCAAATTTTTTGAGATTCGGCAGAGATCTGTAGGATCCTATTGAATTATTCTCATGCTTTTTTTCAGCTATTTCTATGCAGCGCTCATTTGCAATCCAGATACCTAGTCCAGCTGGCATACCAAATGCTTTTTGCACAGACAAGTAGGCAGTATCAATATTGGAGTAATTGACCGGTACTGCAGGTGAGGCACTGACTACATCAAGTGCAATAAGCTTCTCAGGATTTTCTGCTCTGATCTGCTCAATTTCATCTTCAGTGAAACTATATCCTACACTGGTTTCATTTTTTGTAATTCCAATTAGTTCAGCATCTGCTGGTATCGTAAAGTCCTGAAAAGAGCTACCATCTGCTGCCTGACTAACCGTGCTATTCATTCCATGCTGTAGCGCGAAATCATGGAATTTCTTGCTAAAAGAACCATTCGCAAAATGATGGGATGAATGAGCTACTAGGTTTTGAATAATCCGGTCCCAAGCTTCATTAGCAGAGTTTAGGAAAAAAACATGATAATCGTCCGGTAACTCGAGGAGCGCTCTTAGGGAAACAGTAGCTTCCTCTACTATTTTGATGAACTGCTTGCTTCGGTGCGAGATGCTTGGCACATCTTCAGAGATTGCTTTTTTAAAGTGGTCTCCAAATGTGTAAAACAGCTGAGAGGGGCCAGGAGTAAAGTAGATTTTATTGGACATAAAAAAAGCTCTTCAATCGAAAGAGCAATATTAGTTCAGGTAAACAAAAACTGGGAATCAAACTCTGGTTTCCATCCACCGAAACGTGCGGTTAATGATTTTCAATGCCAGCTTGATTTTCTTCACATTGATCATCTCGTGAGACTCATCGTACATAGCCACACCATCAGCAAACAGTAGTACTTGTGGAAATGCATTTGGAATGCCGGCGAAATCACTCACTTCTGAGGCAATTGCTTTGTCTTCCATGACATCTACTAAGAAGCAGTCCAGTTGCTCAGAGGGTATTGTCCACTCGTCTTCTATTTTTTGCTTTACCTGATTGCTTTCCTCCGAAGAAGGCCTATGCTTGAAGATCAAAGCAGGCTTAACCTGAGAATACGAGATAATGGATTCAAGTTGATCAAGCGTACTTAAGTTTTTCCAGGTAAGCGTATAGCTCATAGTTAGTTATTTAAGTAAAAACTTATTTGGTGGATAAGTGTCTAAAGGTGGTTATTTCAACTAGGCTAAGTTAATACAAATGAAGGGAACTAATATAAAACCCTGAAGCGGATCGTTCCTTCAATTTTCCGTAAGTCCTTAACCACATCTTCTTTGTAATTCTTGTCAATATCGGTAATTACATACCCGATCATCTCATTGGTCTTCAAATATTGACCAACAATATTGATTCCATGTTTTGCCAAAATATTGTTGATTTCGGCGAGTACACCTGGTTCATTTCTGTGCACATGAATAAATCTGTGCGCCTTTCTGAGCTCAGGGAGTGTGATATTTGGGAAATTCACACTGTTAGTAGTGGTACCAGTATTGATGTACTCGATGATTTTACTGGGAACAAAATCCGCAATATTCTCTTGAGCTTCCATCGTGCTTCCGCCAATATGTGGAGTTAGGATCAGGTTATTTAATCCAATTAAAGGAGATTCGAACGGATGATCATTGCTTAAGGGCTCTTCCGGGAAAACATCGATGCTCGCACCATGTACTTTTCCATTTTCTATGGCTTTTGCTAGAGCGTCTACGTCTACCACGTGACCTCTACTAAGATTAATGAAAACTACACCGTCTTTCATTTGATCAAATTGGTCTGATCCTATGATCATGTGGTTTTCAGGCCTTCCATCTACATGTAAGCTCACAGCATCAGACGTTTCAAGAAGCTCCTGCAGCGAGTTGCATCTTTTAGCATTTCCTAGCGCCAACTTTTCTTCCATGTCATAATACTGCACCTTCATTCCAACAGACTCAGCAAGGACCGAAAGTTGTGAGCCGATTTTACCATAGCCAACGATCCCAAGCGTTTTCCCTCTAATCTCAAAACTTCCAGAAGCTGATTTTCTCCATTTTCCCTCGTGCATCATTCTGACCTTGTCAGGAAGGTTTCTCATGAGTAAGATGATCTCTGCAATTGCTAGCTCTACTACAGAGCGAGTATTTGAAAACGGCGCATTGAACACTGAAATGCCTTTCTGCAGGCATGCATCCAAATCAATTTGGTTAGTACCAATGCAGAAAGCTCCGACTGCATGAAGCCTTTTTGCATTGTCAATCACTTTACTAGTAACCTGAGTTTTTGATCTGATCCCCAGGACGCTTACGTCTTTGATTGCTTCAATTAGCTCCTCTTCATCCATGCCTGCTGGATGTACCTCCACTTGATAACCTTCTTCCTTGAGCTTCTTGATTGCATCTTCATGGATATTTTCCAGAAGTAATGCTTTGATTCTGTTTTTGGGATAGGAGTGAGCCCTTTCTAGATTTTGAGTAAAAAGAAATTCCTCTAGCGTAGGGGCTTCATGATCTGCTTCATTCAACACTTTTTCTCTTCTTATATTTTCAGTGAATGCGTAAAACTTGTTGGCAAAACCTGCTTTTTTTATTTCATAGTCAGTGAATCCATCACCCAAAACGAATACTTCTCCTTCGAGTTTTAGTTTTTCAATTTGTCTCGGCTTTCCATTATTTTCAGATAGTACATTCTCCTTATTAAATCCAACTATGTCACCGTTATCGTCATAGATAAATTCATTGGCAAATACATTATCTGCATTGATCCCAAACTTAGAAACAATAGGATCGATAAAGTCTTTGAATCCATTGGAGACGATAAAAATCTGCTCCTTGTTATTGCTAATGAACTCAGTATTTCTTTTGAAGGAATTAGAGACAAGCCCGCTAAGTTTTTCAATAAGTTCAGGAAGATGCTCACGTTTCGCTTGCAGTATCTCTATCCGTTTCTGAAGGGACTCACGAAAAGACATACTTCCGTCCATTCCTTGATCAGTGATATTTTTGATATCAGCAATTGCTTTATCTCTATTTTCACTATTCTTGAGAGATATTTCAGCTAAAATATCCAGCGCCTCAACACTTGTAAAGGTGCTATCGAAATCGATAATGAAATACTTTGTTTTGCTCATAAAGAATGCGAAGCTAAACTTCAAAGAAGACTATGCATAAGTTTTCCG
>CAYYNA010000160.1:0-7951 GCA_964472815.1 uncultured Roseivirgaceae bacterium
ATCACTACTTCTAGCTTTTGCAAAATAGTACTTCGCTGAATCGTAAGAACCCTGTCCGTAAAAACCCACACCAATTCTATTGTAAATAGACGCTTTATCCTCGTCAAGCTCTAACAACTTCTTAAAACTCTCTCTTGCTTCGTCATAGGCTCCAACTTCGTTTCCAATTATTCCATGGTTGAGGTAGAAATAGTTCTGAGGATTTTTTGATGAAATGGCTTTTTGCATGTATAAAAAAGCACTATCTGCATTATTCAAATAGTAGAGTGACAATCCACTGTTGTAATAAGCCATGCTATAAAGTGAATCCAGTTTAATTGCAGATGAAAAATCAATCAGGGCATTTTTGTAGTCTTTAAGGTAATATTTACTCAACCCCAATGTGTTGTAGTATGTTGCTTCTTCACTTAGGTCAATTGCTTTCTTTGCATCAGAAACAGCGCTGTAGTAATCTGCAAGCTGGATGTTGACATTAGCTCTTTCATGAAAGTAATTGGCCTGGCTTCCATTTATATTGATTGCGTTATCAAAGCTCTTTTTCGCCTCTTGATACTTACCATCATTATAGAGAGCAAGCCCATCTTGGTAAAACTCTTCAGACCCTTTCCTCTTGCGAATTTTATGAACCAGGTTGTTAGGTACCGTGTAAATTTTCTCGTCAACATTTGTATCAATTACTATTTCACTAAAATCAAATCTTCCATTTTGCTCTCCATCTAGCTTATAGTAAATGCTTGGTAGGTAAAGTCCATCAAATAATTTGTAATTAAAGAAAAGTTCTATAGCTCCACCAACTTCCTGTCGCACCAAGTCTCCAGTAGCTTTTGACACATAAAATGCTTGCTCCTCATTCTCCTTAGCCAAAACGTAGCGATATACTTGAAGACTATCAAGAGTTGCACTATTAACATACTTCAACCTGAAACCATTTTCTATGGACTTAGCCAATGACCCAGTGTATGAATTGATGGAATTGTCCCCATCATAATTTGCTTGCAGCGTATCGACTTCAAGCAGGTCCTCAAATGGGTTGTAAGACCACTTCACGATACCATCACTACCCATCTTAAATGTTCTCGATTGAATTTCAAACGCTAAATAATTTCTATTGTCATTTGAAAAAAACATAGTAACTGGAACCACTAATGCCGCCATAGACATGCTGCCGTTTACCTGAATATCATCGTAATCCGCAAAATCCGCATCCTTCAGTTTTTGTACCGTTTCTTCAAGCAGTTGCTCAGCCCCATCCTCAATTTCTTCACCGATGACTAATGATCCATATTTTGCGGCAGATTCTTCCTTTGTTTTCTTTATTATTTGAAGCTCAGAATCGGATAGATTCTCGCCACTTCTCATTTTCAATGAAGCAATATTTCTTCCTTCAAATTTTGTAATGCCAACTAATTGACTGGCAGTTTGTCTTAAAAAATATTTCCCTTGTCCCTCACTTACAAGACCCATTAAAATTTTCGTTTCTGAGAAAAACAGACTGTCATCTTCTATTCGACCGGAGATAAGACTTTTGCTATTGAAATATCCAGGATAATGGATAGTGCCACTGAAGGAACAATTCTTTGCCTCTTTTATTTCCAAAATTGTTAAGAAGGTACTTCCACTTGGAAGTATGTAGTCTCCATACCACATGCCAATCAATTCGTCTGAAGGACATTTCTTAACTTCAGAACTACAAATTCCTTGACATAAAACAAATAGTAAGAAGACTACTAATAATTCTTTTCGCATCATTCAATTTATCAATTCCAATATTACTAACGAGAACGTTTATTCCCAACAGCTTCAACAGCTATATAGGAATTATTGCTAGATCACTAAGGAAGACCCTCTTCGAACTAGTTGTCTACAAATGAGTTGTAAGTTGCACATCTTTTCTCCATTGGAGATGAAAACAAAGAGGCCACATTTTGAAGACATAAAAACTGGAAATGAATTCAACCAATGGTATTGGCTGAAGGAAGAGATGGTGCAAATCTGTAAAGATTCCAATCTGCCAACTACTGGTAGGAAATTTGATCTGCGTGACAGAATCATGTTTGCTCTAGACAACAATGGGCAGGTGCGAACTGAGGAGCACAAACCGAAAGCGGGATCAAGATTCAATTGGGCTAAATCAGAATTATCACTAGAAACAGTCATAACTGATAATGTGTCCTTTGGTCCTAATTTTAGACGATTCATGAAGGGACAAATAGGAAACAAATTTTCCTGTCACAGTGACTTCATGGACTGGGTCAAAGTAAATCCCGGAAAGACACTTGAAGATGCTGTCCATGCTTGGAATGTACTGGAGACAAGAAAGGAAAACCCTGCATTTCGGCGTGAAATAGCTGATAATAATATGTACAGCCAGTACGTCCGGGATTTCCTTGATGAAAACCCTGACTACACCATCCAACAGATCAAGAAATTTTGGCTGCTAAAAAAACAACTTCCGATGAAGGATGGATTCGTTAGATACGAAAAGTCTGACCTGAAACTTGCAGACTAAAACTAAAACACTGTTCTAGCTCACCTGAGCTACATCTTCTTTTTGTTCATAGAATGACGAATGTATTTCTCTAATACAACAGTCATGATGATGATCAAATAAAACTGCCCAGCCAGCCGCACGCTTCTTTTTACTATCTTATACCACAAAAGAGTTGCAATGAGGAAGGCCTAATGTACTAAGTAAAAAATCGTGACCTCTTTTATGACGGATAACACGCTATATAGAAAATTATTTGAAAGCTCGAATGCTCCTATTTTGATAATCAATGCTGATTTTCAGTTTATCGAGTGTAATGAAATGGCTTCCAAGCTTTTGCAAATGCCTAGGAATGAAATCATCGGGAAAACTCCTGTTGGTATCTCACCTAAACATCAGAATGATGGTCGCCTTTCCGCAGATTTAGGAAGAGCGTATTTCACAGCCGCCATGGAAGGTAAAGACCAGATTTTCGAATGGACACACCTGACCAGCAAAGGATCTGAGTTCATTGTGGAGGTTTCTCTTTTTGGTTTTGATGCCAGCGGAAAGGAGCATTTCTTCGTGATGTGGAGAGACTTGACGGAAATTCGTAAGAATGAAAAAGAGTTAAAAGAAAGCATAGAGAGGTTCAAGACCCTTTTTTCAAAGTCAACGGACGGTATCGTCCTGCATGCAGCGGACCTTGTTAGTGGAATCATAGATTGCAATGACGCTGCTCTTAACATTTTAGAATACACTTCCAAAGATGAATTGCTTGGAAAAAGTGTACTAGAAATTTCTCCCGAATATCAAGATGATGGTAACAAATCTTCAGTGCTTGGCGCTAAATACATCCAGCAATGCCTGGAAAATGATCGGACAAGGTTTGAGTGGACTCACCTAAAAAAAGACAAAACCCCTGTTTGTTTTGACATAGTGCTCACGAAAATATCCTTTCAAAGTGAGACCATCATTTATGCTATCTGGCGAGACATTACAGAAAAAAAGAGGCAACAGGAGGAACTGGACAACTACAGAAATCGACTTGAAGAACTGATTGAGGAGAAAACCACAGAGCTCAAGAATGCACAAGGTCAGTTAATTCAAGCAGAGAAGATGGTGACTGTGGGAACACTTACTGCGGGCATAGCACATGAAATCAATAACCCACTCAACTACATGAAAGGAGCATACCTGGGGCTTAATCATGATCTAAAAGATCTAGTAAATGAAAAGCCGGACGTAAAAGCCTACCTAGAAGCGATTGAAATTGGCGTAGACAGAATTGCAAACATTGTCAGAGGACTCAATCAGCTCAGTAGGCACAACGAAGATTACGATGAAGACTGTGACATTCACTCCATCTTGGATAATTGCCTAGCAATTCTTCTAAACAGATATAAGAACAGAATAGAAATTAAAAAGTAGTACCGAGAAGGCGGCTGTCTAGTGAAGGCAAACACAGGAAAAATCCATCAAGTATTTGTCAATATCCTATCGAATGCCATTGACTCCATAGCAGATGAAGGCTTTGTTGAGATCAATACAAAAAAGGATCAAAAATGGCTTTCTGTGATGTTTATTGATTCTGGGAAGGGAATTCCAGAAGAGGTTTTGAAAAAAGTTACTGACCCCTTCTTTACCACCAAAGCTCCTGGTGAAGGAACAGGTCTGGGCATGTCCATCACCCAAAAGATTATTCACGATCACGGTGGCGAGCTAAAAGTCACCTCCAAAGAAGACAAAGGCACGACTGTTACGGTACAGTTACCAATTAATCACACATCTTAAACTTTGCTCATATACGTGTAAAGGTGTCAGCAATCTTTGCTTAATTAGCGTCCTTCATGGAGGAAAGTTTTGACTTAGAACTGATAAAATCATACGCCCTTGATATTGGTCTTTGGGCAGTTCTACTGGTTCTCATCTATCTAGGTCTTTATTTGATCGACTTACTTGCGAAGAGAACAAAACAACGATTACTAGACCTAAAGCTCAAGAGTGTTAAGATCTTTAGCCTAGAAATCATTAACGTCGGCAAACAGGAACTGATCATCGCATCTGCAATTAACGTTATTCAGATCCTTTTTTCGTTAACGTTTCTCTACCTCTCACTGGTAGTTATACTTAGCGAGATTCCAGCGACGGAAAGCATTGCGGTCGAATTGGTCGATTTGATTTTTGTCCCACTTCAATCCTTTATTGATAGCGTAGTTGCTTATCTACCCAGTCTATTCACCATTATTGTCACTATCGTGATAGCGCGATACCTGATCAAAGCTGTGAAGTACATCGCCAATGGAGTTGTTCTTGGAAATTTCCATTTTCCTGGCTTTGAGGCTAGAACCGCACGAACAACCGGTGGAATCATCACCTTTTTGCTCTATATCCTCACAATCATTATCATATTTCCAAACATGCCAGGCTATGAAACAGATGCATTTAAAGGAGTAGCTACTTTTCTCGGGGTGCTGATCACCATCGGCGGAAGCTCCGTCATAGCAAATTACATGGCGGGTATTGTATTGACCTATATGCATGCTTTTGAGAAAGGTGACTGGGTGGAGATCGATGGAATTGCAGGTCAAATTGTCGAAACACGTGCATTCGGCATCAGGTTGAACTCATACAAAAGAGAGGCCATTAATATTCCCAATTCCAAAGTATTGGGTTCTGCTATTCACAACTACAGCGGCAAGAACAAGAAGGAGTTGATCTTGCACACAGAAGTGAGTATTGGGTATGATGTACCCTGGAAGAAAGTAAACCGTTTATTGATCGATGCAGCCAAAAGGACGAAACTGCTAGGAACTGACCCAGAGCCATTTGTTTATCAGAAAAAACTAGATGATTTCTATATTGTGTATGAGCTGAATGCACGCCTTCAAGATCCCTCTTTGAAACCAAAAGCACAATCTGAGCTTCATTCCAATATTCTTGATCTATTTAATGAAAACAACATTGAAATCATGTCACCTCACTACCGAGCAGAGAGGGACGGTACACCTACCACTCTATCTAGCGATAAATTGAATCAATCCGATGATCAAACGAATTAAGCAATTCTTGTTTTTGGCTCTTTTGAGCATTTCCACTTTTGGTCAAGACAATTCATCGAATGAAAGCGGTGGCTTTTGGAGTCGGATTTTCCTCCCTTCAGTTGACGTTGGATATCAGTTTTCTAGTACCGGATTAATTGAAAACTCCGTCAGGATCGGGACTTCCATTGAATACCGAATTAGAAACAATAATGACTTTTTCATCCGTCTTAACTACGATACCTATGGAGCTAAATACAAGTTAGCAGCTTCCAACAATACCACGAATACCATTGAGGGTACTGTCCAGTTTACTGACATTGTCTCAGGTTTTGGATATCGAATGGGTGATAACACTTTCAGGTTAATGTTTGCCGCCATGCCTGGAGTAAAGCTATATGAGTTTCCAAGCGCCACATTAGACGGCCAACAGATTACGGTCAGATCTTCAGCTAAATCAGTCTTTACGACAATCTTCTTGTCCACCCTAGAATACTATATCGATCAGAAATCGGCACTGACCTTTAGCTTGTATCAAAACCAAGTTTGGAGCAATGTAGATTTCTGGGAAGATGGCGGATCAGCCGTGGGGTTTTCTATTGGGTTCATAACCTCGCTGCTGTAATTCTATTGCTCACAACTTCATTCTAAAACGAGCTTTCAGCTCAGTTTTTTATCTTAGGCAAAGTGGCACTGAAGAAGCTAAAAATAGACCCTAGTTATTGGATATATGGAGGCATCATAGGCATGCTCCTAATTGTCTTGGAAATCGTGCACTACAAAACGATAATCAGAGATTTAACGATAGAGGCTTTTGGTGTCATCATTGGTGTGCTCTTCTTGTTTTTAGGCGCTTGGCTTGGTAAATATTACCTGGTCAAAAGACGGTTGAATGAGGGGTACTATGCAGATAAGCTGGGCTTAAGCAACAGAGAAATCGAGGTTTTGCGACTGGTAGCTGAAGGCTACTCTAACAAGGAGATCGCGGATAAGCTTTTTGTTTCCCTAAACACCACCAAGACACACCTATCAAACATCTACTCCAAGTTGGGTGTGAGTAGAAGAACACAGGCGGTTCAAAAAGCTCGGGATATCGCATTGATTAGTCACCGAGAAGTATGAAAGCGCAGAATCACCCAAAAGTATGACTGCAATTAGTTAAATCTTTTGCTGATTAGCCGAAAAATCAAGACTATGAATAAGCAAACACTACTTCTATTTGGGTTAATCGCAGGTTTGATAAATAGCATCGGCTGGTTCGTCCTTGATGGCATCTTTCAGCAAGATGAGTTTGATTTTGGGCTAGGTGAAATTCTGGGATACTCCGCCATGCTTATCGCTTTGTCGACCGTATTTTTTGGCGTAAAGAGGTACCGAGATAATCAATTGGGTGGAAGAATCTCATTCGTGCAGGCCTTCTTGAATGGACTAATTATCGTCCTGATCGCAAGCACGATCTACGTTATTGGTTGGGAAATCTACTATCCTAACTTTGCCTCAGATTTTGGTGAACGATACACTGAACACTTGGTCAGTTCTTTAGAGGAACAAGGTTTAAATCAGGAGGAAATCGCCAGCAAGAAAGAAGAAATGGCAGTATGGATGGAAAAGTACGAGAGTCCACTGTATCGAATTCCCATGACACTCCTGGAGATATTTCCATTAGGACTTCTTGTCACGGTCATTTCTGCATTAGTGCTCAAGAGAAAGTAATAATCAAATGATAATTTGCTGCATATGAGGTAAACTCTGCTTAATTTAAGGGTTGACAAAAATCCTACGCACCACCTATTTCATCTATGAATGCTCCGTAGGGTCATAACTTTACTTGCAAAGTGAGCAGCTTATACAAAGATCCCCAGAAACTACATGATGATTTCGTGGAGCATGTTGTGTTTGGTGATTGGAACATTGAGGAATTTAGCCAGCATTTTGACGAGGATGTTTCGCAAATAGGCACAGCCACTCACGAACGGACATACGGCAAAGCGGAACTCGCCGCATTCTACATGAAGCAAAGGGAGCAGCTCGCAGATCTTACCACATCTCTTTCGAGAAAACCTGTTTATTCCAAGTATATAGCCAATGACCAGACCTTTCTGATAGAAGAAGACACCTACATCTCCATCAAGGAAACCAAAAAAACATTCTTGATGAGAATTACCGTGGTTTATGAAAAGAGAGGAAATAGGTGGCTGGTGGTGCAGATTCATGCCTCTACCCCAGATCCCGAAATATCTGATGAAGAGCACTTACCTGTTGCTGGACTCCAAAAGAAAAATGAGGAGTTAGAAGCAACAGTTAGAGAACGCACGCGCGATCTGGAAATTGAAGCTGCATTAGAGCGAGTTAGAGCACAAGCCACCGGCATGCTGCAATCCTCAGATCTTCTAGATATCGTCGTGACCATGCGCAAGGAATTTGTGGGTCTCGGTCATGAAGC
>CAYYNA010000161.1:0-4406 GCA_964472815.1 uncultured Roseivirgaceae bacterium
CTTCAAAAAGATAACTCAAACTCAGAGAAAGAAGCAGTTGAGCAGATTTATCGTCAGTTGAGAAATACGGAGGCTCCTGACGAGCAGACTGCAAGAGATATTATTACGAGCTTATTCTTCTCTGATAAGAGATATGATCTTGGTGAGGTTGGAAGATACCGAATCAACAAAAAATTGAATATCGATCAAGATTGGGAACGTAGGGTCCTTTCTACTGAAGATATCATCTTGATCGTGAAGTACTTGATCGGATTGATTAATAGCAAGGCAGTTGTTGATGATATTGATCACTTAAGTAACAGAAGAGTTCGTACAGTAGGAGAGCAATTGTACTCTCAGTTTGGTGTTGGACTTGCTAGAATGGCAAGAACAATCAGAGAGCGAATGAACGTGCGAGATAATGAGGATTTCAAGCCTGTTGATTTGATCAACGCTAGAACTCTGTCATCTGTCATTAACTCTTTCTTTGGCACAAATCAGCTATCTCAGTTCATGGATCAGACAAACCCCTTGGCTGAGGTGACTCACAAAAGGAGAATGTCTGCGCTTGGTCCAGGAGGTCTCTCAAGAGAAAGAGCTGGTTTTGAGGTTCGAGACGTTCACTACACTCACTATGGTAGGTTATGTACCATTGAGACTCCAGAAGGACCAAACATTGGTTTGATTTCTTCGCTTTGCGTTCACGCTAAAGTGAACCAAATGGGATTTATTGAGACTCCTTACAGAGAAGTTAAAGAGGGAACAGTGGAGATGTCAGGTGACGTAAAATACTTGACCGCCGAAGAGGAGGATACGCACAATATCGCTCAAGCGAATGCACCGCTCACCGATGATGGTAAATTCAAGAACGAGCAGATAAAGGCAAGATACGAAGGAGACTTCCCTCTTTGTAAGGAGGATGAAGTAAGCTACATGGACGTAGCTCCTAACCAAATCGTGTCTGTGGCTGCTTCAATGATTCCTTTCCTGGAGCACGACGATGCTAACAGGGCTTTGATGGGATCAAACATGCAGCGCCAAGCAGTTCCACTAATGAGGCCGCAGGCTCCAATCGTGGGTACTGGACTTGAAAGAAGAGTGGCGCTTGACTCAAGAGCTCTAATCAGAGCTGAAGGTCCAGGAGAAATTGAGTATGTAGATGCAAACAAGATTGTTGTTAGCTACGATCTTACTGATGAAGAAGAAATTATCACTTTTGATAAGTCCTCAGTAACCTATGATTTGGTGAAGTTCAGACGAACAAACCAAGATACTTGTATCAACCTTAAGCCAATTGTAAGCAAAGGAGATAAGGTAGAAAGAGGCCAACCTCTTTGTGATGGATTCGCTACAGAAGATGGTGAGTTGGCTTTAGGAATAAACATGCAGGTGGCATTTATGCCATGGCAGGGGTACAACTTTGAGGATGCGATTGTGATCTCAGAGAGAGTTGTAAGAGAAGACATCTTTACTTCAATTCATATCGACGAATTTGAGCTTGAAGTCCGAGATACGAAAAGGGGGGAAGAGGAGTTGACTAGTGAAATACCAAACGTTTCTGAGGAAGCGGTTAAGAATCTGGATGAGAATGGTATTATTCGCATTGGGGCTGAAATCAAAGAAGGGGACATTCTCATTGGAAAGATCACACCTAAGGGTGAGTCGGATCCTACTCCAGAAGAAAAGCTACTTCGAGCAATATTTGGTGATAAAGCCGGTGATGTAAAAGATGCTTCATTGAAAGCTTCTCCATCGCTGAAAGGTGTAGTTATCGATACTAAGTTATTCTCTAGACCTAAGAAGGATAAAGACGTAAGAGCTAGAGCTAAGAAGGAAGTAGAGCTGTTGAAGAGCAAATACAGCCAACAACTTACTGGAGCTCGAGAGATAATGATCGATAAGATCACGAAGCTTTTGGATGGTAAGACTTGTCAGGGAATCAAGCATAAGTTTGGTGAAGAGGTGATGAGCAAAGGCGTCAAATTCTCGAGAAAGAACATTGAAGCAAATCTTTTCCCTCCGAAGAATAAGTACAGAGATGAGAGTAATTACAATGTTCCAGAAGAAGCGAATCTGATTTCCGATCTACTGATTGAAGATTGGACTGGAAGCGATCAAGTTGATGAGCAAATATTCAAGTTGGTTAAAAACTACATTGGATACAGAAATGATATCTCAGGTAATTTCAAGAGAGAGAGATTTACGCTAGAAGTTGGCGATGAATTACCAGCAGGTATAGTGCAACTTGCTAAAGTTTACGTTGCTAAGAAACGTAAATTGAAGGTAGGTGATAAAATGGCTGGTAGACACGGAAATAAAGGTGTTGTTGCCAAGATTGTTCGAGAAGAGGACATGCCTTTCATGGAAGATGGAACACCAGTCGATATCGTGTTGAATCCTTTGGGGGTACCTTCCAGGATGAACATCGGGCAGATTTACGAAACTGTGCTTGGCTGGGCCGGACTAAAATTAGGAAAGAAGTATGCTACACCAATTTTTGATGGAGCAACTGAAGATGAGGTTCAAAACGAACTGAAAGAAGCAGGTCTTCCGAGCTTTGGGCGTTCATATCTATACGACGGTCTTACAGGTCAAAGATTTGACCAACCAGTCACCGTTGGAGTCATTTACATGTTGAAGTTAGGTCACTTAGTAGATGATAAGATGCACGCTAGAAGTATTGGACCATACTCTTTAATTACGCAACAGCCATTAGGAGGTAAAGCGCAGTTTGGAGGTCAGAGATTTGGAGAAATGGAAGTTTGGGCTTTGGAAGCATTCGGTGCAGCCAATGTCCTTCAAGAAATTCTCACGATCAAATCCGATGATGTAATTGGTAGAGCTAAAGCTTATGAAGCGATAGTTAAAGGTGAGAACATGAACAAGCCAAATATTCCTGAGTCATTCAATGTATTGATTCACGAGTTGAGAGGTCTTGCACTTGAAATCACTTTAGATTAATTAATAAAAATTCATTCTCTGCCGGACTTTTCGGCAGAGCATACTTATATAAATATGGCGTTCAGAAAAAATAAAAAAATTCATAACGATTTCTCGAAGGTTACAATCAGTCTTGCGTCTCCAGAGTCAATTCTGGAAAGCTCGCACGGAGAAGTAACTCAGCCTGAAACCATCAACTACAGGACGTATAAGCCTGAGATGGGGGGGCTATTCTGCGAACGTATTTTTGGACCTGTAAAGGACTGGGAATGTCATTGTGGGAAGTATAAGAGAATTCGGTACAAAGGGATTATCTGTGACCGATGTGGAGTTGAGGTGACCGAGAAGAAGGTACGTCGTGAAAGAATGGGACACATAGAACTAGTTGTACCAGTTGCTCATATCTGGTATTTCAAGTCATTGCCAAACAAAATCGGATACCTTCTTGGAGTACCAACCAAGAAGCTAGATCAAATCATTTATTATGAGAGATATATCGTAATCCAGCCTGGCGCTAAAGAAGAAGATGGTATCTCAAAACTTGATTTTCTTACAGAGGAAGAATACTTAGATATTCTTGATAAGCTTCCTCGAGAAAATCAAATGCTTGATGACGATGATCCGAACAAGTTCATCGCAAAAATGGGTGCAGAAGCATTGGAAATGCTTTTGGCAAGGACGCAATTGGATGAGCTTTCATACGAGCTAAGACATCAGGCCGCTACTGATACTTCTCAGCAAAGAAAAGCAGAAGCGCTTAAGAGACTTAGAGTAGTTGAGGCATTCAGAGATGCTAAGACTAGAATCGAAAACAAGCCTGAGTGGATGGTTGTGAAGATGGTACCAGTAATACCACCAGAGCTTAGACCACTTGTTCCTTTAGATGGAGGTCGATTTGCAACTTCTGACCTGAATGACCTATACAGAAGAGTCATTATCAGAAACAATCGACTTAAGAGGTTGATCGATATTAAAGCTCCTGAGGTAATTCTTAGAAATGAGAAAAGAATGCTTCAAGAAGCTGTTGATTCCTTATTCGATAATTCAAGAAAGGTAAATGCAGTAAGATCTGACGGTAACAGAGCGCTTAAATCTTTGAGTGATATGCTTAAAGGTAAGCAAGGTAGATTCCGTCAAAACTTACTTGGTAAGAGGGTTGATTATTCAGGAAGATCTGTAATCGTGGTAGGTCCTGAATTGAAAATGCATGAGTGCGGTCTTCCAAAGAATATGGCGGCCGAGCTATTCAAGCCGTTTATCATCAGAAAACTGATTGAGCGTGGAATTGTGAAGACGGTGAAGTCTGCGAAGAAAATTGTAGACAGGAAAGATCCAGTCGTTTGGGATATCCTCGAGAATGTGTTGAAAGGACATCCTGTCTTACTCAACAGGGCACCTACGCTACACAGACTTGGTATTCAGGCCTTCCAACCAAAATTGATTGAAGGAAAAGCAATTCAACTTCACCCGTTAGCATGTACAGCATT
>CAYYNA010000161.1:4506-7923 GCA_964472815.1 uncultured Roseivirgaceae bacterium
GGAATGGCAACTACTGCCCACTTCCTTGATGATATCAAAGATCTTGGTTTTAAGATGGCATATGCAGGCGGACTTTCGATGGGTCTTGATAACATCAACATTCCGGAAGAAAAGGAAAAGTTGGTTGCTCAGGCTAAAGAGGAGGTTGACGGTGTATGGCAAAACTATCTAATGGGTCTTATCACTGATAACGAGCGGTACAACCAGGTAATTGATATCTGGACGAGAACAAATACGCAGTTGACTAACTCGTTGATGACTCAGATGGAGGAAGATGATCAAGGATTCAACTCTATTTATATGATGATGCACTCTGGTGCAAGGGGATCACGTGAGCAAATTCGCCAGCTTGGTGGAATGAGAGGTTTGATGGCTAAGCCACAAAAGAATTTGCAGGGTTCTGTGGGTGAGATCATAGAAAACCCGATCCTTTCTAACTTTAAAGAAGGACTGGATGTAATAGAGTACTTTATCTCTACTCACGGTGCAAGGAAAGGACTTGCTGATACCGCGCTTAAAACAGCGGATGCAGGTTACTTGACTAGGAGACTTGTTGACGTTGCTCAAGATGTAGTTATCAATGAAGATGATTGTGGAACATTAAGAGGTCTTTCTGTATCTGCACTGAAGGATAATGAAGAAGTGGTGGAGCCATTATCTGAAAGAATACTCGGTAGAGTTTCAGTCCATGATATTTATGATCCTATTTCAGATGAGTTGATCATTGAAGCTGGTCAGGAATTCACTGAAGAGATTGCTGATTACATTGATAATTCAAGCATCGAAGAAGTTGAGATTAGATCTGTACTTACTTGCGAGACTAGACAGGGGGTTTGTGCGAAGTGCTATGGTAGAAATCTTTCTACAGGTAGAATGTCACACGTGGGAGAAGCAGTTGGGGTAATTGCGGCGCAATCCATCGGAGAGCCAGGTACGCAGTTGACTCTAAGAACTTTCCACGTTGGAGGTACTGCCTCTAACATCGCCGTTGACGCAAATATCAAAGCGAAGTTTGATGGTGTGCTTGAGTTTGACGAGCTGAGAACTGTGAAGTCTACCGATGAGGAAGGCAATAAGATCGAGGTTGTAATGGGTAGATCTGGAGAGATCCGAATCCTCGATGAGAAGAAAGAGAAAGTGTTGATTTCAAATCACGTGCCTTACGGAGCAATCCTCAAAGTCAAAGACGGAGGAAAAGTTGCAAAAGGTGATGAGATATGCAACTGGGATCCGTACAATGCGGTAATCATGTCTGAGTTTGAAGGTACAGCTTCATTTGATGCTATCATTGAAGGAATCACTTTCAAAGAAGAGTCGGATGAGCAGACTGGTCACAGGGAGAAAGTAATTATCGATACAAAAGATAAGACGAAGAACCCTGCGATCGAGATAGTTGGAAAAGACGGAGATACTCAGAAAGCATACAACGTACCAGTAGGTGCTCACTTGGCGGTAGAGGAGGGAGATAAGCTGAAACCTGGTCAGGTATTAGCTAAGATTCCTAGGAAAGCCGGTAAGAACCGTGACATTACTGGAGGTCTTCCAAGAGTTACCGAGCTGTTTGAAGCGAGAAATCCTTCAAACCCAGCTGTTGTAAGTGAAATTGATGGTGTAGTAGAGTACGGAGGTATCAAGCGAGGTAATAGAGAGATTTATATCGAATCTAAGGATGGAGTGAAGAAGAGGTACATGGTGCCATTGTCTAAGCACATCTTGGTTCAAGATAACGATTACGTTCGAGCTGGTGACGCGCTTTCTGATGGTGCGATTACGCCTGCTGATATACTTAAGATCAAGGGGCCAACTGCTGTACAAGAGTACTTGGTGAATGAAATCCAGGAAGTATATCGACTGCAAGGTGTGAAAATCAACGATAAGCACATCGAGGCGATTGTACGACAGATGATGCAGAAAGTGATCATTGAGAACGCAGGGGATACTAGTTTCTTAACTAATCAGCTAGTTGATCGATTTGCGTTCATGGAGGAAAACGATGGAATCTTGGATAAGAAAGTTGTTGTTGATCCGGGAGATTCTGCAAACTTCAAAGCAGGACAAATCATTGATGCAAGATCACTTAGAGATGAGATTTCAAGCTTGAAAAGGAGAGATATGAAGTTAATTCAAGTAAGAGATGCTGAACCAGCTACTGGTAAGCCTACCTTACAAGGAATTACTCAAGCCTCTCTTGGAACGGAAAGCTTTATTTCTGCTGCGTCCTTCCAGGAAACAACCAAGGTGCTAAGTGAAGCTTCTATTAAAGGAAAAGCCGATACACTGATGGGGCTGAAGGAGAATGTGATCGTGGGTCACTTGATTCCTGCCGGAACTGGAGTTAGGAAGTTTGGAAACTACATTGTGAATTCAGAGGAAGAGTATCAAAATTTGGTAGCCTCACGAGAGCAATTCGAATCCAAAGAAGTTGAAGCATAATAGAAATGAGCGATTCTAAAAAAGCGGAAGAGCAGAAGCCTAATAATCAGATCAACATAGAGCTCTCAGAGGAAACTGCTGAGGGGGTCTATGCAAATCTGGCTATGATTGCACATTCTAGTAGTGAGTTTGTCATCGATTTTATCAGGCTGATGCCTGGGGTTCCCAAAGCAAAAGTTAAATCGAGGATAGTTATCACTCCTGAACATGCAAAAAGGTTGCTCACAGCGCTTGAGGAAAACATAAATAAGTACGAGGCGACATTCGGAGAGGTTAAGCAGACGGGCGAAGTGCCTAAGTTTCCAATGAATTTTGGTGGAACGATGGGTGAAGCTTAGTACGTACTGAAATCATAGAGATGAAAAGGAGCTCCAAAGAGCTCCTTTTTTGTTTGTGAACGACAATTGTAGGGGTCTCAAATAGATGAAGTACTAAAATCACATTAATTCATCTTTCACAGTTTTGATATGTTCTTAATATATCTATCTTTGCGTTCCCAAATTTGGGAATGAAGAAATTATAGCGTATGCCAACGATACAACAATTAGTAAGGAAGGGTAGAAAGAAGCTTACTTCTAAATCTAAATCACCAGCTCTGGATTCCTGTCCACAGCGAAGAGGTGTTTGCACAAGAGTGTATACTACGACACCTAAGAAGCCAAACTCTGCGATGAGAAAAGTAGCAAGGGTGAGGCTTACCAATGGTAAAGAAGTAAATGCCTATATCCCTGGAGAGGGTCACAATTTGCAAGAACACTCAATCGTATTGATCAGAGGAGGAAGAGTAAAGGATTTACCCGGTGTGAGATACCATATTATCAGGGGTGCATTGGATACTGCAGGTGTGAATGGAAGGCTACAAAGAAGATCGAAATACGGAGCTAAGCGTCCTAAGAAATAAGAACAAATGAGAAAAGCTAAACCAAAGAAAAGATACATCCTTCCTGATCCAATATATCAGGATACGCTTGTGACCAAGTTTGT
>CAYYNA010000162.1:0-7872 GCA_964472815.1 uncultured Roseivirgaceae bacterium
ATGTACGTTCTACCCGTCATACCATTGAAACCGCCTTGAGACTGATTTTCTTGCTCGAGTAAAACCCTCCTATGCTTACTATCTCCACCATTGATCCCACTCCAATCCTCAAATTTCTTCGACTCATCATACACGATCTTGTTGTACCCAAGCAACTTGTAGAAATTCACCGCCTTTTCCATGTCAGAAACACCAATGGTGCATCCTACCGTCCCACCGTTTGTAGAGTCGTGGTTCGTGAAAAAGTCATTTGCAGGGATAATCTGAAATATCAACCCATTGAGATCCTTTACATAAAAGGTATCCCAGCCGTTTGGCATTTTTGAAACCTCGGATAGCAATTCCACGCCATTTTCCTTGAAGAAGTCGTAGGATTTCTTCACATCAGGTGTCTTCACCCATCCGATGTAAATGCCAAGATCACCAAGTTGATGCTCCACATCTGCATGCCTTGCCTGGAATGTGCTAGGGCAGATAATTTCCATCGCCGCACCCCCCTTAATGTTCAGCACCATTGCAGCTCTCTTCGATATGACTTTCCCATCAGTATAGATGGTCATCAAATCAGCATTTGCTTCATCATTGAAAAAGGGGACGTCTAACCCAAAATACTTTCTATACCATTTCCATGCGGTTGCATGCTCAGGAACTGCTACCCCTAGGTGCTGAATACCATGAATGACGTAGTTCATATTAAGAGTGTTATCGGTTAAGGAATACTAATTGAGGAACTGCCTAAAAAACAGGCTGTAATATAAATCATAATTTCAGTCCGAGTCTAAAATTAATCTCTTCAAATCATCGCGGTAAATCATCTATCGTATCCAAACCATTGCGACTGTTTAAGAATCTTTGGCTCTCATCAAAGGGACATTGAAGAATTTCTGGCATCATTTTTACTTCTGTAGAGTTATGGTTCTTTAAATGCACTGAATATGAAAAAGCTATACACATTATTATTGGTCGGCGCTTTATTGACTACCAGCTGTGGAGAAGGTCCCGTAGGGCCTCCCGGAAGAGATGGAATCGATGGATTGAACGGCGAGGAGTCTTTCGTATTTGAATATGAATTCAGTTTCATCGCTCCAGATTATAGTGTCATCCTAGACCTCCCTAGCGATTTTACCATGCTACAGTCGGATGTGATGCTTGTTTATCTACTTTGGGAGGTAACTGAAGAAGGAGTGGAAATATGGCGGGCGCTTCCTCAAACACTTTACCTAGCAGATGGCCTCTTGGAATACAACTATGATTTTACGCTGTTCGATGCAAGCTTGTTCTTAGACGGAACTATTAATCTTAATTCTTTGGGCGCAGACTTCACTGACAATTGGATCGCCAGAGTAGTAGTTGTTCCTGGTCAGTTTAGCGGAAGAACCACCCTCGATTATTCTGATTACAACCAAGTGAAGGAATACTATGACCTATCTCCTTCGAAGCTGGCTACTGCAACATATGGAAGGAAACCAGACTAAATGACGAAAACAATCTAGGCAAGGCGTGGAGTTTTTCACGCCTTTTTTGTTGAAGCAAGGTCCAAAAACGATGAATTTGGGGCCAATGACGCACTAACCTGAAGAATAGTCCATTCGTTCAATTATGGTATTATTTAGATAAAAACTATAACCTTTTATATTTTTTTAAGTAAATATGTAAACTAAACAATATCAATTATAACTATTCAAATAATCTCATCATGACCAGCTCTTTCGTTCTTATCGTTACAATGTTCTATTTGATTGTGGGTGCATCCACCATATTTTTCTTCTTTGTTGACAAAAAGTACAACAAACGAAACCGAACGAAACAAAAGAACTTTTACAGCTAGTTTGCTCTTTTCCTGTCCGCTTCAGCAAACTCTGAATCATAGTCTTCGCGTATTGTTCCCAACCATCTATCCCAGAACAGGAAGTATAGTCCATAGTTTCCGTGGAAAAGCTTGTGATGTTGATTATGGTTTACGGAGGTATTTACCCACTTCCCAATCCAGGTTCTATTAAATCCGCGTGGATATAACTCAAAACCTAGGTGACCATACACATTATAGATAATCATAAACGCTAAAAATGCGAATAGCGCAGATTGATGATAAGGTATTGAAAATACGATCAGATAGATAATACTTGCTTCAAAAACAGCCTCCAATGGGTGAAAGGCATATGCAGCCCAAGGGGATGGGTTAGTAGATAAATGATGGACTTTGTGGATATGCTTGAAAATGAGTGGAGAGTGCATCGCCCGGTGCATCCAATAGAAATATGTATCGTGCAGAAAAATCATTAGTAGAATACTCAACACCCAGTAAGCTGTGCCGTACTGATCTACCTCATCGTATCTTAATGTGTACGCTGCTAATGGTGTCCCAAAGATGGTAATGGCCACCCCAACAAAAATAGTTATGGTGACCATCGAGTAGACAAATTCTCTCCAATAGTCCTTTTGCTTGGGTAGCGAGTTTTGAATCTTCTTGTAGTTCCACCGTTTCTTGAATAAGACGTAATAGATCAAAAATGCAATACCCGCGATAACCAGATATCTCAAAAGGTTATAAGTCAAAACTTTAAGGATAAGCTCGCTTAGTTCCATATCTGCTGATTTGCAGTTTTTAAGAATAGATTCTAGATCAAATAAAACTCCTAAGAAAGAGCAAAAGGAGATTAATTCTTTAAATTAAATGGCAATTAACAGAAATCCGCCACTATCCTTTTGATCATTGAAAAGTAAACCCGCGATAATCTATCTGCTATCATTACTTCTCGCATCTATTTGCCTTGGTCAAAGTTATTATTTCAAGAAGTACACAGTGCAGGATGGACTGCCATCCGATATCATTAAAGGCGTCCAACAAGATCACCTTGGATATTTATGGACCGCCACCGACGAGGGAGTTGCAAAATACGATGGAATTGAATTTCGAACGTATCCTGAGATAGCTAATAGCAACTACATGAAGGGGTTCCTGTTGACGGAAAATGGTCGTCAAATCTTGTTTGGCGATCTAGATGTATACGAAATCAAAAATGAAGGCGATACCACAATATTCAATGCTCTGTCTCCTGCTTCCAGGGTTCTTAGCGATACAGCGGTCAACTATCCAAAAGCTATTTATGAAGGAAATGATAACACGCTTTGGATTAGTGAACCACAATCTGTAGTTCGGCTAAATGAAGGTCAATTAAAAAGGTTTGATTTCGGAGCGGAAAATAGAACTACACAATTTCTAAGGTCATTTTCCCTCTTTGAAGACATAAAAGGAAGTCTTTATGCATGTTCCTTCCAGGGAAATGTGTTTAAGTACAATAGTGAAAGCGAAGGGTTTGATCAAGTAGAGAATATCACTTTTCCTGAGTCAGTTGAGTTTGCGAAGGTCTTCGGTGATCAACTAATCATTGGTGCAGCTGAAGGTCTCTTTATTTCCAAGCTTACTCAGTCTGGTGGTTTTGAGAAACCAATCTTAAAGAAATCGATACCTGAAGTATCGTACATCGAAAGAATAAGTTCCGATAGGTTTTTAGTTGCCTCGCGAGGAAAGGAACATTTTATTTCAGATCTCGATTTTTACAACTTTGAGCCACTTGACATTGCGATTAACAACATCAATCATGTTTATGTAAGTGATGAAAAGGATATCTGGATATCGTGCAATGATGGCTTGATTCTGATGCGAGAAAACCTGTTTCGACGAGTAGGTGACTTAAACACATTCGTCGAGACTGTCACTGAATCACAAAACTCAGATTCAGTCTACTATGCCTCTAACTTGTCCATGTATGTCTATGACAAATCTTCAGACAAAAGTTTAGAAGTACCGCTTCATTTTCCGGATGGTTACCATCAATCATTACTTCATACCGATCAAGGTCTGTGGGTAGCAAACGCCTTCAATGTCTACTTGTACAAAAAGAACAGTCTAGTCAAGGAATATGACTTCAGCTATCAACCAAGGTTTGCATCGGAATTGACGCTTGACAAAGCTGGAAACATTTGGGTAACTGTAATCAATGACAAGTCTGCACACAAGATCGATCGCAATCTAGAAATAGAGAATTTCGAAGTACCTCTGGGAGAGCTGGGCGTCATCAACAACATCCATGAAGGCCCTGATGGAATGTATGTAGCCTCCTCCGGAAATGATAGCTACCTATTTCATAAGCCCGAGGGTTCTAGTGAATTTAGGAACATCAGTATTCCAATGCAGTCTAAGGCAGGCCTTGAAATTACAAGCTTGGCATTCCACCGTGATGACATCTACTTAGCATCTTCCATTGGGCTACTTAAGTACAATAGAGAAGGGATTGAAAGTATTGATTTAGGCCCAAAATTTTCCAATTTACCTATTCGGGCACTGGCAAAATACGGCGAAAATGAGTTGCTCTTTTCTAATGCCTTTGGGCTTGCTCGGTACGATCTCCTAAGTGGAGTTGTAGACCTTTTCAATGAAAGCTATGGCCTCCCTTCAAGATCGATCTCTCCAAATGGTATCACAGTAGGTCGTGACTTAGATGTGTGGGTGGGTACCTCCAAGGGGCTCTGCTATAGTCCACAACCGCTCTCCAGAAACATAAGAACTAAGACGCCAATTATTGTTGATAGAAACGTAAACGGTGAATCTTTATCTGCAAATGAGTTCGTCGCAGCTTTTGGAAGCCTGATAACTTTTACTATCTCAGCTATCACCTTCCCCGAAAAGGATGTAAACTATCAATATAGAATTAATGAAGACCAAACCTGGATTAACTGTAGCAATGAAATAATCTTCTCGCAACTTCCCAGTGGAAATCAAACTCTGGAGGTCAGGGCCAAGAAATATGGACCCTATAGTTGGAGTGAGACAACTAAGATCAAATTTTCTGTCTCAGCGCCGTATTGGAGAAAGCCCCTATTTATTGTGGGTGTCGTAGCATTGGCATTGGTTTTTGTGTTTGTCATCTACTCGGTTGTTGACTACCAAAACAGGCAAAACCAACTAAGACTCAAGGCCCTTATTGATGAAAAAACGAGTGCCCTGAAAGCTGCAAATGATGATTTAGAGAAGTCAAACGAGGAGAAAAAACACCTTATGGAAATAGTTGCACATGATCTGAAAAGCCCTCTTGCCCAGATCATCGGATTAGTTGACCTAATGAAAACGGATAAGAAGTTTGCCAGCTCAGATGATTCTTTAGACATGATCACAACATCCACTTCAAATCTAACGGAGATGATTAGCAAAATCTTAGACGTGAGAAAAGTGGAAGCAAATGAAATCAACGTCAAATCTGAGTCTGTCAATATTTCCGCACTTCTAAATCAAACGATTGACCAGTATGTGCCCAGATCAGCGAGCAAGCAGATTCAAATCTCAAGGGAAATCGAAGATGATGTATATGCGAGTGTAGACATGGGTTATTTGAGACAGATTTTTGAAAACCTCATTTCCAACGCACTGAAGTTCTCGCAGACCAAATCAACTGTAATTATTAGGTTAGTCACTTCAAACGATAGGGCTATTTGCGAAATAAAGGATGAGGGGCCAGGACTAACGGCTGACGATAGGAAGAAGCTATTTACAAAGTTTAAGAAGCTCAGCGCAAGACCTACTGGTGGTGAATCCTCCACAGGACTGGGGCTATCGATTGCGAAACGATTTGTTTCCTTAATGAATGGCGAAATCTGGGTGGAAAGTAAGGAAGGGCAAGGGGCAAGTTTCTTTGTTGCCTTTGCACAAATAAAAAAAAGCAGCGAAACCTAATTCACTACTTCATTCTTTGAATCTGATTATTGGTTATACCGTTTCAAGAATTTGACGAATCATCTGATTCGTAAAACCCCACTCATTGTCATACCATGCCAATACTTTGACAAGGTCTCCATCAACAACTTTGGTCATTCCTAAATCTGCTATAGAAGCGTATGGGCTCTTTATGATATCCGATGAGACAATTGGGTCATTGGTAACGGCAAACACTTCCCGATACCTTTCTGTATTAGCTTCCTCAGTCAGGATCGCATTTATCTCCTTTTCAGAAGTATCTCTATCCAACACTAGGGTTATATCTGATAGCGAACCAATTGCGACGGGTACTCTGATGGATAGACCATCAAACTTCCCTTGATACTGTGGTAGTGCCTTGGTGGTAGCAATCGCTGCGCCAGTTGTGGTCGGTATTAAATTGTTCAGTCCAGATCTTCCCATTCGAGGATCTTTTTTATTAGGTCTATCAACTGTCGAATTAGAAATTGTATCGGCGTGAACTGTGGTCATGATGGCTTTTTTGATTCCTAGTCTCCTGCCAAGAATCTCAATAACTGGGCTGATATTATTTGTGGTACAGCTGGCGCAAGAGAAGATATTCACACCATCATCCGTGTTGACACCATGAACAACTGTCGGAACATCAGGACTCTTTGTTGGTCCCGATAGAACCACTGTTTTCGCTCCCGCTTTGATGTGCTTCTCAGCATCCTCTTGATTAGTGAATAATCCGGTGCTTTCAATAACATAATCTATTTCTAAGTCACCCCATGGCAATTTTGAAGGGTCTGGTTCATTGTAAAAGGCAATCGACTTTCCTTCTACTTCCAGTTTACTATCTACGGCATTCACTTTCTTTTCGAATGTTCCATGAACGCTATCGTATTGAATGAGATATGCAATAGAATCAACTGGTGCAATGTCATTGACAGCTACCAGCTCCAATTGTGGATGATCGACCAACAGCTTAAATGCTGTTCTTCCGATTCGACCCATTCCATTTATCGCTACTCTTTTCATTTTTTTATTTGTTTACGCTGTTACTTCTTGATTATCGTTGACTTGATACTTGATCTTTTTTAGGATCGTTGCTTTGGTTTGTAGACCAACAATTGCCTCTACAGGCTCGCCATCTTTGAAAAGGATCATCGTCGGTATACTTCTAATGTTGAATACCCCAGCTAGTTCTCTTTCTTTGTCTACATTGACTTTAGCAATAACTACCTGACCTGAAAGTTCATTTGCTAACTCTTCTAAGGTCGGCTGAATGGCCTGACAAGGCCCACACCAATCTGCATAGAAGTCCACCAGGACTACTTTTTCTCTTTCAATGATGGCATTGAAATTTTCTTTGTTTAGGTACTTTAACATAATCTTTTGGTTTTGATTTTACTTACCTAGTAAGACGAAATCAGTATGAAACCTGTTGACCAAAAAGAGTGTCAATAATTCCTTAAGAGTTGTCAATACTTCCCCTTATTAAGTAATTCTGCCGATTTCTGGTTTTCTTCACTAGATTCTGCCAAAGGCAATTCTTAGATGGTATGACTTGAATGTGCAAAGACTGGAATGATTCTAGGAGAACAGCGCTAAGTCATTTTCTGTAAGTGGGTAAAGTGCTGTTTCAAAAGAATCAGAAGAGCGTGGAAATGAAATAGAGTACCAAAACAGTCAATAAAGTTGTTAGCCCTTGAGTTAAGGTAAGCAAGGAAAATCCTCGATATCCTTGTTTTACGCTAAATCCCGAAAACTGCGTAATTACCCAAAAATAGCTGTCATTAGCGTGAGACACAGTCATTGCTCCCCCACCAAAAGCCATGACTAAGAGGGACATCTGAAAAGTACTAACTGAATCCGCATTCACGAGTAATGGAGCAATAATTGCGCTCCCAATGACCAGAGCAGATGTGCTGGATCCCTGAGCTGTTTTTAAAAGAGCAGCAAACAAAAATGCTAGCACAATCAATATGGGGAAAGAAGTAAGTGCTTCACCAAGATAACCACTAAGCAAATCCGCTAGAGGTGTCCCTTTGAGGACGCTACCAAAAGCACCACCCGCGCCGGTTATCAAAATGATCGGGCCTGCTTGATTTATCCCATGCTTAAACAAATCTCCCATTTCGTCCAACGTAGCATTT
>CAYYNA010000163.1:0-7858 GCA_964472815.1 uncultured Roseivirgaceae bacterium
TGATTTCTCCTGAAAAAGAGCGAGAAAAGGCATTCAGTATAAATGAAGGTACAATAATTTATATCGAGCCTATTTAAGATCGTGCTAATTGTATAAATAATTGATTTTCTAATTCATAAATAAATATTAATTTATAATATTATTATATTTAATATTTATTTATGAATCTTCTTCTCCACTTTTGCGTCTTTACGTAAAACACAAAACCCTTTGAAGTGGAGATTTTCAAATATTCTCGAGTTTCTTTTCCTAGTATCTTTTGTCATCCTTATCTACATATCAGGAATAAGAATAAAACAGGATCATTCAGTAAGCAACAATACAACTGAAGTTAGGATCCCATGAATCTTCAATCATACATTTCTAGGTTTCGATTGCGCCAGTTCTTTGAATCGCTATTCTTTCAAAGATTAATCGTCTCTATAATAGTCTTAAATTCCATTTTAATTGGAGCTGAGACATCCCCATATGTAATGAACTCCATTGGCTCGTACATAGATGTTCTAGATCTGGTCATTCTCATTCTTTTCTCACTGGAGATCATTCTTAAAATATTTGTTTACAAAACAGATTTCTTCAAGAGCTCATGGAATCTATTTGATTTCTTCATAGTAGCTATCTCGCTTTTTCCTGCAGCGGGCTCGTTCTCTGTTTTTAGAGCCTTACGCATAGTCCGAACGCTTAGGCTCTTAAAGAGTATTCCCAAACTGCGGTTGATCATAGAGTCATTACTGAAGTCTATTCCATCAATCGGATGGATAACAGTTCTTTTATCTATTGTTTATTACACATTTGCTGTGATCGGCGTAAATCTTTTCGGAGAGGCTTATCCAAAGTACTTTGGTGATTTAGGGAGTTCATTCTTTACGCTTTTCCAAATCATGACATTGGAAAGTTGGTCATCCGCAATAGCGCGACCAATAATGGATGGAGTTCCATTCGCCGGAATTTACTTCATCAGTTTTATTCTGATCGCAACGTATACTACACTAAATATTTTCATTGCGATTGTCGTCAATACCATGAATGAGGTATCACTAAAAGACCTGCAGGAAGAAGAGGAACACATAAAAGACTTTGTAAAAGAAGAGAACGAAAAGCTGAAGAAGCAACTTAATGGTCTAGAACAGCAAATTGGGTATTTGATAGAACTTAATTCTGCGGAGAAGGGAAAGGAAATGATGAGCGAAAGAATGAAAGAAGAAGAGTTTTCCGTTTAATGGCCAGCAAATGAATTGGAAAAAAAGAGATTTTAGAACGCGCACCTCCTACCTAGATTACTACAAAGTGATTCTAGAAAGAGTAAGTTTCTGTAAAGACTTGTTTAAGAAAGAATACCACAAAGCAAGAAACACGATACATCCAAAAGAACTACCCCACTTGAATGAATGGTTGAAAGCCAAGCAGCTTCTTAAACACCTTTCGAGCTCCAATAAGAAGTAGCATCACCTCTTTACCTCGCTTGGGAAGACAACAAGGCTTTCGCTTCCATCCTTGCCAACTGCTGACACGCCAAAGAAATAGTTATCGATTACTATACCATCCAAGGTATACTGAGTAGCGTCTTTTCCAACCTCCAGATAGTTATCCCAGGTTGGGGAGGTTGTTAATCTGAAATAGACTTTGTAACCCATAAGATTTTCATCTTCAATTGGATCCCAATAGAGCGTAGTTGAAGGTTGTACAGCTCCAGATATAGCCACATTTTTTGGCTCCTTTGGTGCCGAGGCTAGTGCTGCAAGGGTTATTGCATTTACAGAAGTCAATTTTTTTGCATACTCGAAATTCACTCCTTCAATGACATCTCCATATTCTATACCGTCTTCTGTTCTGAGATCTTGATGCTGACGATTGTAATTCTCATGAGCCTCCATAATCCGTATTCCAGCAAATCCAGCATCACAAAAGGGACGGTGATGCCCGCCACGTCCAAATCGGTCTAAACGATAAATCATCATCGGGTTCATTTCAGGCATGTACGTCTTGGTCATTGTGTAAACGTACCGCGCCAATTGCCTTGAAAGACCATCTACTTCTCCCCCATAATACCTTCTCATACGCTTTTGAAAGTCAGAATCCTTCGGGCTGGTGGGCTCAGAAAATATCCTGAAGGTTCGATTATCTATCACACCATCCACACCCTCGATATTTCCAATCATATCATTGTTTAGTACACCAACAATCTCCCAGCCCTCTTCGACCGCCTTTGCAGCCAAATGCTTTCCTCCGTATAAGCCTTGCTCTTCACCAGATAATCCAACTAAAAGTATTGAACTTTCAAATTCATATTTGGAAAGTACACGAGCCGCTTCGATCACCCCAGCCATCCCTGAAGCATTATCGTTTGCTCCTGGAGAATCGTCAGTGTAATTCAATGCATCAGATACCCTACTATCGATATCCCCTGCCATAACCACATATCGATTGGGATACTTGGTGCCCCGCTTAATCGCAAGTACATTGACAATCTCCGTATCCTTGGTAATTCTAGTCTTAGCATTTCCCTTCTCTAATGTTCGCTGCATGGATATCTCCAAACATCCGTTACAGTTTTCAGATATCCTTTCAAATTCGGCCTGAATCCATCTTCTAGCAGCACCAATTCCCCTAGTTTCTGATTCCGTTTCTGACATGGTATGCCTGGTGCCAAACGATACAAGCTTCTGAATATCCTTTTCTATTCTTGCAGCACTTACCTCAGAAATAATATCCCTCGGTGATTGAGAAAATAGATTAAAGTGAAAAATGAGAAGGGTGGCAAAGACCGAAAGTTTGCGCATATTTTACTGGTTAAAATCGAATGATGGGCTTAGTTCACTTCAGCCTCAAAATCTTCAAATCTATAGATTTTGACATTATCTCCGAACGGAAGACCTAAGACCCTTTCCTTAGCATTGAATCTATTGTCGCTGAAAGTTAAAGGGAATGTGATGCGTTCGTCTGTTCTGTAGGTGCGGTATGGAGAGCTATTGTAATCAAAATTAACTCCTGTATTTGTGGACAGATAGTTTGTGTTGCTTCCTAAAGTTTTAGCCGTCTGCAAATTCATTTCAACAAGATCAATTTCGCTGGTTCCCTGCAAAGTGTATGGTCCATTGATCCCTAAGCCTAGAATCTGCGACCAATCTGTATCACTTGATCGATCGTATAAAATCAAGTTATTGTTGTAGAGAAGTCCTGAAACTCCAAATTCTACTTCTTTATTGTTCACGTTTCTGCTCCACGCTTTTGAGGTACCGGTCAAAGGACAATAACTTATTACCACAGCCTCGTTGGCAATTCTTGCATTGACTATTTCGTGATACTCCAGGATTCGATGCGGTAAAATGAATCTTTCGCCCCCAATAGTGATTACGATCACCAGCTCACTGTCAGACAAATCTGAATAGAAAGGTGCTTCTACAAGGGCTCTGCCTTCCAGTAAATCGAATTGAGGGTCGTCAATCGACGGAATTCCATCTGGGAAGCTGCCAGCAAAGACGAAATCCTCATCAACTTTATTTTCGCTATTGCTTGGATATCTGGGGTTTACGATCGTTTCACCACTGTAAAGTTGGATTTCATTATAAAACGAAGGGAAGAAAAACCAGTAGCCCACCACTTGTTCTAATGGCACTAGGTCACCACTTTCCTCGGAATTAATCGATCTACCGTTGAAATCATAATTAATACCATTTTGATCTTCTAAGATGAATGGAAATCCTAATGATGAAGTCGTCAATTGGAGTTCTTCGTTCTTGGAATTCAATCCGCTAAATGCCTTAAGAATCCCACGCTGACTATTTGCATAGACAATTACGGGTTGCCCATCGATAACGTCATTAATTATCCCTGTGACATCATCAGGTGTTGGAACCATTCCCGGTTCATTGACATCCTCACCACACGAAGCGAGTATTAAAACCGCACTAATTAAAAATATCCTTTTCATCTCTACTTGGTATTGTGTAGCTAAGTACTAACGAAGCTTGATAGGAGGTTGTTAGCTGAAGCCCTTCTAAACTCCTGTAAATTGGGATCTGCCCATTTAGCGAAATGTCAAATCCTTCGGATAGTGATAGACTTTGTCCAATGAAGACGTTGATCCATTCTCCACCGGTATTCTCATTTTCAAAGCCTCCATTAAACTCGTCTTGCGCTCTGTTCTGGAATACTCCTCCTAGAAACGTGTTGGTAACAAGAGTACCAATTGTGTAATTATACGATACTGCACCTAAGATTTGCGCAAGGTTTCCAAATCTGTAATTTGGGTGAGCTTCAAAACTCTTCCCTTTAGTATTGATCTTCAAACCCAACTGGTTTTGAAATGACCACTTTTTCGATGCGAATGGATACCAAATAGACTGCAGGTTTATACCCCCATCCCAAGAGCCGCTCCCAGTTTGAAGGCTCAATGGCAGTGGAATGTTATTTGAAGTAGTATTTGTGCTTCCTGTTGGTAGTTTCACACCTCCGGCAATACTTATGTCCAGACTAGGAAAAACTTTATTGTAGTTTATCCAAAAAGAAATATCACTAAGCCCATTGTTTGTAAATGTTTGACTGTTCCCAGACTGGCTTATTGTTTCATTTTGGAAGAGATAGGGTGCAATCAATGAAATCGAGATGTTGTCAAATAGACCATAGTCAATTTGTAATAGCGTAGAGTTTACTTTCCTCTGCAAAAACGAATCCTCGATTTCGTCAGAGCCTGAGAAAAGATCATGGTTATTGTTGTGTGAATAGGTAAAGCTCACCTTGATACCTCGACTATCTAATGAAGGTGTAATAAAAGACCCCAAAAGGGGTGTACCACCCGTACAGCATGTTTGAGCTGAGACTTTGGCCACAAAGAAGAGCATCCCCAAAAGCCCACTTATTCGCATAGAGCTAATTTTTTAATAAAATTACTGATTTAATTAGGTCAACGTAGACGCCTGGTGCTGCAATCAAGTAAATGAGTCAATTTTCAGACACATTTAAGCGAAAAAAAATGAATAGTTTTTAATTTGGAGGTTGATAAGTATTGTTGTCAGCAATATTGTTAAATCTTTGGAGCAAAAGATTAATTGATGAAGAGGATATGGGTAATATTGATGATTTTACTATCATCATGCAGCGAGGACAGTGAGGTGGTAACGTGTGATAATCTTAGCATTAGATTGAGTGAATTGGAGTATGCCGACTGTGGGGGAAGTAATGGCAATCTGACTGTTACTGCTACCGGAGGTAAAGAACCCTACCTATATAGTCTCAACGACGGAGCACCGCAATCTTCTAACATTTTTACAGACCTTGAGCCGCAGTACTATTCCATAGAGGTACAAGATGCAAATGGTTGTGTAGACTCTGTGAGAACCTTCATTGGAGGAGTGCAAGCCGTTAAGGCGATTGCTTTAACCACCCTTGCAGGGTGTGGAGGGACAGGAGGCAGCCTGGAGATCATTGCAAAAAACGGAATCGAGCCTTACAGATATCAAATAGGTGAGAATGCCGAATACACGTTCGAAAATACCTTCACAGGACTTAGTGCTGGTGTGTACAGTGTTTGGGTGAAAGATGACAGAGATTGCTTTCTCGGATTGTATCCCGTAATCCTGAATGGAATTACCTCCGAAGACGTCATGCAAATGCTGTCAGCGGATTGTGCCACTTCTGGGTGCCATGATGCTACTGTTGCTCCAAATTTGACTGATGAAGACGATGCAGCCGATGCATCGAAGATGATTCTAGAGATTGCAAGGTCAGAGGATCACTACAGTCCTAAATTACCTGTCAGTCAACTGGATTCGCTTGTTTGCTGGATACAGGACATTGAATTGCAGAATAATTAAGAATGAAGAAAGCCATTTTTAGTGTATTGCTCACCGTAACAGCTTTTTGGTCTTGGAGCCAAGAAACCTCCGTAGCAAGAGAATGGAATGAAGTCCTCTTAGAGGCGATCAGAAATGATTTCGCTAGACCTACTGTACATGCAAGGAATTTGTTCCATGTCTCAGCAGCGATGTACGATACTTGGGCTGCCTATGATGAGGTAGCCGTTCCTTACCTATTCAATAGGTCCATAAGAGGGTATCTAGATGAAGTGGACTTCTCAGGTTTTCCTTCACTCAGTTCTCCAGAGGCCAAAAATGAAGCGATTAGCTATGTGGCGTATCGTCTGATAAAACATCGCTTTAGCTTCTCACCAGGCACCCAAAATACTTTCAATAACATTAACGAGTTAATGGAGGATCTGGGGTATGATGTCAGTGTCACTTCAACGGACTTATCATCGCTTGAGCCTGCTGCTCTTGGCAATTACATCGCTCAATCCTACATTGACTATGGCCTCTTAGATGGCTCAAATGAAGACCAGGATTACATCAATTTGTTCTACAAGCCAGTCAATCCGCCCCTGGTGCCTATAGATCCAGGTAATCCATTAATTATTGATCTAAACAGATGGCAGCCACTTTTCTTTGATGAATTCATCGATCAAGCGGGCAATTCAATTCCTTCTGGAGTCGTAGATTTCCTGAGTCCCGAATGGGGTCAAGTGATTCCGTTTGCAATGAATGGATCTGAAAGAACCGTTTACGAAAGAGAGGGCAATGAGTATTGGGTTTACCATGATCCCGGACCTCCACCCTATTTGACCGACCAAAATGAAGCAGATTCCGAACTTTTCAAATGGGGTTTCTCAATGGTATCAATTTGGGGGGCACATCTAGGCGATGAATCGTTAGTAGATATATCTCCTGGCAACTTTGGCAACACAGGACAACTGCCCACCTCCTTTGAAGATTATGATAATTTCTACAATTATTTAGAAGGCGGAGATATTGGAGAAGGACATGAGCTAAACCCACATACAGGCTTACCCTACGAAAGTAACCTAGTCAAGTTGAGTGACTACTCACGAGTGTTAGCAGAGTTTTGGGCAGATGGTCCAGATTCGGAAACCCCTCCAGGTCATTGGTTTACCATATTGAACTATGTAATGGATCATGAACTTTTCGAAAGAAAATTTGAAGGAACAGGTGAAGAATTGCCGCTTTTAGAGTTCGATGTGAAAGCATATTTTCTATTGGGAGGAACGATGCATGATGCAGCCATTTCTGCATGGGGAGTCAAAGGCTGGTATGACTACATAAGACCAATCTCAGCCATTAGAGCCATGGCGGATTTAGGTCAATCTACGGATCAAAATGCCGCAAACTACAATTCACTTGGAATTCCGCTTGTAGATGGGTTTATCGAGACCGTAAAAGAAGGTGATGATTTAGCAGGACCTAGCAATGAAAATGTCGGCAAAATAAAATTATTCACTTGGCAAGGACCTGATTTCATTGATGACCCAGAGACAGATATTGCGGACGTTGGCTGGATCTTAGCCGAAAATTGGTGGCCTTATCAGCGACCTACCTTTGTAACCCCTCCTTTTGCTGGATATGTGTCTGGTCATAGCACCTACTCAAGAGCTGCTGCAGAAGTACTGACTTTGCTAACAGGTGATCCCTTCTTTCCAGGCGGAGTAGGTGAATTCGTTGCAGAGAAAAATGAATTTTTAGTTTTTGAAGACGGACCTAGCGAGGATGTAGTACTTCAATGGGCCACCTATAGAGATGCATCAGACCAAACATCACTATCGCGGATCTGGGGAGGCATTCACCCGCCTGCTGATGACATTCCCGGAAGAATTATGGGAATAGAAATCGGTGTTGATGCCTTCAATTACGCTAAGAACTTCTTTTTGGGTGAAATACCATTATCCATTACAGATGAAAATTCAACGTTGGTTTATCCAAATCCACTAAACAGTATCTCGCAGAAAATTAATATCAAGACAGATAGCAAAGGATCCTTCGAAATTTTCGATCTTAGAGGAAATAGCTTG
>CAYYNA010000164.1:0-7847 GCA_964472815.1 uncultured Roseivirgaceae bacterium
TGTGAATTTGGAAGTCTTCCATCTGCGCAGGATCAATTCCTTTTGAAGATGGTAGGTCTACCTTTAACGCATCTACCTGCCGTCCATTTTTCCAAAATCGAAAACACAAATGCGGACCATTGGCTAGTCCCGTACTTCCTACAAAACCAATCGTTTGACCTTGGTTTACTTTCACTCCCGGTCTGATTCCCTTAGCAATTTTAGACATATGAAGATATTGCGTAGTGTAGTTACTGTTGTGTCGGATTTTAACATAATTACCATTCCCTCCGTGATACCTAGCCTCCAGGACTACTCCGTCTCCTACGGTCCTAATTGGAGTTCCAGTGGGAGCTGCGTAATCAGTTCCTAAATGTGCTTTGTACCTTTTTTGCACAGGGTGGAACCTTCTCAAGGAATATCGAGAGCTTATTCTAGTAAAGTTCAATGGAGCCCTTAAGAAGGTTTTTCTTAGACTGTTACCCTCTTCATCAAAATAGTCCGTTTTCTCCCCTGCCTTGAATGGAATTGCAAAATATGGTTTATTCCAATGTTCAAAATAAGCGCCCTTAATGTCTTTGATACCTACTACTTTGCCATCAACTACCTCCTCTTCAAAGATGATTTTGAATTTGTCTCCGTTGGCTATTCGGAAGAAATCGACTTGCCAAGCAAAAACATCAACCAATTGGTTTACGAGCATTGGAGAAGATCCTTGTTCCAAAATAGAATTATATAATGACGAATTGATCTCGGCTGCAATGGTGCGCTCTCTAACTTCTACCGGCTTTTGTTTGACTTCAGCGTAGATGGAGTCACCCAGGTGGTACACCACAAACTCTGTAGATGAAGGCTCAAAAACAAAGTGCTTTGCTCTAGCAACCGAATCGTTTTCATGTATTACGGCGTACCTTGATCCAGCTTTTATTTTACGAACATCATAAACCGACTTGGAACGCTGAGACAGTAGATGAAGACTTTGAGAGGAAACGTTGTATTTGTCAAGAATCTCAGAAAGGTTCTGATTCCATCTCACTTTCCCTTCTGAGACCTGGAAAGAATCGATTGGAATACCGTAGTATAAAACCGGCAATTCTATGTCCTCTACGATAACTTCTGCTAGGTCATTCTCCTTCTCTATGCCTCCAAAATATTTTTGGAGGAACACTAGGCCTGTTAGCCCCGCTGAGATTAAGAGAATAAACCAAATTGATTTTCCTTTCATTCAGAAAATGAGTCTTGTTGTCAAAAAAGTTAAATGGATGGTTTTATGGTTCGAGGTTGACTGACCCCTTTACAAGCTAGTTCTCTGCAAAAATCGGCTTTTTAAGCCACAAAACAAATGTTTACGAATATTATAGAAGTACGTCTTTATGCTTCTTCATTTTGCATTTGCCTGAAATACTCATGAAAATAGGTAATCGTTTCAATGCCTTTGTAAAAATTGAATAGCCCGTAACTCTCATTCGGCGAGTGAATTGCATCTTCATTCAGTCCAAAACCCATAAGAATGGCATCTAGATCTAGCACTTCTTTGAATAAAGCAACGATTGGGATACTTCCTCCTTCTCTTGTTGGTATTGGCTCCTTGCCGAAGGCTTTACTCATGGCTTTGGCTGCAGCTCTATAACCGATCGAGTCTGTGGGAGTAACTGCTGGTTCCCCACCATGATGTGGTGTTACTTTGACTTTTACAGACTTTGGCGCGATTTTCTCAAAATGATCACTAAAGAGTTTAGTGATCTCTTCACTAGACTGATCGGGAACTAGGCGCATGGAAATTTTTGCGTAAGCTTTTGAAGGCAATACTGTTTTTGCGCCTTCTCCTATGTAGCCACCCCAAATGCCATTGACATCTAGCGTGGGCCGAATGCCCGTTCGTTCAATTGTGGAATATCCTTCCTCGCCCTTGACCTCTTCAACGCCTAGATCGTCTTTGAAAGAGTCTAGACTGAATGGCGCCTCAGCCATCTTCCTTCGATAGTCATCAGAAAGATCCTGAACCTTGTCATAAAATGTAGGAATAGTAATTCTCCCACTTTCATCTTGCAAAGACGCAATCATCTCGCAAAGGATATTTATCGGATTTGCTACCGCTCCTCCATATACCCCAGAATGTAAATCTCTGTTTGGGCCTGTGACCTCCACCTCAACGTAGCTGAGTCCTTTTAGCCCCACATTGATAGAAGGAGTATCATTACTGATCATGGCCGTATCCGAGATCAAAATGGCATCTGCTTTCAGCTTTTCCTTATTGTCTCGAACAAATTTTTCAAGATTTGATGATCCCACTTCTTCTTCACCTTCTATCATGAACTTGACATTACATGGCAAGCTGTCTGTTTTGAGCAAAGCTTCGAAGGCTTTGACGTGCATGTACATTTGACCTTTGTCATCCGCAGATCCCCTGGCCACTATTTTTTCATTTTTGATAACTGGTTCAAAGGGAGGAGATTCCCATAGGTCATAGGGGTCCGCAGGCTGCACATCATAGTGACCATAAACTAAAACGGTCGGAAGACTTTCATCTTGAATATGTTCTGCGTAAACGATTGGATAACCCGCCGTTTCACAGATTTCTACCTGCGTGTTTAATTCGTCAAACCGATCTTTCAGGTAATTGGCAGCTTTTACTACGCTCTCTTTGAATTCAGGATCAGCGCTTACAGAGGGAATCCTGAGCAAATCCAACAGCTCATTTAAAAACTTCTCTTTGTTTTCTTGGATATAGGTCAATGCACTCATAGCGGGAATTTTGTGCAAACATAACTGATGGAAATCGAAGAAGATTACTTAGATATACTATTCGAACCCGAACCCGTCATCATCATCTTCTTCTACCGTATCGAAGCTCTCATCCTCCGTACTAATATCATCTGGTGAAACAAGATTGTAGGGTTCTTTTATGCCAAAGAAATTCAACCTGAAGTCATTAATAAACCCGAGCGTCTCATTGACTGTACCAACTGCTAAAACGAGTTCGCCAGGTTTTGCATTATCTACGTTGGATTTTGACTGTACAGCTTCATTAAACTTGCTGTTTGAGGAATACATGATCAGTTGATTAACAGAGTATCCGAAGTAGTACCAAATTCCTGGGGCCGGCTGCATAAAGAGATTCAAAACATCAGCTCCGGTCTCATCTTTCTTGATCTCAAGAAACCCTTCTAGTTTTGCATTGATATCCTCGTTCAGCACATTAGAAATACCAATTTTGGTGGTATTGTGCCAGGCTTTTTGCTCTTGATTCCACTGCATTTTCACGCTAGAAATAAATAGCGTTTTTTCAATTTCTCTGGAAACCTCTGCCAAGGCAGTGTATTCCTTAAGGCTAGCTTCTTCAAAATCCTTCGCAATCTTGTCGGAGGTTGTATTGCCAAGGTTGTACAAGAATTCAGTGTTGATCTTATTGGCAGTTGGAGGTCCAATTCTCTCGATGATATCGGTTAGGTCAATAATCATTTCGTCTAGCGCACCAGGAGGAGCAGAAGGAATGTCGATGGCAATCATAGCGTCTCCTTTCAGCTCCATTGATTCCCTATTGCCCGCTCCTAAAAAGGAAGATTTCATTTGAATCTGCGTATTGGTTGGATCAATGAAATTGATCGGCCCTTCAATCACTATATCACCCGATTCTTCATTGTAAATCATTGTACTCCCTGCGTAAGTTGTTCCATTTGTCTTGGAGGGTGTTTCCACAACGTAGTATTTAAGAGAGTCATTAAACGACAACTCGCCACTGGCAACAAAAATGTCTTTGTCAGCTGATTCTTGTTTTTGCTCAGCGAAAGTGACATAATATTCGTCGCGCAGGTTTTGATGGATGCCAAGATTGACTTTTAGGCCACCATCAAATACTGCATTATCAACAACTAAGCGAACGTCTCGCTCTCCTTCTGTCCTTTGAAATTGGATCCATTCGTTATACTCAGGATCTTTGAAATCTAGTTGGATGAGCCCGTCCAATTCAAGTGCAGGTTTGGAAGCGTACATGATCACGGAACCTTTGTACATAAAACCTGGTGAAATCCTTAGCTTGGTACTTTCTGGGACTTCTCCACCAGAAACAGTCATGAGTCGCGTTGGATATACACCCTTTTTGTCAGGCTCGCCAACCGGCACTTCTTGCAGTTCGAAGCTGTCAAATCTAATGTCGAAAGTATCCTTATTTACAATCTGTTTGTAGTAAGCATTTCCTTCAAATTTGTTTCTTGATAGAATTCGGATGTTTGCTCGATCTAAGTAATGATAGCCATTTAAGGTATCAATAATGATTTCCGCATTGGTGAATTCCTTAAGTTCAGAATTTGCGTAGACCACTGTTTTATTACCCTCGGGAACGATCCTGGTATCCGCAACAATTATGAACGGAATACCTTCAACCTCTAATTCCTGTGTATTGATGTCATAAGTAGCTTTTTCAGCATTAAAAGCTAAAGAGTCAAGTTCCTTGCGTGTACTGAAGAAGTAGGAATCTTCAATCGCAACTAGAGGAGATTTGATCATGGTGACTACCGAATCTTCCAAATCCCAAACAGCCTCTGTTATTGAGGTCTTCATTTGTGCATAAGGGAATGAAATTGCTGCTACTCCAGCTCTTTCTGGCCTCACAACTGCTGTATTGGTCGTAAGATCAAAGTCTAACCTGATATCATCTCCCTCCATTGCAGGTTTTTCAGGATCGTCCGTAAGCACAAGAAATGACGCATTACGCGCTCCATATTCAAACTCCGTAAAGCTCATATCGTCGGAAACTGCCTCAGAACCCCGAGTGAGCATCTTGCCACCTCCGTATACACCATTTGTCGTGATTGTCGCGTATCCTTCCAATTCGGCTGTAGCATTGTAGAATTTGAACGGATCACTTACCGTACGCAAGTACATACTGTCTTTTCGAGGTAGCCAGTACATGTTGAAAATTCCTAGAACTGCTTCAGGGTAACTTGCACCCTTGTAGTTTCCTGGAGAAATCACACCACTTGTACCTTGCGAAGTGACAGAGTCAGGGTAGTAAATGAAGTCGTCGGAGTAAATCGTGGTAGTAAGAAAATCGATTTGCCCGTAACCCCTCATACCACTATTGCTCAGCCTTATTTCTTCATATGTCTTGGCTTCTGTACCATATAGGTTGTATCCCTCCTCCGGAATTTGATGTATGAATCCGAGAGATTTATCTTCTTGAACGTGGAGGGTTTCGTCAAATGAAGGGAATACACCACCTGAGTTGAAGGTTCCCTCAAAGCTTATCGACTCCCCGTCTTCTCGTTCTAGGCTATCTAGCTTGAAAGGAGGGATCAGAAACCTCACTGATTTGTCATATGCTCCGCCCAGGATCTCAGGCCCGTCAAAATATACTACTGCCTCGCTATCAGAAGCGAATAGTGGATAGCTCCCATATTTCTCCTTTCCTGATTTGTTTTCTGGTTTGTCTATAAAAAGTGTACCAGATGTTCCCGTAATTTGATTGGCAAGTTCTGTTTGCTTAAACCCTTCGTCTACTTTGGTGGTATCCTGCAAAGGGACAGTGATTCTCATCGAATCAATTTGTGGCATGTTTACCAAGAATTCCTCGTAGTTGAAATTATGACCCACTCCTTGATAGTCAAAATCACCCGCGTGCAAGTCTCCATCAAAAGTCAAATCTCTTCCTTCTAATAGCGTGACCGTACTGTCTATAGGTTGACCGTAAACCTTGTAGTCGGAGGTGATGTAGAATTTACTTACTCCACGAATATTTAGTTTACCACTGTCTAGCTGAATATAAGCATTGGAGCCACTCTTGATTTTGGATGGAACCATGAGGTTGTCATAGTCGACTCTTCTTGCCGAGGCATTGTAGTAATGAAAAGCCTTAGGGTATAAACTTAATAAACCTGTTTCTCCATCATAGTCCGCAAATCCGTATTGGTACAAGAGCTTTCCTGCAGCCTTAGCGAAGTTTTGATTGATTTCATACTCCAACGCAAGCTCACCAACGTAGAACTCATCGATCCCGAACTTCTGAGCATAATGTACTGCTAGGTTAAGCGGATGAAAGTTGAGACTTCTGGCTATTTTCTTGTACCTGAAATTATCATAGAAATCATAGGATTCGAATGATGCGGGAAGTAGGTCTTTACCGTTCATTATCTCCATGGAGATCGAGTCTACTTCCATGTTCCAGGTGATTAGATCCACATTCATGGAAACGTCAAAATAAGAGGACTGAAAAGGCTTGGTCGTCGTGTTTCGCAAAGCTTTGAACTCTTCTTTCGTTACGTCATACTTTGCTCGGACAGATTCGTGAAAGATTGAATCAGTACCGTGCAATATGGATATGGATCCATTGTCCATGCTTAGCAAGGAATCCCCAAGAACAAAATCTTTTGATTTTAACACAATGGTGTTTCCACGTCCATCGAGGATTCTTACGGTCCCAGTTTCCCGCGAAACAGACTTACCAAACAATCTGTTTCCTTTAAGTTGAATGCCACCCGTGTAGCTAATTTTCTCGCTGTACAGCTTGATACTAATGTCGGCTTCATTTGAAGTAAAAATCGGGTAGTTATTCAAAGCTCTTTTGGGTCTCGGCGTACTGCGATATTCGAAAACACCTTCCACTGGCCCACCTACTTTCTCGCTAAACTCCAAAGTCGCATTTGGGGTCCAAAAATCTGCTCGGTCTCTGCGTATGAAAAAGTCCTTCAACTGGACTGTGGCCCCTCGGAAGTTTTTGTTTAGCGGTGGCCAATCGAGTGACCCTTGTGTTCCGGTCATTGTCCGATCCTTCAAAAGGAAGCTGCCGTTCATATTCTTTATCACGACAGAATCATATGGGGTCGCCATCAGTAGCCTTGAACTAACAAGCTCAATGACTGGGCCTTCTTTAGCTGGTGCAACATATGCCGCTTTCTTTTTTGCTAGATAATCTGTGGTAACTGGGGAATAGGATGGTCTTTCGGCTTTGGGAGCTTCTGGTACTGCAGGACTACTTTCCCAACTATCATCAGATCCCCAAGTGTCGCTAGACTCAGATGAATCATCTCCCCATGAATCGTTACCCCAACTGTCATCGCTGCTGCCCCAGCTATCATCGGAATCTCCCCATGAGTCATCATTACCCCATGTATCATTATTATCCCCCCACGAGTCATCCCCCCAAGAATCGTTCGAATTGTCCCAAGAATCGTCATTTCCCCAACCTTGCTCTTCCGGTTGCTCTTCGACTACTTCTTCTGCCACCACGACGGCAACAGTATCCTCTTCAATTACCTCATCCTCAACAATTTCTACATAATCATCCAGTAGGTCAAAATTGTAGCTTCCATCTGGTAACTGAACTACCAGGTTCTTGTCTAGGCTCAGGTATCTGCGAGCAAAGAATATGTTTAGGCCAAAAAGGAACTCTTGATATTCACTTTTGGAAAGCGTTTCTACTACCTGCTCATTGATCTCAAGCACCTTCGAAAGTTTGTCTCTCTGAAGGTTTTCTTGAGCTACGGAATAGGCTAAATAGGTAAAGTAATGGTAGAAATACGGATAAAACTGGTAGCCCTTTTGCTGCATCCGAAGGGCTATCTGATGGGCCTTGTCTTGTTGTAGTGAAGTGAACTTGCCATCCCATGCATTCTTGAAATCAAATGCAATTTTCTTCGCGGGCTCTGTCCCAATAGCTTGAAGTCTGCTGATTGCTTGGGCCCTAAATTCTGTTTTGTCTTCAGAAAATCGCTGAGCAGCGACAGACAGGGCAGAAGCCAGAGTCAATAAGACTAAAATATATCTCGAGAACACCTGCATTAAGTTATAAAGATAGGATAAGTCGTTTGTTTACAGATAAATAGACGTCTGTTTTAGACGGACTGTTTTGAAAGAACGAGCATTGCCCAATT
>CAYYNA010000165.1:0-7795 GCA_964472815.1 uncultured Roseivirgaceae bacterium
AAACCGACTGACTACTCGCAGGAAGAGCTTGATAAGCTGAACAGCAACTAGTTGCTTACATTACCCAGATTGTCCATTGATAAAAATGGATTGAAAGCTATTTCCCACAGGTGCCCGTCTGGGTCCGAGATGTAGCCGCTGTATCCTCCCCAAGCGACCTTTTGTGGTTCTTTGGTAACCGTTACAGATTTTCCCTTCAGATAGGTAAAAAGTTCATCCACTTCTTTTTCCGACCTGAGGTTATGGGCAAGAGTGAATCGATTGAATCCGGTTCCTTCTGGACGTACGGTTGCATCCTCCGCTAAAGAGTCCGAAGGGTACAGCGCAAGCAGTATGCCGTTCAGAGAAAAGAAAGAAATGTGTTCATTGCTATCTTTTGTTTTTTTCCATCCAAAGACGTCTTGATAGAATTCGTTAGATACTTTGAGGTCTGAGACACCCAAAGTGATGATCGTCAATCGCTGCTCCATGAAGTCTAAGATAATGGCCTATGCACTGACCAGTGGTAACTGGAATTGGAAAGTGGTTCCAAGATTGGGCTTACTTACCACCTGAATTGCAGAGTCGTGCAGCTCAACGATTTTCTTTGCGATAGCTAAGCCAAGACCCGCGCCTTCTTTGGCTTTCTTAGGTTCAGTCTTAGCTTGCTTGTACCTCTCAAAGATTTCGTGAATCTCTTCCTCTGGAATCCCTGCTCCTGTATCACGGATGGCCACAGAAACAGAAGTATCGCTTGCTTTCATTTCTATTGTGATTTTTCCCTCATTGGGGGTAAACTTCAGTGCATTATCTATAAGATTCTGAAGCACTCTTTCTACCAAGCTTATGTCTGCGAAAACAAGTGGAAGGTTCTTCTTCGCTAGCAGTTCAAGCTCTATTTCCTTTTTCTGTGCTAGCTGCTGGTATTTTTCGAAAACATCATGCGCTAGATCTGCGATGGAAAATGGTTCTTTTTCCGGAACGATCTGTCTTGCCTCAAGTTTTGAGTATTCAAATAGCTGATCGATCAATTTCTCTAGCTTCTCGATACTGTTTCCGACAATATTGAGGTACTTGTCTGTTTCAGCTTGCGAGAGACTTTTCTTCTTCATTTGCAGCGTTTCGATGTAGCCCTTAGTTATCGATAGTGGTGTGCGTAGGTCATGGGAAACGTTGGCAATGAGCTCTCTTCTCAGCTGCTCTACAGACTTTAGTTCGTCGATATTAGCTACTAGGGTATCCGCCATTTCATTGAAAGTTTCGGTAAGGACGGAAAGATCTTTTGTATCTGCGTTACTCACCCTCGCATTCATATCTCCTTCTTTAAATCTCTTTACCGTATCAATGATCTCTCGAAGGTTTTTGGTAAGGTACCAGATGACTATCACTCCCAATAAACCAGCAAAAATTAAAGTGGCTAAAGAAGCTCCAAGGCCTAATTTCAAGAAGTAGCTTCCAAGAGTAGAGTCTGTTATCTGCTCAAATTTTTGACTGGCAAGAATGACATAGATGTACCCTTCCCTTCCATCGACAGAAAATTCATCAGCTGAGAAGATCTTTTGCTGTTGAGGATTTCTTGGGTCTTGTGCCAGAATGTACCGATCTCCACTGCATGCGATGAATTCATCTAGTGGCGTTGTGTCAATTCTTGTGGCAGGCTTTTCATCGTCCGAGTGGTCAAGTACCACTGAGTACAGAATTTCACCTTCTTTGGATAGCAGGTACACTTCTATTCCTCGATTCACAGCCATCATGTCATGCATTAAATCACCAAAAAGGGCCTTGTTCACCGTTCCATCTTCAAGAAAAGGCGAAGCATTTTGAAATTTCTCATTGATAACATGGGAAGCAACCTCCGCATTAAGCCGTTGAGACGTTTCTTCAAAAAACTTGTTCGTGAAGTAGTAGGTGATGAAAATGTAACCTATCCCAATAACCAGAATTAAAAGAACGAAGGTGAAAATGATCTTTCTGATCAGCTTTGTGGAAACAGCGTTTGTGTTCATGATTCTAGCTCTTCGTTGAATTTATACCCCACGCCCCATGTGGTTATGATGTATTTAGGGTTGTCCATATCTGGTTCAATCTTCGCTCTCAGCCGATTGATGTGGCTGTTGACTGTATGTTCATAGCCTTCAAAGTCATAGCCCCATATCAAGGAAAGCAGTCTAGATCGATTGTAGCTTTTCCCTGGATTGGATGCCATGAGAACGAGTAGTTCAAACTCTTTGGGGGAGAGTTCAATTCTATCCTCATCAATCGTGACCTTCCTTTTTTCTACATCAATGGCTAATGCGTCGAATTGAAGCAATTGTGGATTGTTTTCTTTCGTTAATCGCTCCTCTATAATTTTTGTCCTTCGGAAAATGGCCTTGACCCGGGCTATAAATTCACGGATACTGAAAGGCTTAGTCATGTAATCGTCTGCTCCAACTTCAAGTCCTAGTACACGATCAATTTCTTCAGATCGTGCGGTGAGCATAATGATTGGAATAGTAATGTCTTGTGCACGGACCTTTTGGCAGATTTCAATACCATCCATGTTGGGTAACTTAATATCCAGGATTATTAGATCAGATCCGTTCTCAAGTATCCCTTCGTAACCAGCTCTACCATCTTGAAAGGTGGTCACCTCACAATCCAAGTCTTGAAGATGGATGTTTAGCAACTCACAGATTTCAGGATCATCTTCTATTACAATGACTCTTTTACTTTCCATTTCGATTGCAAATAATGCAGAAAGTATCACAAAAACTTCACAACTGTATCTGGAATTGGGACAACTATCTGCGCTAAGACGCTCCAGAGCCTGAATTGAGTGAAAGACAGGATTTAGATGTGAGAGAAATATGATCTGCCTGTGACAGTTTCACAATGTTCACTCCGTTGCATTGCACAACTAATCAAAGCAAAAACATAATCATGAATTTTTTGAAACGAATTTATTTCTTGTTAGCTACGGTAGCGCTCTTGGCTGCATGTAGCGATGACGATGACGACCAAACAATTATGGTTGATGCTGGAGCTATCTCGGGTGGTCCGTTCACATTCATAGTAGACGGAACTGCAGATTTTGTTTCAGGAATCACCACTGATGGTAACGGAGTGGGTACTAATTCATCCTTCGTGATCACTGATGATCAAAACAATATTTTGGGTCTTCCGGGCACCATTGAAGACTTGGAGGGTGTAAACTTTGATGGAGCTGGTGTTGGCACTTGCTTCATTTGGTACATCCGATATGAAGGGGAGTTGACTGGGCTTGCCGCTGGAGAAAATGCAAATGACTTGCAGGGAAACTTTGATCTATCAAATTCTATCCAGGTAGATCGTGTGATTGGTGCAGCAGGTCTAGTCGGCGGTCCTTTCGACTTTATTGTTGATGGTGTTGCTGACAATATTCCAGAAGGAGGGATTACGATAGAGAATGCCGGTACAGATTTAGGGAATACTGGCTGGGTAGTAACAGATACTGAGGGTACTATTTTAGGCCTTCCTCCAATGTTTACAGCTCCCGATTTTGATGCTGCTGGTTCTGGTACTTGTTTAGTATGGTACATCTCCTATGAAACAGGGCTTTCAGGTCTTGAAGTAGGACTAGATGCTGATGACCTAGATGGAGTATTTGCTTTGTCAAATCCTATTACTGTAAATAGACTAGATGCTCCAGTTTTAAATGGGGGTCCATTTACATTCATCGTGGATGGAACTGCAGATAATCTTGCTGAGGGTGATATTACTGTAGAAGGAGGCTTTTCAGTGAATGATCAAAGTAGTTGGGTGGTGACCAATGAAGAAGGTACCATTTTAGGACTTCCTCCTTCATTTACTGGACCTGATTTTGATGCTGCTGGCGAAGGAACTTGCTTCGTGTGGTACATCACTTACGGTTCGGACTTTTCAGGATTGGATGTAGACAACAATGTGGCTGACTTGTCCGGTGTTTACGAACTGTCAAATGGCATTACTGTCAATAGATTAGTTGCTCCCGAAATCTCAGGTGGTCCATTTGACTTCATTGTAGAGGGAACAGCTGACAACTTATCAGAGGGTGATATTACAGTTGATGTTGCAGGAACTATGCTGGACGAGAGCGGATGGGTTATTACTGATGACCAAGGAAACATTTTAGGTCTACCTCCAACTTTCACAGCTCCTGATTTTGATGCAGCTGGCTCTGGTACTTGCCTTGTCTGGTACATCAATTATGAAACAGGATTAGCGGGACTTGAGGTAGGAATGAACGCAGGAGACTTGAGTGGTGTCTTTGCGCTATCTAATTCTGTGGCAGTAAATAGGTTAGATGCTCCTGTGCTAAGCGGGGGACCATTCAACTTCACTGTTGGAGATGGTACAGCAGATAATATTCCAGAAGGAGGAATCACTGTTACAGGTGGGTATGCATTGGAAGGACAAAGTAGTTGGATAGTAACAGACGATCAAGGAGCAATTTTAGGATTACCTCCTTCATTCACTGCACCTGATTTTGACGGAGCAGGAGCAGGTAACTGCTACATCTACTACGTTACGTTTGGTGAAGGTCTGACAGGGCTTACTGGTCCAGATGCTGACGGGAATCCTACGAGCAGCCTTGAGGAACTAGAAGGTGTTTTTGAACTATCAAATTTTATAGAGGTAGTTAGAACAGAAGAATAATAAGATACTAAGTAGTAGTTGATTGCGGTTAGGTTAGTGAGATACCCCTGGCGATTTTCGTCAGGGGTTAGGTTTTTATGGGCAGCTTAGTTTAGGCCTTTCCTAAATGAGTATTGCATTTGTTTCTATTTTATCGAAACAAATGCTTTCTTTTGTCGTAGAAATTTACAAAATAGAAACAAATGAAAGGGACAAACCTTGGCGAATTTGAAGAGCTACTGCTTTTAATTGTACTAATCCTCCAGGAAGAAGCCTACATGCTTCGCATTAGAGAGGAAATCAAGAGTCAGGTAAACCGGTCGATCTCCATGGGCGCACTACACACAACATTGAGCAGGCTGGAGAAGAAGGAGTTTTTGAAGTCGGAAATGGGTGGTGCAACGCAAGAGAGAGGTGGTCGAAGAAAAAGAATTTACGAGCTTACTGCAGACGGCAAGGCAGTGCTAAAAGAAGCCAAAGACTTACGAGCCAACTTGTGGAACCAGGTTCCTTCATTTGAATTTATAGCGGTAAATGTCTAGCAAGAAGAAACCGTCTGAATTGTCACTGAAACTTATTCGGTGGCTCTGCAAAGACGAGCTAGTTGAAATAGTTCAAGGAGATCTGCTGGAGTTTTATGAACTGCACAGCGAATCCAAATTCAAAAAACTTAAGTATTGGTTTCAAGTAATCAACTACTTGCGACCATCCACTCTCAAATCACTCAACACTCAAAATTCAGTGCCAATGTTTGTATTCAATCCACTATTAGCAATTCGCAATCTAAACCGCCAGAGATCCAGCACACTCATTAGTATTTTTGGATTCACCCTTGGGTTGGTTGCTTCTTTCTTTCTGTTCTTCTACATCAAGACTGAGCTTTCTGTAGACAATTTCATAAAGGAAAGATCGCAATTGTACCGAGCTGTTCGTACCTCAGACATAAATGGTGATCCCTACGTAATTGGTGTAACCTCCGGTCCCTATGGGCCAGCTCTGCTAAATGATTTCCCAGAAAGTATCGAGTATATGACCAGAGCATATCCACAGAGCGGACTGGTTTCATTTGGGGAACGCAAGTTTTTTGAGGATAGACTTCTTTTCGCAGATGCAAACTTCTTTGAGGTTTTCTCCTTTCCGCTAGTTAAAGGGTCCGCCAATTCTGTTTTGGCTAACATAAATAGCATAGTAATAAGCCTGGAAACCGCTCGCAAATATTTTGGAGACCAAGACCCAATAGGACAGACGTTAGAAATTGATAACGAATTCAGTTATATCGTAAGCGGTGTATTTGACAATCAATCCGTGAAATCTCATCTAGAATTTGATATGGTTTTATCCATAGATTTTTTCAATCGATTTGAATGGTTTAGTGATTGGTGGAATAACGGACTATTTACTTACATCAAGGTGCCCTCTACTGCGCAAGCAGAGTACTTGGAAACGCAGTTTCCAGACTTCATCAAAAAATACTTTCCTGAGGATTTTAAAGTAGGCCGGCAGCCGGTACTGACACTGGAGCCATTATCTGATATTTATTTCAACCATGAAACCAGATACGATCGGGGAGTGTCACATGGGAACTATGCATCCTTGATGATTTTGATTGCGGTAGGTATAGCCATTCTTTTCATCGCCTGCTTCAATTATGTCAACCTGTCCATTGCACAGTCTTTTATGCGCGCCAAAGAGGTTGGAATAAGAAAAGTGCTTGGGGTTCATAGGATGCGGATGGTGCTGCAATTCATTGGTGAATCATCGATAGTGCTATTTTTTTCCATACTTCTGGCTATCGGCATTTGTGAGCTAATTAATCCACTGTTTATCAATTATTTTGATGTCGAACTAGAGATAAGCTGGACAGACCCGGTTGTTCCAGTCTTTCTTGTTTTGCTACTGGTTTTTGCACTGTTAACGTCTGGTGTCTACCCTGCACTGATGCTCTCCTCGTATAAACCTATTTCCATCCTTAGAGGTAGGCTATCCTTGGGCAATAACGTTGGACTTAGGAAAGGATTGGTCATTACCCAGTTTGCAATTTCAATTTTCCTCATCATTGCAACTATCCTCATTTCTTTGCAAAATCGGTATTTGAACTCCAAAGACTTAGGTTTTGACCAATCTGCTGTTATTCTTATAGATCTGAATAACTCGGAGATTCGAGAACATCGCGCGGTTTTCAAAGATGAACTGCTTTCCAATATCAATATCTCTAGCGTTTCTACACTTTCTGGAGAACCGGGTGGTTTTCATGATGCCACGGTACTGCAAGTTGAAGGCATTGAAAATGAGTTTAGAGCACGAACTGTTTTTACCGATGTAGATTATCTCAATGCGCTAGATGTGCAGTTACTCGCAGGTCGAAACTTTGATGCACAGCTGACGGGAGAGGATGCGGGTGCCTTAATTATCAATAAGACTGCTGCTCAAGAGCTGGGTCTAGCTGAGGAGAAACTATTAGGAAGATCTGTGACTCTACCAAGCTTTGGTTTTGAAGGAAAGTTGGTAGGCATAGTCAAAGACTTTCACTTTGCCTCATTAAAAGATCAAGTAGAACCTTTAGTAGTAGCGAGGGGCGGATGGCAAAGAAGATTGGTTGTGAAGACTACTCAGGAATCATTATCAGAGACGCTTATGGATGTTGAAGAGACGTACAAAATGTTCGCACCCAATTTTCCAATGAGCTACGAGTTTTTGGACGAAAGCCTAGCTCGTCTTTACGAAAATGAAATGAAGCAAGCTCGAATTTTTAGTTCATTTTCTCTGATATCAATTTTTCTTGCGTGTTTAGGAATTTTTGGCCTTGCTGCTTATTCTGCGCAAAGACGTCAGAAGGAGCTAGGTATTCGGAAAATCTTGGGAGCAACAGTAAGGCAAATTATCGCCTTGATTTCAAAAGAATTCGTTGCTTTAGTTGCTGTAGCAACATTGGTTGCAATTCCATTTGCCTGGACCTTCATAAATAATTGGTTAGATGCCTATTCGTATCGAATTGACATCCTAGATCACTGGTTTGTCTTTTTGATCGGTGGAATAATTGCTGTCATTATTGCTCTCTTTACCATAACGTTCAAAACGTATAAGGCGGCTGTTTCTAAACCAACTGAAAGCATAAGAAATGAGTGATTAAATCCTGCTTTGGTAGGTGTACAAATCGTAGTACCGGCCCTTTCGGTCTATC
>CAYYNA010000166.1:0-2092 GCA_964472815.1 uncultured Roseivirgaceae bacterium
TTTAAAAAAATTAGAATTATTTGTGACTTTCATTATCAGATCTTCAATTCAATGCAGATCTGTTGAGGTATTTTTTTTCTTTTTTTATCGATGCTGCAATATCTTCATTGCCTAATTAAAAGTGTATTCTAGATTGATTTGAGGTTAGAGTGTTGGTGATTTCAATTTTTACACGACCATTTCCTTCCTGATCATTTTAGATCACGGCTAACAAACTTACCCTTATGAAGAACAAACTACTTGGATTAATTCTCTGTGTCTGTACGCTATTTACTTATGGTCAATCAAACCAGGTATCGGTGCAGAAGGACAGTGATGGAATGCGATTAATGGTTGATGGAAAACCATTTATGATTAATGGAATGAACTGGGATTATTTCCCAATCGGAACCAACTATTCTTACAGTTTATGGAATCAGTCAGAGGATGTAATTCAAGCTGCGCTTGATGCTGAGATGTCAATGCTGAAAAACATGGGTGTGAATACAGTGAGGATGTATACTGGTGTGCCACCCAAATGGATTACCTATATATATGAAACCTATGGTATCTACACTATGCTAAACCATTCGTTTGGACGGTACGGTCTTACAATTAATGGTGCATGGGTCGCAGTAACAGATTATCGTGACTCAGCAACAAAATCCTTACTGATGTCGGAAGCTGTTGCGTTAGCAAACGAATACAAGTCAACGCCAGGGCTCTTACTCTTCCTATTAGGAAACGAGAATAACTACGGCCTTTTCTGGGCAGGTGCGGAAACTGAAGACTTTCCAGATGATGAGGGAGAAAAGCAGTTTATCGGCGAAAACAGAGGTAGACCAATGTATAAGTTGATGAATGAGGCAGCTATCAAAATGAAAGAAATTGATGGAACTCACCCGGTAGCTATTTGTAATGGAGATTTACTCTTCGCGGAAATCGTAGCTGAGGAATGTACGGACATAGATATCTATGGTGTAAACATGTATCGTGGTATTTCATTTACAGATGCCTTTGAAAGAGTAAAAAATGAGTTGAATCTACCGATTATGTTTACTGAGTTTGGAGCGGATGCCTACAACGCGAAAAACAACACCGAAGATCAAGGGATGCAAGCGTTCTTTAACCTCGGAAACTGGAGAGAGATTTACGAAAATGCTGCGGGTCTTGGAAGAGCTGGAAACTCTATTGGGGGCTTTACTTTTCAGTTCAGTGACGGTTGGTGGAAGTATGGTCAGACAAAATATCTGGACGTCCACAATACCAATGCCTCATGGGCAAATGGAGGCTATCACATTGATTTTCAAGAGGGCGAAAATAACATGAATGAGGAATGGTTTGGTATTTGTGCCAAAGGCCAAACAAACTCTCGTGGACTCTATAATCTTTATCCAAGAGCGTCTTATTATGCATTACAAGAAGCGCATTCGTACGATGTATTCGCAGAAGATGCAAGCTTAGCTGGGATCAACGAACATTTCTCGAATATTCTAATAGTTGATGCTGTGATCAAAGCGCGTGCGGATCAAACTTCTCTTAACGGTGAAAGGGGAGGGAGAATATCGATTAGTGAGCTAAGAGCTGAATTCTCTACATTCAATACTGGTGGTAAAATGACCACAACCGAGAGACCAGATCTTAACAATTTAGGCTTTCCAAATAAGGAAGGTTTTGACCGTATGGAATCCTATTTCATAGGAATTGAGGCAAAACCAGAAGCAAGTGTACGTACCAACGTAGTATTCAATATTTTGGGGAACGTAGCTGAGAACCCCATCAATGAAATCTTTTATGAAAATAGAGGCCGTGCACAGACTTTTATTTCTCAAAATGGCACTGCCATAACTACCAACCCTAACCGAGTTCAAGTCTATCAGGCTTCCTATGAATGGGATAATAAGTTCTTCAGGCTTGATGGGTTTTACAGAACGGGGCACTATCACTGGGGATATGAAGGGGACTTTTTTGGATTGTATCCTGAAGCCAACTACGGACCAAACATTGATATCTATGGCGGTTTTGCACCAAATGGATTCGAGGTAGAAGGTAAAAGAGCCTTCAAAGGATTGAAAGTGGCGTTCGGCCCAGAGCTTTGGTGGGGCGCAAACCC
>CAYYNA010000166.1:2192-7785 GCA_964472815.1 uncultured Roseivirgaceae bacterium
CAAATACTTCAAGACGAGGTACTTAGCTCTGACACTTGGGGAGGTAAAGTCAAGTTAACCTACGAAGGAGGACGCTTCAACTGGTACGGACAAGCTTCTTCCAGAGGCTTGGTGGCGAATGCTGGTGGTGACTATACTCAGACCTTCACCGGTTGGAGATTAAAAGACTTTGGTTCCGGTAATGTCAATAACATATTCTCAGGTTTCACTTACAATATCGGGAAGTTTCAAATTGCTCCGAATGGAATGTGGCAGAAGCCTATCATCGATCCAATGCCTGGAGATGCTGAAGGACCTGCACGTCTAAGAAATATCTTGGATGATCCATTTGTGGTTCGATCTAACAGAGAGACTAGAGCAGCTGAGCTTTTGATCACTTTCGACCCTACGCCAGGCAGCTGGATGTATGAGTGGGACAATGACAGAGCTGAGGATGCAGAATTGGCAGTCAGTTTAGGCTTTGTGTATTGGAACCTACCGACTTCTCAAGATGCAGCAATCATTTTCCCTGGAGACGGAAGGATCCCATCTGCCGCAGCTGGTGCTGCTCCTGCAGAAGATCTTTGGGAAGTTAATGCCAGAATCGTATCTAAGCTAAGTCCTGAATTAGGCATCATCGCAAATATCTACGGCGGAACAGCGCAGGCAAATGGTGGTTCTGGAGATGCATCAGATCCAGTTAACAGAACTATTGAAAGATACGGAGGTACTTTAAGAGCCATCTACAAGAAGGTTAAGTTCTCTTCTCACTTGAAAGTGAATGACTGGGGTCCTTTTGATTACTACCGAGATTTCAACCTGACCTTCCCATTACAAGTAATGGCTGATATTTCGACATCTATTTCCAAACCAGGTTGGTTTCTCCTTCCAAGCACAACACTTGGTATGAGATTTACTTGGAGGTCGCTAAACCAGTATTCTCCGAGATATGCGCCAGCATACACAGTAGATGATATACTAGGTGAAATAGTTCCTGACCCAACTGCTCCTGGCTTTGGTAATGGAAACGAATGGGAGATTCGCACCTACTTACACATTAACCTAGGTAGATAATGAGACTAACAAGATTGATGAAATACATTGAATTAAAGACAATGAAAACAAAAGCGATATACTTCATAGTAGCCTTGGTTGTTTTTGGTTGTACACGTGATGAAGAGGTTTTGCCTAACGCTACGTTCCCAAAAACTGCTGAAATATTCACAGATGTCCCAGTTAGCTTAACAGATGAGTTCTTTGTCTCATTTGATCCAGCAGCTGGTGCAAATACCAATGGATTTGGTGTCGATGAGAATGAGTTCTTTGAAGGAACAGCGTCTATTCGCATAGATGTACCTTCAGTTGATGATCCAGACGGGAGTTTTATTGGAGGTATTTTTCTCGATAGAGGAGATGGCAGAAATCTGACGGATTACAATGCACTCACATTTTATGCAAAAGCCTCTTTCTCTTTACCTGCCGGATCAGTGGACTTTGGTTTTGGATCTGATTTCGAACAAGATCGATATGCCGCTGGTATCAGTACCTTGCTGATCACTTCAGGTTGGAAAAAGTATACCATTCCTATTCCTGATCCTTCCAAGTTGGTGCAAGAAAAAGGAATGTTTCTTTTCTCTGCTGGAACTGGACAAACCAATGGAATTGGCTACACCATGTGGATTGATGAAATTCGTTTTGAGAACACCAGTAGTGTCGCTCAGCCATTGGCTCAGATTGCCAATGGGGAAGATACGGAATTTACCACCTTCAATGGAGTAACGATACCAATAGCAGGTGCTAGCGTCATCTACAATGTGGATGGAACAGATGTTGGCGTAACAGCAGCACCTGCCTACTTCAACTTTGAAACTTCGGATCCGTCCATCGCCAGCGTGAGTGATGACGGGGTTATCACGATAAATCAAGAAGGAACGGCAGTGATTACAGCCTCTTTAGGAGAAGGAAGCAATGAGCTGTCTGCAGAAGGTTCAATTACGGTTACTTCCATTGGGGACTTCATCTTTGCTCCTGAGCCTCCAGCAAGAGATCCAGGTGATGTGATTTCACTTTTCAGTGACGCGTATACAAATGTTCCTGTATCGAGGTATAATTCCTTCTTCGCGCCATTTCAAACGACACTGGGTGGCGTAGTTCCGATCTTAGATCAGGAATTCATCAGCTACACTGAATTGAACTTTGTCGGAATTGTGTTTGGTGATGACATCTTCCCAGCAGAGGCCGTGCCTGAGCTTGATCTTACGGATTTTGATCGTTTTCACATAGATATCAACGTTCGAGAAGAGTTGCAAGCTGGCGATAGGATACTATTTGAACTAACCGATTATAATGGTGGCGGTGCTGGAAGCTTTACGGTCAATGCAAGCGATTTAGTAAGTAATGGTTGGGCAAGTATAGACGTACCACTATCAAATTTCCTTGGCCTTACCAGTAGATCTGAGATCGGATTATTGTTATTCAATTCTTCTGAGACCATATCAGAGATCTACATTGACAATATTTATTTCTACAAAGAGTAAAAGAAAATTAGAAGTTAGATAGATGATTAGAATGATGAAGAAAACAATTAAACCTTTCAGCTACGTTTTGCTGGCTTGCTTTATTGGAATATCCACTGGATGTGAAGAGTCCAATGAACTTCCAGATAGAGGTTTCCAACTGGTTTGGGAAGATAATTTTGATGGAGTGAGCGGTGACTCTCCAAGCAGCGACAACTGGTCTTTTGAAGTTGGCAATGGTCCAAATGGTGATGGATGGGGTAACCTTGAACTGCAGTATTACACAGATCGCCCTGAAAATGCCTCTTTGGATGGAAATGGTAATTTGGTGATTACCGCAAGAGAAGAGTCCTTTGAGGGAAGTGCCTATACGTCCGCACGACTGATTACAAAAGGTAAAAGAGAGTTTCGATACGGAAGGATTGAGGCCCGCCTGAAAACTCCATTTAGCCAAGGCCTGTGGCCTGCTTTCTGGATGCTAGGGGCAGACATTGATGACAATCCTTGGCCGGGCGCAGGTGAAATAGACGTAATGGAATTGAGAGGCCAACTGCCAAGCATCATCGCTGGTTCCATTCACGGCCCAGGCTATTCCGGTGGCAATGCAGTTACAGATGACTTTGAATTGATCGACGGTCGATTTGATACGGAGTTTCACGTATTTGCTGTAGAGTGGGGCCCGGATTTCATTGACTTTTTTGTAGATGATCGACTTTATCAGCGATTAAACCCAAGTTCCTTACCTGAAGGAGGTACTTGGGTCTTTGATAAAGATTTCTATCTTCTTTTAAATGTGGCTGTGGGTGGATCTTATGTTGGATCACCAAACGCTAACAGCAGGTTTCCACAAACCATGATTGTGGACTATGTAAGAGTATATCAATAATTGAACAATCAATAAATTAACTAATATGAACATTAACTATTTAATACGAAGAGCAGCGCTGTTCCTAGCAATAGGTTCAGTAATGTTTTTGTTAAGTTGTACGGAGGATGAAGATCCGGTAGATCCGCCGGTGGCTAGCTTCACCTTCACTGTTGACACGGCAACAGGAGGCATAGTAACATTTGACAATACCTCGACTGGTGTTGGTAATACTTACTCTTGGGACTTTGGTGACGGAACGAGTTCTACCCAAGACGAGCCAGAAAAAACCTATACAGCTGATGGTACATACACTGTGATGCTAACTGCTACAAATGAAGGCGGAAACAACAGTACCACACAAGATATAACTATCACATTAGTTGGCGAAATGACGGATGAAACTGCACCAGTAATTACTTTAACTGGAGATGCGGAAGTGGAGATCAACGTAGGAGATGACTATACAGATGCGGGAGCAACTGCTGAGGATAATGTGGACGGTACGATTACCGATAACATAACAGTAGGTGGCGATGCAGTCAATACGGATGAGGCTGGTACCTACGTGATTACTTATGATGTTTCTGATGCAGCGGGTAATGCAGCGGATCAGGTGACTAGAACAGTAAGAGTAAGGTTCCCAAGCGGACTTGTTATGAACGGTGACTTTGAAGGAAGTTCTACAGATCCATGGTTTGTAAACTTTGGAGAAGGAACTCCTCCTCCAGTGCCTGTACAAAAAGAAGGAACAAACACGTTCTTTATCGTAAATATTGAAACTGCAAATGCTGAGCAACCATTCACAGTGAATCTTAGCCAAGTAGTGGCAATTGAGCAAAACAAAACTTACAAGCTGTCTTTCGATGCTTCATCTAGTGTTGACAGAGGTATTATTGCTGGAATTGGCCTGAATGGTGGAAGTTTCGCTGGAAACTCGCAAACGGTAAATATCACCACGACTGAAGAGCGCTATGAGCTAGATCTTCGTGCATCATTTGGTGAAGACGGTGTTGACAACAGAGTACTTTTCGATCTAGCTGGTGAGGTTGGGGTTGTAGTAATTAACAACGTAGCACTAGAAGAAGTGGAATCCACTACTGTCCCTCCGACAACTGCTCCTACTGCTCCTCCAGCAAGAGATGCTGCGGACGTGATTTCCATTTATGGTGAAGCTTACGGGACTGCAATAGGTCTTACGAATGTTGATTTCGATGATCCTACCAACTTTGAGGAAGTATCTATCGCTGATAATAATGTTCTTAAAGCCACTATGAGTGGATTCTTAGGTGCAAACTTAGGGTCAGTTGTAGATGCTAGTGGTATGACTAATTTCCACATGGATTTCTGGATTGCAGATGGCTTTGTTGCTGGTCAAATCTTTAATCCTAAGTGGTCTAACCACGCTGGTGGTATGGGCGAAACAAGCTCATTCGAGTATACAAAAGCGATCGGCGAAGCGGAAGTTCAATCTTGGGTATCTATCGATATTCCTATAACAGACTTTACTACTGGAGACAATACGCAGAGAGCTGAATTAACTCAGTTCTTAATCAGCGTTGCTGGCTTGGTTGAAGAAGCATATATTGACAATGTATACTTCTACAACGACGGTGGCGGCACTGGTGGTGGAGAAGGTGGATGTACAGAAACATTAGTTGCTGCTACTACCCTACCATTAGATTTCGAAGGATGCGAAACATTCCTTTCGAGCCAGAATTTTGGTACAGGAATTTCCTCTGCTATTGCAGCTAACCCATCGAAAGATGCAACTAATGGATCTGATTTTGCTTTAAAAGTTGATAAAGTTGCTGGAGCAGAGTTCTTTGCTGGAATCCAAAATGTATTCCCTGCAGATGCAAATCCATTAGATTTCTCTGATGACAATGTGCTTAAGCTCAAAGTCTATTCAACTAAAGCAAATACTCCTTTCAGGTTTGAATTGATCTTAAGTGATAATCCGGATGGAATAGGTAACCCTGCACCAGTTTTTGCAACAGTTGCAGATGCAAATGTGTGGACAGAAGTTGAGATTGATTTCAACCCTGCAAACTTCCCAGCGGGAGGTACAGCAAACACGTATAACCAATTGGTGATCAAGCCAGATAATGATCAGTCTGACAGCCCAATCACAGCTGATGGAACCTATTACATAGATGACATTAGTGTTGGAGCTGCAAGTGAAACTGGAACTCCAGGTCCGCATCCACCACTACCGCTATTGTCTTCCGTT